>CAMYND010000004.1 GCA_947259645.1 Thermodesulfovibrionia bacterium | reverse complement strand
GCGTACTTCAAAATATATTCCTGACATCTGGCTGAAGCGTATATTTGTTATCCTGGCCATGTATGTCGGTATCAGGTACACGTCAAAAGGTTTTCTGGGGCAGAGCATTGTGCCGCCATTTTAATGTGAAAAGGAAGATTTTTCCAAATGAATATTATCGCTTATATATATAGTGTTATAGATTCATTCTTAATGCCATTTATCAGGTTTTCAGATGAGCCTGTAGTCGGGTACTGTATCGGATTGATTATACTATCAGCAGCAAGTGTCATTATCGGTGAATTGTCAATTTCAATCGCCTTCAGGGTTAATAAAAACAAAATCAATCGTGACAATAGTGATATCAAACACTTCCAGCACCTCTCCTTACAGGCATTGCAGGCTGGAGATAAAGCCGCATATAAAGCCTGCAACAGCATTGCCAATGATGCATTCGGACAAAGTTTCTTCTCACAGATCACCCTTTCCGCTGCTTCTCTCTGGCCGCTCTTTATCGCCCTCGGTTGGATGAAGTATCGATTTCACGATGTTGAATTCGTCCTCCCCTTTTCTCTCTTTGGTGTACAATTAACCGTCGGATACTTCCTGACCTTCCTGATTTGTTATATAATCACTCGAATAGCAGTTGGACTCATCAAAAAACATTGTACAGTAAGGAGCTGCCATGTCTGACATCCTTGAAAATGCAAAAAACTATATACGAAAGAAATACCCACCGTTTGAATTCACTGTTATGCATGATACGCCCATATCTCCCCTTACTAAGCCCCTGAATGAATGCACCCTTGCATTGGTTACCACAGGGGGACTTCACTTAAAAACTGATAAACCATTCGACACCAAATTCATTGAAGGAGACTGCTCCTACAGAATAATCCCCAACAGTGTTCATCACGAAGATATCATGGTGACCCATGAATCATACGATCACAAGTTTATAAATGAGGACCTTAACTGCGTGTTCCCGATCGATCGGATGAGAGAATTTGCAAAGGAAGGAAAAATAAAATCTCTCTCAGAAGAACATTACAGCTTTATGGGGCATATATATGAAACCGCGCCCCTGCTTGAAAATATGAAAAAAGTTGGAGAGCGTCTCAAAGGGCTTGGTGTTGACATCGCATTCCTGACACCAACGTGAGTAATCTGCAATCAGTCAGTTGGACTGATATCGAGAGGGATTGAGGAATCCGGAATCAGCACGGTATGTGTCACATTTACCAGAGAGCTCATTGAGCTTGTGAAACCACCTAGGACGTTGTTCTTGAAATTTTCACCGGGTAAACCCCTTGGCCAGCCAGGCGACAAAAAAATGCAGCAGGATATTATTAATGCGGGCTTTGAGCTGCTGCAGAGAGATATTGAAGGCATGACCATAGTTGACCTGCCGTTTAAATTGAGCAAGCTCGGATTGATTTAATTGAAAATGGAACATCAATACCTCATGCATATCCACTTAGTATTGACGCAATAATACTCTCCTGGTTGCTGAGGGGCATTCCTGTCAAACCTGAGTAATAGACGTATAACTCATTAAATTAATTGAGTATTAATCACTTTAAAAAGATATCTTGCTTATATCAGCCCTGAAATTTTATAATTGACTGGTTCAACAGTCCCGAATAACAAATATTCTTCCTGGATTCTGGAACTACCGGAATAATGAGCTTAAAGCTAAGAGTCGCACTATGACGGAAATGCTTTAAAAATCCTTTGTAAAATAAGCTGTTAAGGAGACATTTTCAATGAATTCAGCAACAAAAGGGAAAATTACAGATGTTGAAGAGTTACGGAAAGTTGCTAAGAAAATCCGGATCAATATCCTGCACATGCTTACCCAGTCAGGTTCGGGACACACCGGTGGATCACTGTCCGCCGCTGATATAGCGACAGCCATCTATTTTTCAAAAATGAAGTTTGACGCGGCAAACCCGAAGTGGGACGAGAGAGACAGGTTTGTTATGTCAAAGGGTCATGCTGCCCCGCTTATTTACGCGATTATGGCAGAAGCGGGTTATTTCCCGAAGGAAACTATAGATACACTGAGAAAAGTAGAATCCCCTTTGCAGGGACATCCCTGCTGCCAGAAACTTCCCGGCATTGAAGTCTCCACTGGGTCTCTCGGTCAGGGGCTGTCCGTATCAAATGGAATGGCCCTCGGGCTCAGGCTCGATAATAACCCTGCCAGGGTGTATTGCATTATGGGTGATGGAGAAATTCAGGAGGGCCAGATATGGGAAGCTGCCATGACCGCTGCTCATTATAAGATAGACAACTTATGCGCTGTTATTGACAACAATGGCCTGCAGATAGACGGGCCTGTTGAAAAAATCATGAACATCCATCCAATTCATGATAAGTGGGAAGCATTCGGCTGGCATGTTATTGACATAGACGGTCATGACATGGAGGCCATAGTGAAAGCCCTTGATGAAGCTGAAACAGTAAAAGGAAAGCCCACTGTCATCGTCGCGAATACGACAAAAGGCAAAGGCTCTGTGATCTTTGAAGGTAAAGTGGAGTTCCACGGAGTGACGCCTACTGAAGATGAATTCAATATGGCAGTGAAGGAGATAAACAATGGGTGAGAGAGCAGAGGCAGTTGAAACAATGAATGCAACATCTGAGAAAAAACCCAAGGCCACGCGGGAAGCCTATGGCGAGGCACTGCTTGAGCTGGGGAAGAAACGTGATGATATTGTCGTACTTGATGCTGATCTCTCTGGCTCAACCAAAACAGCCAAGTTTGCGAAAGAATTTCCTGACAGGTTTTTTAACCTCGGAATTGCCGAGCAGGACATGATCGGCACCGCAGCAGGACTTTCCCTGACCGGTAAAGTCCCCTTTGCCTCCACCTTTGCTGTCTTTGAAACAGGACGGGCCTGGGACCAGATCAGGCTTACTGTCTGCTACTCAAACACAAATGTTAAACTCGTAGCTACCCATGGCGGAATTACGGTGGGAGAAGACGGTGCATCGCATCAGGCCTTGGAGGATATAGCCATTATGAGGGCGTTGCCAAACATGAATGTTATCGTTCCTGCGGATGCTGTGGAAACCACATCCGTGATACAGTCTGTTGCTGATCAAATCGGTCCCTTTTACGTGCGATGCGGACGGGCTAAAGTCCCCCATGTTATGCCTGATGATTATGAGTTCGTTCTTGGCAAGGCATATACATTCCATATGGGAAGGGATGTCAATATTGTAGCAACCGGAATAATGGTAGATGCCGCGCTGAAGGCGGCAGAGACGCTCTCAGATCAGGGTATCGATGCTGGTGTGATTAACATGGCATCGATAAAGCCCCTTGACGAAGCAGTACTTCTGGAGGCTGCACAAAAATCAAAACTGATCGTCACCGCTGAAGAACATTCCATTATCGGTGGACTGGGCGGAGCAGTTTGCGAGTTTCTTGCTGAGAACTGTCCGGTGCCGGTAAAACGCATCGGGGTAAATGATTCCTTTGGCTGCTCTGGTTCATCGTCGGAACTGCTGAAACTCTATGGCATGACAGCAGAACATATGGTTGAAACGATTAAATCATCACTCTCAATATGATCGAATTTTCCAGAGTTACAAAATACTATGATCAGGAAATAGTCCTTAAGGACATCACTATCAGCATTGACAAGGCTGAAATGGTGTTTCTTGCCGGACCCAGCGGTGCCGGTAAAACAACACTTCTCAAGCTCATCTACTGTGCCGAGCGTCCAGATGAAGGCAAGATCGTAGTTGCCGGCTGGGATGTGAGGACATTGAAGCAGAGGACTATCCCCTTTTTAAGACGAAATCTCGGCGTAGTTTTTCAGGACTTCAGGCTGTTAAAGAACAAAACAGTATTTGACAATATCGCCCTTGCATTGAGAATTCACGATATGCATCCCGCGGAAATAAAAGAGGATGTCTATGAAGTTCTCGAGGATGTAAAGCTGGCACACAAGGCCCAGACATACCCGCCCCATCTTTCAGGAGGAGAACAACAAAGGGTGGTAATCGCCAGGGCAATGGTGGCCAAGCCGACGGTGCTCCTTGCTGACGAACCAACCGGAAACCTTGACAGTGACACCTCATTTAATATCATGAACCTCTTCCGCGATATCAACACCAGGGGAACTACCGTGATGATCGCAACTCATAATGAAGGGCTTTTCCAGGGTTCCGGCTCGCGGGTCATTCACCTGAAAGAGAACGAGATCGATATGGAGACAGTCGGTTGAGAATATTTATCTTCGCGTTTCAGACCGCCTTTAAGAATCTCTGGATAGAAAAGTGGATTAACTTTTTAACGGTCCTTTCCATAAGCATCGGCCTTTTTATTCTCAGTGTCTTTGGCGTCATGACTCTCAATATGGACGAAGTGCTGAAAAGGTGGGCAAAAAGTTTCGGGCTGGTAGTCTACATAAATGATGACCTTTCCATTCAAAAAGAAAACACTCTGAAAGCCGGATTTGAGAAAGACCCGGACATTATAGGGGTCAAGTACATTTCAAAAGATCAGGCGATCAAGGACCTGCGTAATATTATGGGCAAGGAATCGAGCATACTTGAGGGGTTTGATGAAAACCCCCTTCCCTCCTCCTTTGAGCTTAAGCTTCAAAGCGACCTGCTCATGCCTGACCTGGTCAGGGCAAAGGCATTACAGATAAAAGAGATTGAGGGCGTTGAAGAGGTTCAATACGGTGAAAAGTGGTTGTCATCGCTGAACACAATTACGGAAATCATGAAGATATCCGCGCTCTTTCTGGGAAGCATTACCTTTACGGCAATTGTCTTTGTGACATACAGCACAATCAAGATATTTTTCTACCGGCGCAAAGATGAAATAGAAACGTTGAAGCTTCTCGGAGCAACACGTACTTTTATCAGGTTCCCCTTTCTGCTGGAGGGCCTTTTCTTAGGTATAGCCGGCGGTATAATCAGTTCAGTGGGTCTCTTTGGCATATACTCGCTGATTACCCTGAAGGTCCCTGAATTCATGCCTTCGGTAAAGGCCATTATCGTTTCTCTTCCATTAAGCGTTTACTTTATTATCCCACCGGCCGGTGCTGTCATGAGTTTCATAGGAAGTTTAATCGCTGTCGGGAAAATACGGTATTAACCTGAGGTATTCTGAAGAATGATATATTTGAAGGGACAAATCAGGGCCGCTCTGCTCACACTCTTATTTCTGCTGATAACGTTTTTCCCGATGGTCACTCCTCATCTTTCCGCTGCCAATCCAAAAAAGAAGCTTTCCATTATCGAAGAAAACATAAAAAAGAAAAAAGCCCGCGTAAAGGCCGCCCTAAAGAAGGAACAGTCCATCCTTTCACGAATATTAAACATAGAAAAGAAAATTCAAAATACAGAGCTTGAACTGCGGGACTATAGAAAACGCATCTCAAACACTCAGTATGATATTCAGGGCCTGAACAGTGAAATTTCATCACTGAGCAAAAAGCTGATCAGAAGAAGAGAGTACCTTAGAGAACGCCTCAGGTCCCTCTACAAGCAGCAGTATGGCGACAGTGCCCTGATCCTCATTTCCGCAAACGACTACAATGAGCTTATCAGAAGAAGCAGATACATAAGCCTGATTGCGTACAACGACAGGAAAATGATGGAGTCCTTTTCCCGGGACCTGAAAGACCTCAGGGCAAAGATAGAAAACATTGAACTGCAGAAAAGACGGCTTGAAAACAGTAAAGTCACCGCCCAGAAGAAAAAGAAAACTCTCCAGCGAAACCGGATTAAAAAAGACAGGCTTCTTGTAACAGTACGAAGCAAAAGGAGTACCTATCAGAGAGCCATTAAAGAGCTTGAAGAGTCATCGAGAAAACTTCGGAAGCTGATTACGAAACTTGATAAACAGAAAATACCAAAATCAGTTTCAGGCAAAGGCTTCAAGACATGGAAAAGACGCCTTCCCTGGCCAATAAAGGGGAAGATAATCGTTCCGTACGGTAAGTATAAAGACCCGAAGTTTAACATCGCGGTATTTAAAAATGGTGTTGAAATAAAGGCAAAAGAGGGGTACAGACCAAAAGCGGTTGCCGGCGGGCGTGTCGTGTATGCTGACTGGTTCAAGGGGTACGGCCAGCTTCTGATTATTAACCATGGTGACGGATTTCACAGCCTTTACGGCCACATGACTGAGATTTTTCATGCTACTGGTGATATAATAAAACAGGGTACAACAATTGGGAAGATCGGAAAGTCTGAACTCTTAAATGTTCCTACATTATATTTTGAGATACGGTACAAGGGAAAACCAGTTAACCCGATGAAATGGTTAAGCAAAAAATCAAAGTAAACTGTTATTATAGTAGTATTGCTTGCAAAGGATAATTGGTTTTTGTCAGTTAAGGAGGATACATGATCAGGAACAAAAAAGCATTTATTTATATATTTCTTGCAGTCGTCAGTGTAAGCTGGCTCATGCACGGTCAGTTCAACCTGCTGACCAGTGTTGAAGCTGACGAAAGCTACCACTACTCCCGAATCAAAACATTCGCAGAGTCACTCTCCCTGGTAAAGAAAAACTATGTTGAGGATGTGGATGAGAAAGACCTTGTATACGGCGCGATAAAGGGAATGCTGAGCTCACTTGACCCTCATTCGTCATTTATGCCTCCTGAAGCGTTTAAGGAAATGCAGATCGACACAAGAGGGGAATTTGGCGGACTGGGCATACAGATCGGGATGAAGGACAAGATACTGACGATCATAGCGCCTATTGAAGACACACCGGCCCACAAGGCCGGGGTTAAATCAGGTGATAAAATAATCAAGATTGACGGTGATTCAACAAAAGACATTACCCTCCATGAAGCAGTATCAAAATTAAGAGGGAAAAAAGGTACATCCGTCGTTATAACCATCATAAGAGAAGGTCTTGATAAAACCCTTGACATAACAATCGTACGTGACATTATTAAACTCAAAAGTGTAAAGTCCAAGGTTATCGATGAATCAATCGGTTATGTAAAGCTCACGCAGTTTCAGGAGAAGTCAGCCAATGATCTCAGGAAAGCGATTAACAAGTTATCCAAGGAAAACATAAATTCTTTTATCCTGGACCTGAGAAATAATCCGGGCGGCCTCCTGAAGGGCGCAGTTGATGTTACCAGCCAGTTTCTCCCCCCGGGAAAACTCGTTGTATACATCAAGGGGAAGACAGGAGATAAGACCGAGTTTCATACTGTGAACGGCAATAATTACGCCAATTACCCGATGGTTGTTCTCGTCAATGAGGGAAGCGCCAGTGCATCTGAAATCGTGGCCGGCGCCTTGCAGGACTGGAACAAGGCGGTCGTACTGGGAACACAGACATTCGGCAAAGGCTCTGTGCAAACGGTTATGCCTCTGAGCGACGGTTCCGCTCTGAGATTGACGACTGCCAGATACTATACGCCGAAAGACAGGTCAATACAGACCACCGGAATAACGCCTGACATTATCGTAAAACTGAACGGTAAAAACGGTGAGCCCGCACACCAGATACTGAGAGAAAAGGACCTTGATAAGCATCTTGAGAATGATACTGACGCGGAATCAGAATCTGAAGAAGATATCTCCGGGAATGAAGAGGAAGACAACGGGGAGAAAACGCTTGCGCTACCCGCCAGGGTTTCTGAAGAAGAGGATCAGCAACTGCAGCGCGCTGTAGACCTCCTGAAGTCATGGCAGGTTTTTAAGACTCTTCCAAAGGCCGGATAAGGTTCGATAGGACTGATTGTTGCTGTCAGAGTTCTGTTTCAGGGTTGTTCAGAGGGGTCTTGCAGGAAAAACGGGTATCATCATTCACAACCTGCATCCCTTTTTTATTCATTGAATTAATCAGCAGCGGGCCCTGAAGATTTGCTGTAACATTCTCACCATCCACTCGCAGTATGGCAAATGTCACCATGTTTTCCTCATTGTCTATTTCAAGAAGGCTTTTCGTGTATGACTCAATTTTGAGTGAAAAGTCAGGGAACAGATCCAGTGGATGGGTAACAATGAATGCCACATCCGGTTCATCAACAGACTGGAGCCACTTAAGGGATGTGTCTTTATAGTCCATAAGAATAAACCGTTTGACCTCTGGAAAACCTATCAGGCCGTTTGGAAAATTTATGATCTTGTCTTTAGCAACTTCAAGTCTTCCAAATCTCGTTGTATCAAAGGATATCATTTTTTCTTAAAGGCCTCCTTGATCTTTCCGAAGGCATCAATCGAAAGCTCTGATGAGAGGCGGTTTTCAGCCTGTATCTTTTCAAATACCTCTTCACGGTATATAAGGAGTTCAGCGGGCGCCTCAATCCCGATTTTTATCTGTTTGCCCTTTACATCAATAACACGTACTGTTATTTCCTGGCCTATTCTTAAAACTTCTCCCAACTTCCTTGTCAAGACAAGCATTGTGCGCTCTCTTTCCTTTTATCGAGTTCCCGTTGTCTTCAGCCTTTCCTATCTCCAGAGAACAGATTGAAACGCATTAACTGAGAACGATTTCTCTATCACCTGGATGCAATCAGTCGTTATTGTAACAATTTCTTTCTTTTTTGACATATCTCTTCTGATCATGGTCAGCATCACTGATTATTATAAGGAACGAGAGTAATAAACTACCTCAGAAAATTAAAAAGAGACTGTGTAAGATTCTGAATTGATGAAATTCTCATCGCCTCAAGAGTTGCCTGTATACGGGTCATCTCCATGGCCGCTTCTGCAAGGTCCGCATCCTCGATGACGGCAAGCCTTTCTCGTATGGAAACTTCGCTGTCTTCCATTCTGAATTTCTGATCGTCAAAATGCTTGAGGCGGGAACCTATGTCTGCAGTGTTTTTAACCGTACTGTCGAGGGCACCGTCAAGGAGGAGTATGCTTGCCTCGATGCCGGCACTATCGTTATTCGTTAACGCATTTGAAAGATGGTCCATGATGGTAAAAAAACTGATATCATTGTTGAGGTTTGACGTACTGGCAGACGCGTGATACAGCAGTGACAGGCCAGTGGTGCTGTCTGTGTCAGCCGCCTCATTCCATGTTCCATTATTGTCTTCATCCACATCAATAACAAAGCTTGTTCCAGCAGGGTCTGACTCAAAAATCAGTCTCTTATCTGTACCGTCATCTATCACCAGGGCCTGAATTCCCAGTGCATTAGAGGTGAGGTTTGATGTCAGATCAGTATGACGAAGCGCAGAGAGTCCGCTCGTATCAGTATCGTTATCATCATCATCGTCTACCTCAATTGAGATGCCCTGCCCTGGAGTCGTCGATCTGAAGAACAAGCGCTCATTACCGGCTGCATCTGTAAATATTCCTGCTGTAATTCCCATGTTCAGGCCGTTGACAGCATCTCTGATCTGCGATGGTTCGTCATTGGTACTGTCTATGGTCAACGTTACAGGGCTTCCATTTCCAGCCTTAAGGGTAAGTGTTCCGGTACCTACCGCTTCTGGAACAGTAGAATCAAAGGTTCCTGTCATTACAGCGTTAACCGTATCTCTGATTACTTCAGGTGAAGCACCGGAAAATACATCACCTGCCTCCAGATAAAAGGGTGTACCGCTCCCTGATGTTATTCTCAGGTTTCCTGACAGGGTTTGACCGGTCAGGCTTGTGGTACTGAGTCTTTCACTTTCACTGAACGCAACATCTCCGCTGATATTCGTCCTGCTTTTAATGCCATCGCCTATATAGATATCGATGTTGTTGGAGTCACCCTGATATGTACCTGAGGCATCAAAGGCTGCTGTCCTGGTGAAATATCCTGAGAAGAGATATTTATCCCGGTTCTTGCTGTTGCCTATGTTGACAAGTTCATTAAAGAGATTTCGCACTTCGTAATTAGTGATCTCTCTCGTTGCATCGTTCCCGGTGTCACTGCTTTCATTGAGGGCCAGTTCCCTGGTCCTCTCAAGAATGTGTGTCATGGAGGTTAATGCAGACTCCGTAAGCGCAAGAGAGCCAATTCCTTCATCTATATTTCTTGTGTACTGGCTTAAATCATTCAGCGATACTTTGTATGCCATTGTTCCCCGGAGCCCGATCACATCGTCAGAGGGTTTTGTGATTCTCTTGCCCGTTGCGAGCTGATTTTGAACCTTTCCCATATCATTGAGATGGCTGTTTAATGATTTAGTAAACTGCCTGAACATCATGAGGGATGTAACTCGTGTACTCATAGGTTGATTATGGTCTCCAGCAGTTCGTCCGTCAATTTGATGAGACGGGCAGCGGCTTCATAGCCGCGCTGGAAGCGTATCATATTGGCAGCTTCTTCATCGAGAGAGACCCCTGACAGAGATTCTCTCCGGTTGCTGAGTTCATAGAGTAAATTTTCATCAAAACTGAGACTGTCAACAGCGGACTGGTTCAGAGAACCGACTTTCGAAACTATTTCCCCGTAGTATGACTGAAATGTAACACTGCCGAGGTTTGAGATGTCCTGCCCGAACCGCTCTACCATTGCAAGCACATTCGTATTGTCACCCGGCGGTGAAGTAGCTAACTGGGACGCAGCAATCTGATTGCCGTCAGTGAGGGCGACGTTAAAGTTCTGAACAGCGTTTTGAAGTGGACTAATGAAAAAACTGTCATTTGCCGCCGGAGCTCCGGTTACGGTTATCTCGACCCCGTTATAGGTAAAGGTAGTCGGCCCCGGGGCTGTATGCGTGTATGTTCCTGCAGGTACAACAACAGCGCCGGTCGCATGGTTTCTCAGCTCAAAGTTAGACGCGTCTGTAAAGACAAGGTCATATTCATCAAGTGTGACGTTTGCCCGGGTAGCAACCGGAATTGTTGCTGCAATGCTCCCTGTCCCGGTAGAGACATCAGTCCTTGTATATAACGACAACGAGTCAAAAAAGTCTACATTTGTATTCGGGGTAGCCGCTGCATCATAACCCGCATAATGAATCATATTTGTTTCATGAGTAATAGATGCCACCAGTTTTCTTAAATCATGAAGCGTATTGCTCTTTATATCGCTTCTTGCCTCTATCAGCCCGCCAAGCTCTCCGCCTGAGATATAAGAAGTAACGGTATTTGATTTATAGACAATATCCCTGTCTCCTTCGAGATTAATCGATGTGCTCAGATCAGTTGACTCTGTGCCGGCTACTATGGTTCCTCTGGCGGCCACGATTATAACGGATCCGTCCGAGTTTTCATTAAATTCATAGTCCATAAGACTGGCCAGTTCCTTCATCATTATTTCTCTCTGGTCCCTGTACTCTCGGGCTTCTTCAATATCTCCGGCTTCTATTTCAACAATCTTGCCATTCAGTTTCGCGATATTGGAGCTGAGAACATTAATCTGTTTAACTACTTCAACAGCTTCATCATTCATCAGTTTCAGGGTACTGTTAATATCAGATTCCATTTGCTTTGCAGTATTCACAAAGGCTTCTGCCTTGACAAGGAGGGCAGACCTCTGGGCTGCTCCCTCGGGATTGGTTGCCAGATCCTGCCATGCGTTAAAATATTCTTCCAGGGAACTGGACAGACCATAGCCTTTCGCCTCGTTAAAGATCTGCTCAATATTGCTTAAGCCGCTCTGCATGGACGAGGACTTCCCGTAGTCAGTACTTTTTCCGAGAATCTGAAGAAAGGTGAAGTTATCGAAATATCTCTTGATCTCCACATCGCCAACGCCCCGGCCCATATAGCCCGCATTTGTTTTGACCGGACTGGCTATCTGCATTACAACACTCTGCCGGGTATAACCGGGAGTATTTACATTGGAAATATTATTACTGGTTGTACGCAGCGCCTTTTGATTTCCCGCAAGTCCTGATTTGCCTATTTCAAACAGCCCTAACAGCGACACCTATGTCTCCTTTGACAAGAGCACACCTGTATCCTGTGTCATGCTCTCTTCAGCAAATGTGCTGATAAAGTTCGTTGTTGTTTTGAAATAATTTAAGGACCTGTCAATCAGGATCGAATTAAACCTGTTTAACTCCTCAATAGTCTGCAGGAGAGATAACAGCTGGGAACGCAAACTGACAAACATACTGTTTCCAGTCAGTTTTGCCAGTTCCCTGAGATTAACAGTATTGGGAATCTCATTATCATGGGTAAACTTATTAACGAGCCTCACCCTTTCTTCCTCAAGGAGCCTCAGTCTCATGACTACAGTGTCTTTCTCCTTTGAAATCTCCGCAACCTCATCAGCATTGATATTGACAAGGCATATCTTTTCTTTTTTCAGGATATCGTGAAGCAGTCTGTAGCCTTTTACCTGCTCACTCAATATCTGAATAATGTCTTCTTCTGTTGTCATACTATCCTTCTGTTTCTGATCTGCTGTTATAGGGAATCATTGGATCAGCAGCTTTCTNATAATCTTAATTAAAGCTCTTCCTCAATAATATTGCGGGCGATTGTCAGAGAATCAAAATTATATGTCCCTGTGTCAATTGCCTTTCTCAAGGCATCAACCTTATCTCTTCTGATATCTGGGATTTCACCTATCAAACCCTTTAACTGACTAATCTCCTTTGATTTCCCTGACAAGCTCACTTTATCTCGTTCACTTTCTGTCTTGCTGACTTCCTCTTCCTTTTCAACGTTCTGGCTCTTTCTGAGGTCTTGGACATTGTTTAAAAGGTTTCTTCCGTCAATAGAACTGTTACCATCTATTATCATTGTGTCACCTCCACTTCGAGGAAGTGTAAATTCATTTTACACTTCCTGCTTTTACTATCGACACTATCAGAAAAAACTTTAATCATTTTCTCCGGCGTGCCCTGCAGTATCAGCCCCTCCACTCTCATTTCCATCATTCATTCTTTCCAAAGAACGCATGATAGCGTCCTGAAGCCCTATCCCTCTCTCTCCAAAAAGCTTAGACAGTTCCATGTCAAAGAGGCTCATATAGGTATCATATCCATTTTTATTATCTTCAGCTGACATGCTCTTTGAGGTTTCTCTCATTGTCTTCAGGAGCTCATATGCGAACAACGATTCCATCTCCTTTGCAACATTCCTCAAGTCAGCATTTTCACCACTCTTCTCGGTTCCCTGATTTTTTTCAAATGCTTTCAGTAAATCTTCCCTTGCTGTAATACCCTGAATCATATTATCTCCAGTACAGCGCTCAAGGCACCGGCAGACTTTAAGGCCTGTAATATTGAAATCAGATCACGGGGAGTCACACCCAGTGAATTCAGTCCTCTAACCACATCGCCGAGAGAAATCCCCGATACCTCAACGAGTCTGGCTTTTTCCTCCTGAACAGATATGCCGGTTCTTGGAATAACTATGGTTTCAGCCTGTTTAGGTGCAAAGGGCGATGGCTGAGAAACACCTGCTTCCTCCTTTATCTGTATGGCAAGGGAACCGTGCGCTATTGCTACGGGGGATATTTTCACGTTGTAACCCATTACAATGGTCCCGGTCCTTTCATTTATGACAACTTTTGCCGGTATGTCGACCTTGACATTGAGCATATCTATCTTTGATATCATTGTGACTACATTACCCCTGAATTCCTCCGGAATCAGCACATTGACTGATGAGGGGTCTGCCGGGAAAGCATAGTTTCCATTAAAGGCGCGATTAATTGCCTTTGCTATTCCATCTGCCGTTGCGAAATCAGCTTTGTGAAGAAAGAGTCGTATGTCATTGCCATTTCCCAGCGTAAAAAGAGGTTCTCTCTCTATGGTCACCCCTTCGGGTACTTTCCCTGCGGCAGGATGGTTTTTCTGGATCGAGGCAGCCTCCCCCTCAGCTGCAAATCCTCCGATTGATACAGGTCCCTGGGCCAGACCATATACTTTACCGTCCGGTCCTTTCAGAGGGGCAAGAAGGAGAGTCCCTCCCTGCAGGCTCTTTGCGTCACCAATAGTTGAAACAAGGGCATCCAGTTTTATTCCGGGCTTTGCGAATGGCGGCAATGTTGCCGTAATCACAACTGAGGCTATATTTTTTGAGCTGATATCATTGGGGTTTAGCGTCAGCCCCATTCTCTCCAGCATGTTTACAATACTCTGGGTCGCGGCTCTTCCTTTATCTCCTGTTCCGTCAAGCCCTACAACGAGGCCGTACCCGATCAGCTGGTTCTCCCGCACACCTTCAAAGCTTGTGATGTCCTTGATGCGCTCTGCACTGACATCTGTTGACAGCAGACACCAGAGTGCTGCCAGAAACATATACAGTATTTTTCTTTTCATATTTTTACCTTTTCTTTTACCGTACAACTCATATCCCTCATTTATTTTATTTACTGATTATGCCTGTCTAAAATGGCCACGCGTAATCCAGCGCCCGCACAAACCATCCCGGGCTCTGCTTTTCCTGGATGACTCCATCTCCTACATAATAGACCTTAGCATCCGCAATCTTGTTGCTCATAACAATGTTGTCTGAGTTGATATCATCGGGCCTTACCATTCCGGTCAGGACAAGTATCTGCATTTCATTGTTTATGGTTATCTCTTTTCTTGCTTCAAGGATGAGGTTGCGGTTTGGCAATACCTCTACCACCTTTGCCGTGATCGTAGCAATCAACGATCCTTCCCTGTTTGTGTCTCCCGAACCCTTGAATTCTGATGACGAAGAACTTTCAATTGATGGTTCAAATATATTTCCTCCCTTATAGAGGTCTTTCAGAAAACGGGCGTTCTGGAGATTAAAGTCCGGATTCATACCCAGTATTTTCGTCAACTCATAATCAAGGGTAGATTCACGGCTTGTGTCTGTGTCAGCTTTTCCTGATCCGGACAAACTTTCAGAGACATTGATCGTCACCAGATCATTCAGCCTCCTTGCCTTGCGGTCTTCAAATATATTGACCCTGTCACTCCACAAAGAGTTGGCAGTCAGATCAGGCTCACTGACTTCCAGATTGGAGACATATTTTGCAGGAGGAGGAGGAAGCTTTGCCGCCGGTGTTGCGCAGCCGATAAAAAAGACAACACATATTATTGATATCAGATAACAGGCTGATGACCTACACAATATATTTCTCTGTCCGCAGCCTTCCTTTGTTCTGCTGTCATTCATGTCTATGCCTGTGATGTTCATCTTACAGGTCCACCCTGACTGTGTGTTCATCTACCAACACCCCCATAACCTCTTTTTTCGAAGACAGGTTCATAGCCTTGACAGGCATTCCAACATACCCTTTTTCCCTGGTCTTTCCTGATGCGGTTATACTAAGAGCCCCTTTGCTGATCACGAGACGGACTCTCTTGCCGCGCTTTACAACCTTCGACAATTCGAGCATGTTCTCCACAATCGGCACATTTGCAGACAGGGACCTCCTGAGGTATTTGCCCAGAACTTCTTCGGCATTCGTTACAGCACTGTTCGGCATTTTTCTGATATCCATTTTTGATTCATATATGTCTTCTGAATTAATGACATGACCCTTCTTGAATGGTCTTTTGCTTTTGACTACACTGTCAAAGGCCCTTACGCTGGCAGTTACCCGTGATCTCTCCTCATCTGTAAAAAGGAATGTAAAAACAGCCCTGCCAAGGGGGCCTTTCTCTACTATTATTTTGTCCGGCTCATCTGTCCTGACGTTCCCCTTAACCGTGACATTTTTCACTTCTATGTCATTCCAGGGGTACTCTGATTTCAGATATGACTCAATGACCTCCTCAGGGTCCCATGAGGCAGCGGACACCCTGTCAGAAGAAACAGTGATTGCCGCTAATAAAAGCAGAAGAATTGAGGCAAGAGTAATTTTTTTTGCGATCTCCTGACTTATCATTTATCTGATGCCTCCTGACGCAACTTATAATCCATCATATCCTGTTTACCTCTTTAAGTTATTGGCCATTTGAAGCATTTCATCAGATGTCTGAACAACTTTTGAGTTAAGTTCATATGCACGCTGGCTGACTATCATGTTCACCATTTCCTCAACAATATTGACATTACTCAGCTCAAGAAACCCCTGGTTAATTGAACCCCGACCCTCTGAATTAGGAGTTCCGGTAGTCGCTGCTCCAGAAGAACCGCTTGGCATAAAGAGATTCTTACCAAGGGCTTGTAAACCGCCGGGGTTTACAAATGAGGCAATCTCTATCTGCCCAACCTGTGAAGGGGTTACGCTTCCGGGCTGCAACACAGATACGGTACCGTCTGAAGAGATCGTGATATCCAGTGTGTCTGATGGCAATGTGATTGCCGGCTCCATCTGATAACCATCAGAATTTACTATGTTGCCGCTGCTGTCAAGTTTAAAGGCACCTGCACGTGTGTATGCGATATCTCCGTCAGGAGTGGAAACCTGAAAAAACCCATCACCTTCGATTACCATATCCAAAGGGTTTCCGGTAGAGGCAAAATCACCCTGTTGAAACATTTTTTGAACTGCCGCAGGTTTAACGCCCATACCAACCTGGATTCCGGTAGGGACTTCTGTCCCGTCACCTGAAGATGCGCCGGGTGCTCTTATCCCCTGATAGAGAAGTTCCTGAAAATCAGCCCTGCTCTTTTTAAATCCATTTGTATTTACATTGGCAAGATTGTTTGAGACCACATCTATGTTCAGCCTCTGCGCCTCCATGCCTGTTGCACCTATAAATAACGACCTTTGCATTTAGTTCTCCCTCTGTTTCTGTTTATTCATATTTAATTTCATAATACTATCATCACATGTTGTTTATAGACTTCCCGGCCGCTTCATCGAAGGACTGTATCATCTTCTGATATGTCTCAAACTCCCGTTGTGAGTTGATCATATTCACAAGCTCCCTGACCGCATTTACATTAGATTCTTCAAGAAATCCCTGGCTTATTGCCGAATCAATTTCCTCTCCAGTCTCCTCTGTTGTAAAGACACCTCCGTCGAGTCTCACAAGAACATTTTTGTCAGGAAAATCCACTACCTGTAATGTGCCGGATGATATGTTATCAACGAGTATTTCTCCCGATGGAGTAATATCTATTTTTGATCCCTGAATGGTCAGTGGTCCGCCATCACCCAGTACCTTCAGTCCACTCTGGTTGACAAGGTTGCCCTCCCCGTCCAGTTTAAAGTTTCCGTTTCTTGTATATTTGCCGTTCTCAAGAGCAAAAAAACCATCACCGTTAATAGCAACATCAAGGGAATTTCCGGTTCTCTTCAATGCCCCGCCTGAAAAGTCAGTAACCTCCTCTGACTTTTTAGTCATGACTCTTCCAGCGCTTTCAACAGAAATTTGATTGTCTCCCCTGACCAAATGATCCCTGAATGAAATTCTGTCTTTCTTATATCCCGGCGTGCTTGCATTTGCTATGTTCTGGGCAATGAGGTCCATTTGTCTGGATTTCTGGATTGCCCCTGAAAGTGCGATGTAAATACCTTTGTTCATACTGGTATCCTTTGCAATCTTGATGCCACTGTGGTAAATAATTTATCAGGGCACAGCAAGTCCTGCAATGCCTTAATTACACGGTCTTTATTATGATTTCTTATTTTTATCATGTATATGGTCTCGCAATGTAAATCGGGAATTATTTTCCTAATGGGAAAAACTGTTCCCTATATTCGAATATCAACTATCCCTTTCTTCTGTTTCTGTTTGTGTGCATCATCTTCTTTTCCGTCTTCATCCTTCTTTTTCTTTCTTTTTTCACGTTCATCGTCCGGCAATTTGTCTTTCTTGATAATTGGCACCCGGTAAAGATTATGTAATCCTTCTATGGCCATGGCTAACCCACAAAACCCTTTTATGTTACCTTCTGAAGCTTATTCTTTAACTTTCCCAGGGCCTGACTGTGCACCTGGCAGACACGGGACTCCGTAATACTGAGAACCCTTCCGATTTCCTGCATAGTCATTTCTTCGTAATAGTAAAGCGCCAGTACGAGTCGCTCTTTCTCAGGCAATGTTTCTATGAGCTCAGATAGCTGCTCTTTCGTGTCCTTCTCCTGGAGCACTTCAAACGGACTTTTTGCCTTCGGATCCGCGATACATTCCGTAATATTAAGATCACTGTCTGAATACTTGTTGTTTTTAAAATCCTCGAGCCTGATCGGACTTGATGATGTTGCATACTGGAGTGTCTTGAAGTATTGGTTCAGAGGCATACCCATAGACTTGGCAACGTCGATATCATCAGGCTTTTTCCCGTGCTTTCTCTCCAGCACCGCACGGGCTTTATTGATGGTCTCGATCTTCTTCCTCATAGACCGTGGAATCCATGCGGTGGCCCGCAGTTCATCGATCATCGCTCCTTTGATTCTGAGTTCAGCGTATGTCTTCAACTTAACTTTGCCCGGCTCAAATCGTGAGAGCGCGTCCATGAGGCCCATGAGACCGACACTTATAAGGTCATCGATGGTTATGTGATGGGGAAGCTTCCACGAAAGCCGGTATGCCGTATACTTGATATACGGCAGGAACTCATTGATTATTTCTTCCTTCTTTTTTTCACTTATTTTTTTCTTGTATTTTAGCATGGTGAATTTAATAGCCCTCCCAGAAAAAATTGAAGTGAACCCTTGATAGTATGATTATTGTCTTTATTGAGTTTCTCTGTAATTTCCATCAGGTTTATGGATGCGGCGGTGTCCGGATAAAGATCCATAAAGGCCCTCTGCTGCCTCACGGCCTTTCTGACTGAAATGTCGTGTGTCACATGTCCGATATACTCGAGAGAAATGCTCAAAAATTTTTCAGCTGCGGTAGACAGCCTGTTGTAAATCTCAACCGCCTCTTTTCGATCCTGTACGTTGTTTACAAGAACCTTGAAGTTCTTTTCCTGATATTTTGTAAATAGTACTTTTATAAGTGCGTATGCATCAGTTAGTGCTGTTGGTTCAGGTGATGTGACAATTACGATTTCCTGGGCAGCCATGCAAAAGAATGCTACATTTGATGAGATACCCGATGATGTATCGATAAGCAGATAGTCGATGTTGTCGTCATAAGATTCAAATTCCTCGATCAGTCTTAATCTCTGAAATTCATCCAACGTTGTAAGCTCCTGAATTCCCGAGCTCGCAGGGAGGACCTTTATGCCGTGAGGACCTTCTATGATAAGGTCCTTCAGCTTCTTATCTCCTTTAAAGAGATGGTCGATGTTGTATTTTGCCGCGAGATTCAGAATAACATCGATATTACTGAGACCGAGATCAGCGTCAAATATAAGCACCTTCTTGTTAAGTTTCCGCAAGGCAACTGCCAGACTCGCTGTGATGTTTGTCTTGCCAACACCCCCTTTTCCGCTTGCTACCGCAATGGTTCTCACCATTTTCCTGTCTACCGTCTTCATTATGCGCTCCCCGTTCTAAGAATAAGATTTGTCAATTTATTGCTGTCAACGTACTCAATGTTTCCCGGCACTCTCTGTCCGTTCGTTATGTAGGCAACAGGACGCTGGTAAAGGCTGCAGAGATTGTATATGGAACCCAGTTTTACGGCCTCATCGGTTTTTGTGAAGGCCACATAATTGATGGGAAGTAAGTTATAGTGTTTATGTGACTCCATCAGGAAATCATTATCACTGGATGTGCTTAATAACAACTGGGTCTCAACGGGCACCCCTGTTTCATAAATATTCTTAAGCCCTGAAATATAGTCATCATTTCCCGGATTCTGACCCGTCGTGTCAATCAGCACTACATCCCTGTCAGTATAGTTCTGTATGCTCTTGACGAGGCTGGCTGTGTCTCCAACAATAGCAAGAGGGATTCCTATCATTCTCGCGTATATCCTTATCTGCTCTGTCGCACCTATCTTGAAGGTGTCCATACTGATTAATCCGACCTTTTTCCCCTCTCTGATTGCCTGTGATGCGAGTTTAGCAATGGTTGTTGTTTTTCCTGACCCTGTCGGACCAATAAGCATGATCACCTTTTTATCACGCCCATCCATGAACCCCTCTGATTTAACACCTGCAGTAAGCGAATACAAGTCATTATAAATCTGGGCTTTTAACTCGGACGTATCACGCGCCTTTTCAATGAGTCTTATGGCATATTCATCTTTTATGGCTCTCCCTTTTAGAAAATTAAACATGTTCTTTCGAGCCTCGGGAAGTTGCGGCTCATAGACACTGTTTTTCATAGACTCAATCGATTCTCTCAGGCTTTTCATCTCATTTCTCAGTTCTGCAACTTCATTGTTACTTTCGCTCTGGATCTTTGATACCGCCGGAGCATAATTTTCAAGGCTCGCTGTTTCAATTTTTTCATCTATGGCTGCGGTGACTTCTACGTATGGACTGCTCCCTTTTCTGTCTTCTGAGGAGAGTATCACAGCATCAGGTCCAAGCTCTTTTTTAACCAGAGAAAGCGCTTGCCTGAAGCTTTTAGCCTGTATCTTCTTAATTCTCATACTTGACCATCCCTCTAATATCAAGATTTGCTGTTGGTATTATTTCCGCTGTCGAGATCACTACTATTGTTGATGAAATTCTTTCTACTATTTTCCTGAGCAGTCTTCTTATGCCGGGAGAGCAGAGAATAATGGGCTGCGCACCCTGCAGGTTGCCTGACGCAAGAACACCCTCTATGCTCTTCACTATTTTGTTTATTGCATCGGGGTTAATATTTCCTGATTCAGCCTGTGACAGCATCCGTTCAAATGTCGGATCCATGGTAAAAACAGGAATCCTGCCGTTTTCATCGGTATACTGCTTAGTTACCGTTCTTGAAAGGGCCTGCCTTACATACTCTGTAAGCTGTTCAGGGTCCTTTACGTTGGGAGAGTGGTCCAGCAACGCATCGAATATAGCCATAATATCCTTGATCGGAACCCTCTCCTTGAGGAGGTTCTGGAGTACGCGCTGAATGACACCGAGCGTGAGGTTGGCCGGTGTGAGCTCCTCAACGATCTTCGGATAAGTCTTTGAAATGTTGTCAAGCAGACTTTGTGTCTCGCTCCGTGTAAGAAGCTCCCATGAAAATTCCCGTATAAGTTCAGTAATGTGCGTGCCTATGACAGTGGCAATATCAACTACCATATACCCTGCAACCTGGGCTTTGTCCACATTTTTCTCATCTATCCAGTAGGCAGGAAGACCAAAGGCAGGTTCCTTTGTCGGAATACCTTCGATTCTCTCAGCATTGCCTGAATCAACAGCAAGCCAGTGACCCATCATAACCTCTCCCTTTACTATCTCAATACCCCGAATCAGAAAGGTGTATTCGTGTGGTCTCAGCTGAAGATTGTCCTTGATATGGATAGGAGGAACGACAAATCCAAAATCTGAAGCGAGCTGTCTCCGCATAGCCTTTATCTTGCCAAGCAACTCTCCGTTGCTTTCGTCAACCAGGGGAATTAGACCGTATCCGATTTCCAGGCTCAGCGGATCCAGTTCGAGAAAGGATTCTATTTTTGGCTCCAACAATGCTTCTTCTCCCGGGATCGTCTCCACAATTTCATCTTCAGTGGCGGCGTCCTGTTTTAAGACATAGGCCATCCCGCCGGATACAGCAGAGACGAGGAAAAATGGAATATGCGGAAGTCCGGGAACCATTCCAAACGTCATTAAAACACCAGCAACAGTAAAGAGAACTTTCGGGTTCAGCAGGATCTGCTTTCCTATTTCCTTTCCAATGTCACTGTCAGAGCCGGCGCGGGAAACAACTAAACCGGCAGCAGTTGATATCAGGAGCGCCGGCACCTGTGATACCAGACCATCCCCTATGGTGAGAATCGTATATGTCGTTGCAGCGTCAACTGCTGACATTCCTTTCTGCAGCGTGCCTATTACAAGTCCCCCGATTATGTTTATGGCGGTTATAATGAGGCTGGCAATCGCGTCTCCCCGGACAAATTTGCTCGCACCATCCATTGAACCGTAGTAGTCAGCCTCCTGGGATATCTCGTCCCTCCGCATCCGGGCCTGCGCCTCATTTATCAGACCACTGTTCAGATCAGCATCGATTGCCATCTGTTTACCCGGCATCGCGTCCAATGTGAACCGCGCGGCGACTTCAGCTATTCGACCTGAACCTTTTGTTATAACCACAAAATTAACGATTACCAGTATCAGGAATATAATGATCCCGACAGCATAATTCCCTCCAACCACAAAATTTCCGAATGACTTAATGACCTGGCCGGCCGCATCAACCCCCTCACTGCCTTTCAAGAGAATTAACCGTGTAGTTGCAACGTTCAGTGACAGCCTGAAGAGAGTTGACATCAGCAATATTGAAGGCAGAACTGAAAACTCCAGCGGCTTTTTTATGTATATGGAAGTTATCAGTATTGTCAGTGAAAGGGAAATAGACATTGTCAGCAGAATATCAAGAAGAAACGGAGGCATCGGCAGGAGCATCACACCGATTATGAGCACCATTGATAAAGCAACGGCGATGTCCTGTCTTTCCTGCATCATTAAGAGATATTTCATAGCTTCCCTTTAAGTTGATATATATAAGCGAGTATCTTCGCTACCGCCACATAGAGTTCTTCCGGGATATAGGTGTTCAGCTCCTGCTGGAACAGGGCCCGTGCAACAGGTTTGTTTTCCACTATCGGGACACCGTGCTCAGCAGCAATTTCCCTGATTTTTGCAGCGATTGTGCCTGCACCTTTAGCAACAATTTTCGGAGCATGCATATCTTTATCATCATACTTAACCGCGATCGCCAGGTGCTGCGGGTTCGTAATAACAACAGTGGCTTGCGGGACTTCCTGCATCATGCGTTTTCTGGCTGCTTCTCTCTGGATGGTCCTGATCCTCTGTTTGATCATCGGATCACCATCGGATTCCTTGTGCTCTTCCCTGATCTCCTGCTGAGTCATTTTCAGGGAACGTTCATGCTGTATTTTGTCCAGAAAATAACTGAATACCGCTATGATCATAAAAAATGCAAAGGCCGTTAACAGCGCATCAATCAGCATATTACCGGAAACCCTTAACATTTCAGGCATCTCCATTGCCGAGAGCGTCGGCAGGACTTTTATGTCCTTTTTAATGATGTAATAGGTGATAAATCCGCCAACGGTAAACTTCAAGAGGCTTTTCATGAACTCATTTACGCTTTTTAATGAAAAAAGATTTTTTATCCCCTTTACAGGATTGAGTTTTTCAAACTCAAGTTTCATCTCTTTTTTCACAAAACCGCCCTGGGCTACGCTCACTAATATACCCAGTACCATCGTCGCCAGGAAAAAGGGAGCCAGTATCTGAAACCCCTCGATAACGACAACTCTGGATACATCCCCCGGGTTGCTTCCATAGCTCATACTGAGAACTCCTCCGGTCATTGCCGCCAATCTCGATATAATGTATCCCCCTCCGAAATATAACAGCATCACAATGCCGCTCATGGAGGCCATGGAAGTAAGGTCTTTGCTCCGCGCTACCTGACCCTTTTCTTTTGCCTTTTCTTTTTTTCGCGGTGTCGCCTGTTCTGTTTTTTCCTGAAAACTATCGTCTGCCATTCTTTATACCTTTAGTATGTAAGGAGCTCCTGTGAGGCACCTCTTCAGTTATTCATTAACCTTTCGCCATTGCGATTATTCGTATCATTTCATTTTTTACATTGCTGAACTCAATACCCAGGACATACTCAAATACCGGTATGCTCAGAATCATCATAATGAATCCAAGAAATATGTTGAGGGGCATGACAATAAAAAATATGTTCAGCTGTGGCGCAGCCTTGTACAGAAATCCGGACAGCAGGTACGTAATTAACGAACCTACAACAATAGGCGCGCTGAGCTTCATCGCAAGTACAAAGAGACTGCTGCCCATGGACAGTATCTTTGGAATGAGTGCATTGATATTCACCATTCCGGCAGGTAGCAGTTCAAAACTTTTGACAAAAACCACGATAAGGTCATGGTGGGCATCCATCACAAGAAAATAAAGAAGCGCGAATGTCCCGTATATTTCAGCAATCTGAGTAGACTGCCCTACCTCAGGATTAAAGGTAGTTGCAATTGACATTCCAATAGTCTGACTGATGAATGCCCCGGCCATATTGACTGCAAGGAAAATGAATCTGATAGTTAATCCAAGAGCCATCCCCATAAACATCTCTTTCACTATCATCATCGGAATATGGTTTTCCGCAATCTTAAAATCTACAACTGGCGTCAAAAGAAGTGAGATGAAAACAGCCAGTCCTATCCTGAACTGCATGGGACTCTGGTTGCCTCCCAGGACAGGCAGAAAACTTATCATTATGCTTACCCTCAAAAGGATGAACAGAAAATTAGTAAAATTCTGAGAGAATGCGCCCGCGTTGTTTAAGATAAATTCATTCATTTTCTACTTTATATACGTCGGTATACCCTTAATTAGGTTTGCGGTAAATGATACAATTTTCTCAGACATCCAGGGCATGAGAATGAAAAGGCTCGCAAATACTCCGACCATTTTCGGTACAAAGGTCAGGGTAAATTCCTGAATCTGGGTTATTGTCTGGAAAAAGCCGACAAGAAGGCCTATTACCAGCCCTACAATAAGCGGCGGTCCCGCCACATAAAGAACAGTCCTGAATACATCTGCTGATATCCCGTTTACCATCTCTATTGTCATTGAAAACTCCCCATCATAGATCCGACTATAAGGTTCCATCCATCTACCAGTACAAATAACAGAAGCTTAAAAGGCAAAGATATCATTACAGGCGGCAGCATCATCATTCCCATGCTCAGAAGAATACTCGCAACGACCATATCCACAACAAGAAAAGGAAGGAAGAGCAGAAACCCTATTTCAAACGCTGTTTTAAGTTCACTTATCGCGAATGCCGGGACAAGCACACTCATTGAAAGGTCCTGTGTGGATTCTGGCAGTTTCTTTTTTGAAAGGTTAACAAAGAGCGCGATGTCCTTCTGCCGTGTCTGTTTCAGCATAAATGTCTTTAATGGTGAAACCGCCTCTTCTATAGCCTCACCAAAGCCGAGTTCTTCCTGAATATAGGGTGTCACTGACTTTTCATTAATAACGTTTATTGTTGGTGACATGACAAAAAAGGTGAGAAAGAGAGATAGTCCCATGATAACCATGGTCGGCGGAGTGTTCTGCCCACCAAATGCATGCCGCAAAAAACCCATTACAACAACAATCCTGGTAAAGGAGGTAAACATTATTAATACAGCTGGTAAGAAAGAAAGGAAGCTTATAATAAGAAATACCTCTATCAGAGGGTTGTCTATTTCCCTGAAATCAAGGGCATGGGCCTGAGAGGCCAGTCCGGTCAAAGACAATATCAGAGCCGCGATAGATGTAATAATTATTCTTGAGTTAGCAGTTTTCAATTTTTCTGGGCTCCAATTGCTTTAAATTTCTCCAGTTTACTCTGGAAGCCATCAGCTTCGGGCAGGTCAAGTTCATCTTCCTTAAAGGTCTTCAGGAGACGTATGTCATTGGGCGTCACACCAAGCAAAAGGATCTCTTTCCCGACCTTCAAGGCTGTTACTCCTTTTTTAGGGCCAAAGGGCTGATAACTGATAATATTCATGAACCCTGTTCCGGTCTGCTTTTTCCGCATGAAGTAGCCTGCCCCTAGTATCAACATCACAACAAAAGCAAGGGCTGCCGCGGCCTGTATATATGTTCCTGTCATTTTAAACTGCTTAACCTTTCTTTCGTGCTGATAATATCAGTAAGTCTGACACCAAACTTCTCATTCACGACAACAACTTCTCCCCGTGCAATTAACCTGTGGTTGGCTAATATCTCCATTGGTTCACCGGCAATCTTTTCCAGCTCTATCACAGATCCCTGCCCGAGCTGAAGCAATTCCTTAATAAGCATCCTTGATTTGCCGAGCTGAACACTGATCTCAACCGGAATATCAAGAAGAAAATCGATGTCTCTTGACATGCCATTACTATTCTCATCCTTCAAATCATTAAACTCATGATTTTGAAGGGGGTCTGCCTGTTGTGTATTTTGCTCTTCCATGATTCTCCTTTCTCACAAAGTATGTTGAATTGAAACTGCTTCCATATGTTTCAGGCTATTATTCATGGCCCAATCAGAATAATTTGTATCACTCAATATGACCGGTCACCTGTATCGCCTGACTACCGCGGCTAATGCCTGGCTTACCACGAAACTTTGGCTCGCCCTCAACCTTGACAACCATGTCGCTGGTAACTGAATTATCAAGGTTAATAATATTCCCGATTTCAAAGTTCATAATGTCTCTCAGGGGCAGGACCATTGTTCCCAGTTCAGCAGACATGCTGACCTTTGTTTCATAGAGAGAAAACTTTAACGTTTCTGCCCAGCTCGTGTCTGTTACAACTTTGTCGCCATGTATGCCAGAGTAAAGTTTTTCCTTGATCGGCTCTAACATTGTGTAGGGAATACAAAATGTCATTTTCCCGGCAAATTCCTCTATTTCAATATCTACGTCGATCTTTAATATGATGTCTGCAGGGGTAACAATAGTAACAAACTGAGGGTTTATCTCTGCACCCGCTAACTTATGTTCTACCGGCATAAGGATCTTCCAGGAGCTGGATAAATCATTCAGAGTTATGTTTACTATTTTCTGAATTACCCGCTGTTCAATCTCTGTAAATTCTCTGCCCTCGGATTTTATGTACTGGACATTATTACCACCGAAAAAGAACTCGATAAAGGCAAAAACAAGAGGTGCTTCCATTACAAGGAGGGCATATCCTTTCAGAGGTTCCAGGGTAAATATGTTGATGCTGGACGGCATTGGGACCGTTCGCATAAAGTCGCTGTATTTCATGGTGTCGATGTTTTGGATCGCGATTTGAGCATTTTTATCGATAAAAGAGGAAATCGACTTATTCAGCTTTCTGGAAAGAATATCATTGACCATCTCAAGGCCGGGCATCTTACCGGGTATAATGCGCTCCTGGCTCGTAAAATCGTAGACAGCTGCGTCAGGATTCTTGAACTCTTCACCTTCTTCAGTGTCGATATCACCTGATGCCACCCCTTTAAGAAGTGCATCGACTTCATCTTGTGAGAGAATCTTGTCTGTCATTGCATTACAAATTCAGTAAAGTAAAGGTTTTTAAAAATGTCCTTTTCCAGACCCATAATCTGGTTGGCCCTGAAAAGGACTTCATCTTTCAGCTGAAATTTCCCTTCCGGACTTGATATGGAACTCAATGATTTGCTGCTTACAAGTGTTATTATTGTATCTCTCAGCATCGGGGTTTTGGACTTGACAAACTCATTCATGGACTCATCAGTGACCTCAAACTGAATAGATACCTTCAGGTAGCGACCATGATCACCGAGGTTGAGGACAAAGGGATCAAGCGGAAATATAGCACTTTGTTTCTTCTTTTCCGCTTTGTCGTGTGCTGACTCTTCCTCCGTGCCCTTACTGGCCATCAGCTTGTAGCCAACAAATCCTCCAGCCCCAAGAACCACCGTAAGAACAATGATGATTATGAGCAGCATTTTGTTGCTTTTCTTTTTGAGCGGTTCAGATGAATCTGCCTGAACTTCGTCTTTTTCTTCTGCCATTACTCATTTCCTCCCTTATTTAATCGTTCAAAGTTAGCTGTTCTTCGTTCTCTGTTTTCTTGCGAATAACAATTAACCTGCAACGAAAACGTTCTTTAATATACAAATACCATGCCTGACATAACTCCCTGTTAATTAACCTTTAATTACTTTTTAAATACGTCAATTTAATGACGTCCCTGCAGATACTGTTGTTATGGTGACAGTGGTCGTCTGATCTAATATTCCGCAGCACGATTCTAAAGAAATGTGTGAGAGTTCCGATAGATAGAAGAGGCAGTTTTATATCAGGTAAAGATGCTATCTGCCGAGCATTCGCTATTTTGAAAGGATAGAACCATATTAATGGATAAGAAACCTTTAGCTAAAGACGGGATTTCTTCCATACTGGAAGAAAAAATATATGTTATAGCAGACGAAGTTCTGGATATTCTCAAGCAGCTGTCACATGACAACAAAAAACAGCTCAATTCCAAGTCAATAGCAGAACGCATGGCAGTTCGTGACACAGTAAAGAAAATGCTGGCTGATCCAACACCGGGTCAGCAAGGCAGTGATGACCCGCTTAATCAGGAATCAAAAAAGGAGCTGAACCGCCTGAAAGAGATTACATCATCTTTTCTTGACAAATTCTCAGACCTTGCGCCTGATATGCTGACCGAGGAGATCCTTGAACTCAAAAAACAGCTCCATGACAGGGACTCATTCGAAAGTACGGCCAGCAGGCTGGATTCTCTGATGAAATATATCAAGATATATTTTGATGCCCTGTATCTTAAAAACAAGGAACTTGAAGAATTCATGCAGCAGACGGTTCGGTATCTGCAAGAAACAGAAGAACATATCGCTGCAGAGCTTTCCCTTCATCAGACAAAATTTAATGAAGACAGGGAATTTGAAAAAAGCATATCTGTAAACATGAATCTGATCACTGATAATTTTGTGTCCTCCGGTTCTGTAACAGATGGCTTTCAGAACCTCAAGAAAGCCGTGCTCGGTAAGATCGGTAATATTAACAACGCTATTGACAGGAAAAGAGAGCAGGATATTAATCGCTTAAAAGAAACTGAACAGACACTTGCCTCTATGGGAAGCAGGATACATGGCATCAAAAAAGAAGCCGACGATATAAGGAAGAAAGCCGAGGAACTGGAAATGGAGTCTCTCCGCGACAGACTGACAGGCCTCTATAACCGGAAGGCGTACGACCAGAAAGTGGATGAAACAATTGCCAACCTCAACAGGTACGGCGTACCGTCAGCACTTGTGTTCTGCGACATTGACTTCTTTAAGAAAATAAACGACACATTCGGCCACACAGTGGGCGACCTTGCACTGAAAAAGCTCTCTGCACTACTGAAGGAAAAATTGAGAGTAAATGATTTTATCTCAAGGTTCGGGGGCGAAGAGTTCGCCATAATTCTCCCCCATACCACCCTGGGTGAAGCTCAGAAAGCAGGAGAAGCTCTCCGGCTCTACATTGATAAAGCACAATTCTCCTATAAGAATCAGGACATAGCACTCAAAATCAGTATAGGCATAAGCGGATTCAGAAAAGACGACTCTGCTGAATCTGTTATGGAAAGGGCGGACAGCGCCCTTTATCTGGCAAAAAATTCCGGTCGAAATACAGTCCGGACTGAACAGGATGTTATCCGGGAAGGCAGTGTGCTCGGAAATAAGTCTGTTACAACCTGACCCCAATAACCCGGTAATACGCCTGTGAGAAACCGGGAAATGCATATCTGATTTACCTAAAAGAAAACAATTTCATTGTACGGTTCCACAGGTCTTTCTTCTCTCTTATATAAAGATATGCTCCCCCGTGATGGTGCAAATCATGCATTTTCGTTTCTTATGAATTGATAAGCTAAAGTTATTCATGAATTGTCCGATAATATATCTTAGGGTTACTCGGTTTTTTGACAATTTGGAGTATGAACAGTTTCGATTCAGATGCTGGAACTGTAGATAGCTGAATGTTTTTAATATAGGGGGGAATACATGGTTCAGAAAGTTGATCTAACTGACGCAAATGAGGAGTTTCAGGAAAAAGTCTACGTTATTGCAGATGAAGTACTGAATATCTTGAAAGAACTTTCCAGGGAAAACAAACAGAAAATCAGTAGCAAAACAATAGCTGATAAAATGGTCTGGAATGAATCCGTAAAAAATGCGCTCGCCTTTCCTGCCGGAAAATCAGGGAAATCTTTCATAGACCCTGTAGCGCTCAAAGGTATTTCAAATGAAATACTTGATAAATTTACTGTTCTCATACCGTCCCACATTTCGGACAACTTCAGCAACCTGAGGGAAGAGATACACGAAAACATCCCTGACGTCACCTCTACTGACTGGTTAAACACCCCGATTGAACTGATAAAACAATACATTGACTATATTTCTGTTCAGAAGGCAGAGCTGGAAGATCTGATGAAACAGACGATGGATTGCCTTGAAATAACTGAAGTTCAGATGACAACCGGACTCTCAACTCAACAGGAGCAATATAAAAGCGACCGGATTTTTGAGAGCACTTTAACGTCTGACATAACCACCATATGCACTGATATTGACAAGCCGGGAAATCTTGCCAAAATCAAGGTCGCGATTAAGGATAAAATAGACCGCATAAATAAAGTCATAAACAGTAAGAAGCAGGACGACTCAATACGATTGAAAAAAACAGAAGATACCATTGAGGAAATGAGCAAACGTATGTCGGAGATTAAGCGTGAAGCCGATGAAATACGAAGAAAATCCGAAGAGATTCAATACGAAGTGTACCAGGACAGCCTGACAGGTTTGCAGAATCGAAGGGCATATGACCAGAAAATTGAAGAAGTCCTCGCTGATGTAACGCGATACAATGTAACAGCTTCGCTGGTTTTATGCGACATTGATTTCTTTAAAAAAATCAATGACAACAACGGCCACAAGGTGGGAGACCTTGCCCTGAAAAAGCTGGCCTCGCTATTAAAAGAGAGACTCAGGATCAATGATTTCACGTTCAGATACGGGGGTGAGGAGTTTGCAGTCATCTTGCCTCATACAGATCTGGATGGAGCACAGAAAGTAGGAGAAAGCTTACGGGCTTTTATCGACGAATCCATATTTTCCTACAGAAACCAGGAAATCCCTCTCACTATCAGTGTAGGTATCAGTTTGTTCAGGAAGGGAGATACGACCAGCACTGTATTTGAAAGAGCAGACAGCGCACTATACATGGCCAAGCGGTCAGGAAGAAACAAGGTCTTGACAGAAGAGGACGTTACAGAGCAGCAAAACTCTCCGACCCACAGCGATAATGACGAACTGAACATTATGAGAACCTGATACTTCAGGCCCTCTACTGCCTGCACTCAAGTAATCTCTTCAATCTTCCGATAATTATGCATGGAGATTTAATCCGGTTCTCTGGTAATTTTTGTTGAGGGAGATCTGATAATTTGACTGAATTGAAGATAGACATACGTATCAAAAGAGGTTAACAGTGCAAACAGAAAAACTGCATAAGTATCTGGACCAGATGAATGACGAAGATCCTTCTGTGAGACGTTCCGCTGTAGAAGGATTGGCAGAAGGCGATGAACGCGCGGTCTATCCGCTGATAAAAGCGTTAAGAGATGATAACCTCGGAGTGCAGGACGCGGCCATGAGATCACTCATGGAGATACGTACTGAGTCTGCCGCATACATGGTTCTCCCGCTGCTCAGGGAAAATTCATTTCTGAGAAACACCGCGTTGATCATACTTAAAGATCTTGGTCAAATTGTCATCCCTCTCCTCTATGTACTCCTGAGTGACAAGGATGATGATGTAAGGAAGTTTGCCCTTGATCTTATTTATGAAATAGAGTTTTGCGATTACCCGGATAAGCTGGTAGAGATGCTTACGGGCGATCCCAACGCGAATGTGCGCGCTGCCGCTGCCAAGGCCTTAGGAAGACTCCAGTACAAAGAGGGTACTCCCCATTTGATCCGGGCGCTTATTGATGAAGAGTGGGTCTGTTTTTCAGCACTGGAAGCGCTCACTGAGCTGAAAGACGAAAGTGCCCTTGATCCAATAGTTTCATTATTGAAAAGCCCATCAGAGACAACGAGGTTTGCCGCAATTGAAGCACTGGGCAATATCTGCTCCCCAAAAGTAACTCAGCCCCTTGTTGACCATATACCGGAAGCAAATGAGTTCGAAAAAAAGACTATCATAAAAAGCCTTGCACAGATAGGAAGTATGCCGCCTTTATCTGGCGTCTCGAAGGCTTTGCGCGAAATGCTCTCTGAAGATGACTGGGACGATAAGATGATAGCCATAAAAGGGCTCGTGCTGCTCAATGAAACTGAGGCCATAGGTGATATGCTCGACCTCACGGGCTCCCTCGATCCCTCAGAGCCGGATAATGAGGACAGGATTTACCTGATAAAGGAATCGATTAAGAATTTTGGGTGCAATGAACAGCTCCTGAATGTCCTTACTGATGATACCTGCAAATACAGAAGTAAATCGATCGCCGCGGAACTGGCAGGCGACCTGCAGTGTTCAGAATCTGCACCTCTGCTCATTGAATTGCTGAAAAGCAAATACAGAGATGTCAGGAGGTCATCCATAGAATCATTAGGAAAGATTGACAGTGAAGTGTCACGGGAATGTCTCCTGGAGGTTATGTCAGATGAAGATAGTCATGTAAGGAAATCAGCCGTCATAGCGCTCGGCAAGATCAGTGCAGCAACTGTTCTGGAAGATCTTATGAATATGCTGCACAAGGAAGAGTACGATGATGTAATTGATGAGTACATTACGTCTTTGATGAATATGAACTCTACGCTTTTTCTGTCTCGACTCGATCAATATGACACAAAAATACAGGAAAGAGTCTCACTGCATATGTCAGGTTCAACACCGGAGGCTGCATGCTAAAAATACCGCTCTCAGATTCAGCGTTTAAGGGTCTCAGAGATTATATCTATGATAACAGCGGTATATTTATAGCTGACACAAAGAAATACCTCATCGAAAACCGGCTCTCCCGTATTCTTCAGGAAAAAAAGTTAACAACTTTTGATGAATACCTGAGCGTAATCAAAACAAGTTCTAACGGAAATGAATTGACACGGCTCTTTGATGCGGTCACAACGAATGAGACCTATTTTTTCAGGGAGCCGCTTCAGCTTGATGTTTTTATCGATTCTGTTTTTCGCAATATTTTGGAAACAAAGAAATCAGGTCAAATAATAAAAATCTGGTCGTCAGCATGCTCTTCCGGAGAAGAGCCCTACACGCTGTCACTCTTGCTTAAAGATAAAAACCTTGATCAAAATGTTGAAATATTCGGATCTGATCTGTGCGTAGGGGCCCTGTCTACGGCAAAGAGAGCAGTTTATAATAACTATGCCATCCGTAATGTTCCAAAGCCCTATCTGGAAAAGTATTTTACGAGCAGCGGGGGTTCTTACACGCTATGCGATCCAATCAAGAACAGTGTTGACTTCAAGAAAGCAAACCTGATTGACGAAACCAGCACAAAACCTCTTCGGGGAATGGACATTATTTTTTGCCGGAATGTTCTTATCTACTTTGATACCAAAGCCAAACAGAAAGTGGTTTCCGGTCTCTATGACAGCCTTGTCCCGGGGGGATATCTAATTATCGGCTCATCTGAAAGCCTTAGAAGCGTAACACGCGCGTTCAGACCGATCGTTATAAATAAAGTAATTGTGTACAGGAAAGAGTAACTATGAATATGATTGAAACATTATTAAACATTCACTTTATTTTTTACATTTAAGGGGTAAGAGTATGAATATTATGATCGTAGACGATTGCCAGACAACAAGGAAGCTCTTAGGCCATTACCTTAAAACCAGGGGGTATACTGTGGTCTTTGCCGAAAATGGTCTTGATGCGCTGGAAAAACTCGGAACTGAAACCGTTAACCTGGTGATGACCGACCTGAACATGCCCTACATGGACGGAATGGAGTTGATCAAGACACTACGGGCAGACCCCCAGTTAAGTGAAATCCCTGTCCTGATGGTGACAACAGAAAATGATGAAGAAGAGCGAGCGAAGGCACTCAGTTCAGGGGCAAACGGATATCTGGTTAAACCTGTAACAGGAGATGCGATAGCACAAAACATCAAGTCTATAATTAAACAAATGTTTGCCACAGGAGAAACAAATAATGTCAGACCCTAATATGAAGATACTGGTTGTTGATGACTTCTCCACTATGAGGAGAATAGTGAAAAACCTTCTACGGCAGATCGGCTATGAGAATGTTGAAGAGGCAGAGGATGGAGCCCAGGCATATTCAAGGCTTCAGAACGGCGGATTCGGTCTTGTTATCAGCGACTGGAACATGCCGAACATGAATGGCCTGGACCTGTTAAAGAAAGTAAGGAGCGATCCGGACCTGAAAGAGATCCCGATACTTATGGTTACTGCTGAAGCAGAAAAAGAGAGGGTGATCGCCGCAATACAGGCAGGAGTAAATAATTATGTAGTTAAGCCCTTTACCGGAGAAATCCTGAAAGAAAAGATCGAGAATATATTTGATAAAGTGAATATATAGCTATCTATTTTTTCCGGGGGACAAAGAGTTTTCATTATGGATGACATGAACGAAATCATAAACGAGTTTATCACAGAGGCTATGGAATCTCTTGATAAAATCGAACCGCTCTTTGTAGAACTGGAGAAGAAAGGCCACGACGCAGACCTGGTAAATGAAATATTCAGATCAATGCATACGATCAAGGGAGCTGCCGGTTTTTTGGGTTTTCAATCTATTGTTGATGTAGCTCACTCTTCAGAGAATATCATGAAAAAGCTTCGGGACAGGGACATCTCTCTCTCAACGGAGCTGATAGACGTCATACTTAAGTCTATTGATATGCTGAGACTGCTCCTTGGCCATCAGCAGGCAAAAGACGGTGTTGAAGAAAATATCAGCGGGTTGATCAATGATCTTGAAAGTGTCCTTCAAAAAGCTCTTGAACAGCCTGTTCCCTCCCCCTCTGCTACAGATGAACCTGCTGAAGAGAAGAGTGTTGATAGCAAAGCAGATATCAGTAATGGGGAGGAAATCTCTTCTCAAAAACAAGTAGATGAGAACATCCATGAAAAAGAGGTTGGTCATGATAATTCATTACTGCAATCAGGGGAAGCTGCGACGGCTCAAAGATCCCTGGCAGATGAACAGGCATCCTGTGAACTTCCTGCAACTAATAAAGAAATTGCGAAAAACCTCAGAGTAGACGTCAACAGAATCGACAAAGTCATGGACCTGGCAGGTGAAGTAGTTCTTGTGCGAAACAGACTTATGAATATATCGCATTATTTTAATCAAAAATATTCAGATGATCCACTTACAGAAACACTTATGGAATCTGTTTCATTCCTTGACAGGGTAACGTCTGACATGCAACTTGCGGTAATGAAAATTAGAATGCAGCCCATTAATAAAATACTCGGTAAATTTCCGAGATTTGTGCGGGACATGTCTGCTTCACTAAACAAGGACGTGGCACTGCACATCAAGGGAGAAGGCACAGAAGTTGACAAGTCCGTGATCGAGAATATTAGTGATCCTCTGACACATATACTGAGAAACGCCATTGATCATGGAATAGAATCACCAGATGAAAGATCTGCCAAAGGAAAATCTCCTGCCGGTAATATTCTTATCAATATTTATCAAAAAGGGAATCAGGTGGTTATTGATGTATCAGATGACGGCAAAGGACTTGATACAGACAGGTTGAAGCAGAAGGCTATTGAAAAAGGTATTCTCAGCATGGAAGAGGCAGATAAGATGACCGACGATAATGCCTCGGATATCATATTCATGCCGGGCTTTTCAACGAGAGATACTGCAAACGAGTTAAGCGGCCGTGGCGTAGGCATGGATGTGGTGAAAACCAATGTTTCCCTGTTAAATGGGTATGTAGAGGTAAGATCAGATCGGGATCGCGGCACTACATTCAGAATTTGCATACCTCTGACACTGGCTATTATTCAGGCTTTAATGGTCGAGGTTTCAGGATCAAAGTACGCCATACCCCTCTCCCCCATAGAGGAAACGCTTCAAGTGTCAAGCGCTCAAATCAAGAACGTGAATGGCCAGCAAGTCATAGTAATACGAGACAGGGTCTGCCCTCTTTTTGAACTAAAGAATCTCCTCGGTGAAAATGGCAATGGAAATGGTAAAGAAGATTCAGAGCAAAAGTATCTTGTGGTTATCTCGATGGGGGAAAAAAGGTTCTGCGTAGCCGTAGACAATCTCCTGGGACAGGAAGAAGTCGTAATCAAGGCCCTCGATGGTATTGATACTTCTTCAACATATGTGCTCGGTGCGACAATAACAGGGGATGGCAAAGTTGTATTTATTCTTGATGTCAACAGCATGTCGCGGAACTTTTTTGAAATTGCAAAGGGATAGTGTATGAATATAGCAGAAGCGCCACAATGCCTCAGCAAAAGTCCTGTCCAGCAGTATATAGGGTTTAATGTAAACTCTGTTGAGTACATGGTCCCGATATTAGATGTTCGTGAAATTATCAGCACACCTCTGGTGACCGCTCTTCCTGACCTCCCTTCCTGCATACGGGGAATAACAAACCTCAGAGGAGCTATTGTTCCCCTGCTAAACCTGAACATCCTTCTAAACAGTTCAGTCGATGAAGAATCGGGCGATACGGTTATTGTCCTCACAACGGGCTCAACAACATTCGGCATTATTGTTGACGGGATCACAGGTGTAATTAAGGTGCAGGATTCAGAAGTTGACAGAATTGAGAACATTGCAAACAGCGAAGTCGCCACAGTTGCAGGTATAGCAAAGTTGAATGATAATCTTATCATACTGCTGGATACATACAATTTACTGCCACGGAAGCATCTGAACACCTTAAATGATATTACGGCTAACGCTGTAACTTCGACACCCTTAACCAATGATGGGGAGAAAGATCCCTCACTGCTCAGGCGCAGTACAGATACACTGCAAGAAGCCAGGGAGTACATGAAGGGTAGATTTGATAATAATAGTGCACATCATACTTTTTTCGATCTGATGCTTGACTTTATGGACGCACTCTCAAAAGGTCAGTTTCAGCAGATTGATCAGTTAATTTCTGATCTTGTCAAAACATCAGACAATGACATTTTCACAGAAGTTGGAAAAATAACCAGGAAAATACATGATTCCCTTGAAACATTTAATAGTGACATTAAAGATGGCCTTCAACAATTAACTGATAATGATGTGCCCCAGGCTGTTGACAGCCTTCACCTTGTTATCTCAAAAAACGAGCTCTCGGCAAACAGAACGTTGTCCTGTGTAGAGCGATACTTTCAGGAGAGCAGCGATTTCAGCAGACATATTGATAGACTCCAGGGGCATGATGACTCAAAGGCATACCTGAAAGTGTTCAAAGAAGCTCTTGATCATAATATGACTGAAATACTTACCGCTCAGCAATATCAGGACATAACTGGTCAAACGATAATAAGGGTTATTAACCTGGTGAACAGTGTAGAGGCCGAACTCCTGAAACTGATATCGAGGTTTAGCATGCAAACAGGGAGCTGTTCCGTTGGCACTCCAGTAGATCAGAGTAATGTCGGGACAGGAGAAAAACCAAGGGAGAGCATTTCACAGTCTGATGTGGAGTCCCTCCTAAATGAATTTGGATTTTAGCATGCCCGGGCCATTATGCATGCGTCCTGTTAAGGGCCATAAGCGGCAAAGAGGAGGAACACGATAAATGGCAAATACTACGGTATCATTATCAGAAAGTAAAGAGATCCTGCAGCTTGTCACATTTACCCTGGGCACTGAGGAATACGCCATTGATATTCTGAATGTGCAGGAGATAAACAGGATAACAGAGATTACCAAAGTCCCGAATTCTCCAGACTATGTGGAGGGTGTGATCAATCTCAGGGGGAAAGTTATACCTGTCATAAATCTCAGGAGGAAATTTAATTTCGAACAGAAAGTCACAGATGATAATTCAAGGATTATCATAGTGGAAATACAGGGAGTGACAAACGGGCTGGTTGTTGACTCAGTGCTGGAAGTGTTGAGAATTCCTTTAGACTCTGTTGAAGACACACCTCCCATGTCAGTTGAACTTAACAGTCACTTTATCAGCGGTATCGCAAAGCTTGATAACCGGCTTATCATACTGATTGAGCTGGATAAACTTATGGGTAAGGGAGTTACCCTGTGAAGCGAATATGTCAGAGTGTAGCGGAATATGATTAATGTATTAGTTGTAGATGATTCTGCATTCATGAGAAATGCTCTCTCGAGCATGATTTCAAGTGATCCGGAAATAACGATTATCGGTACCGCACGGGACGGAGTAGAAGCTGTTGATAAAGTTGCTGAGCTTAAACCAGATATCGTTACGCTGGATGTTGAAATGCCGCGCATGAATGGTATCGAAGCCCTGAAACTGATTATGGAGAAAACCCCTGTGCCGGTTATTATGGTAAGCAGGCTTACAACTGAAGGGGTAGAAGTAACGCTGGACGCCCTCGATATCGGAGCGGTTGATTTTATACCAAAAAACCTTTCAGACCTCTCCATTAACATTGTAAAGATTAAAGAGGTGTTAATAGAGAAAATAAAGAACATCTGCAGAAACGGCAATGGTCATAAGAGAGTTCTCCTGCCCTCCAGGCCTTTGGATATCAAGCAAAAGACACAAACCTATTCATCCCGAAGAACAGTTGGAATTGTCTCAATCGGCTCTTCAACAGGAGGCCCCAGGGCTTTGCAGAGTATAATAAGCTCTTTGCCCGAGAACTATCCGGTACCAGTTCTCATAGCGCAGCATATGCCGGCTTCATTCACAGGTCCTTTTGCTGAACGGCTGAACCATTTGAGTGCGGTAAGTGTAAAAGAGGCTGAAGATGGTGAAGCCATCTCTGAGGGTCATGTGTATATCGCTCCCGGTGGATGCCACATGGGTATTGCTCAGGACCGGCTCACAAAAACCACCATAAAAATAGTGAAAGATAATGGAAAATATATATACAAGCCATCTGTAGATTTTTTAATGCAGTCTGTCGTAGAGTTTTTTTCAGGTCATGTACTGGGAGTTATTTTGACGGGACTGGGGAATGATGGTGCAAAGGGAATGAAAGAGATAAAGAACAAAGGGGGAAGAACCATTGCTGAAAGTGAAGAATCGTGCATTGTTTATGGAATGCCCCGCGCTGTTATTAATTCCGGATGTGCTGATAAAATTATCCCCCTGACTGAGATTGCGGGTGAACTGATTAATGCAGTATAAATATATTCACAATTGATGAAATGGTTATTATTGGATGATGAATAGAAATGCAGCCAGGATAATCCGATATGAATTAAAGTACAGTTTATGTTGAATTCAAGTGATGAGTAAGGATTATTATATAACTAATCTGTAAGGGAGGAACTAAATGTCGATAAAAAATTGCTGGGAATTGAAAATGTGCGGGAGAGAACCAAATGGTAAAAATGTCTCTGAGTTTGGGGTATGCCCTGCTGCCAAGGAAACTTCCTGTACCGGTGTAAACAACGGTACGAGTGCAGGTCGAATCTGTTGGGCAATAGCGGGAACTTTCTGCGGGGGAAAGGTTCAGGGCGATTTTGCACAGAAATCCGTATCTTGTATGTCATGCGATGTCTTTAAAAAGATCAAGGATGAAGAAGGTATTGACAACTTTGTCCTGCTCAAACCAGGCCAGGTGTACCAGACTTCTACAAAGTAATCAAAACTAATAATCAAATTAAAGGCTTCAGGCTGATAACCTGATGCTTTTTTTTTGCGCCTGATACTTAATTGTGATCCTGTATTAGATCAGCCAAACAAAAGAAAGGGGAAGAGGAAGGGAGAACCGCTACTTTCTCCCTTCCTCTAACCTCCCCCATCAGGGGGGGAGGCAAGTAAACCCAATTCCTGTCCCCAGGTTAATCGATATTATCTCTTGAGGTTAACAAGCTCCTGCAATAATTCATCTGATGTTGATATCATTCTTGAGTTTGCCTGAAATCCACGCTGCATGATGATCATTTTGACGAATTCTGCGGCAATATCTACATTACTCAGTTCAAGAGAACTTGCCAGGATACTGCCAAGGCCTGACGTTTGAGGACTGGAAATAATCGGCTGCCCCGATTCATTTGACTGAGCGTAGAGACTATTGCCCAACTTTGTCAGCCCCTCCTGGGAGATGAACTTCCCGAGGACAATCTGGGCGATGTTCTTGGTCTGGCCATTAGAATAAACACCGGACATGAGACCGGCATCGTCTATCGTTAATGTCTTGAGCGTACCCGCAGCATATCCGTTCTGGTTAAGAAAAGTTGTGGCAGATGCAGATCCGAACTGGGTTGTCCCCTCAAGTCCATTTGCACTGTCAGCAGCTATATTGTCTCCGAAGTTGAAGGCTATCGCCTGATTTAGCGTAGCACCGCCCGCAAAATCAAAGCCTCCTGTTGGCGAAGTTAGGGTTTCGTCATAATAGAGGGCTCCATTTGTGTTAAACTCCAGTCTACCCTGGGCTTGTATCTGGTCATTACTGCTGTTTGCATTGTCAGCACCGCTGGTAACCGCGTACCATTCCCATTCTGTTCCGCCTTCTGCTGCATATCCCACCGGCCATGTTGCTCCGCCTCCATAAGCTGTTCCTGAATTGGCGGGGGTGCCAGCAACGGTAATCGCCTGGTTTTTGCGGAAGTAAATATTAACTGTACGGGCATTTCCAAGGGAATCATACATTGTGACAGCACTGGTGTAATTTGAAGTAGCCGCAGGTGAAGTAACATCAAAAGCAGCGGGTGCGGTCAATCGTGAGTCAATATTTGAAGAGATGGTTGCTGTTGATGTAGGATTCGGCGAACTGCTCTGTCCCGCAATACTGACGTCACTGGTTGCGGTTGCAAGTGTGCCTGTTGCGTTATACATATAACCCTGCATAACATAACCGTCAGGATTGGATATGAGACCGTCTTTGTCAACGCCAAAGGCCCCGGACCTGGTGTATGCCGTCAGGTTATTTTTCTCGACCACAAAGAGACCATCGCCATCAACGGCCAGATCGAGGACACTGGAGGTGCTCTCAAAGGCTCCCTGTGAAAACTCATCAGTAATTGCATTCAATACAGCACCCCGCCCCACTCCGAGAGACCCTATGGATTGTGTGACGATGTCTCCGAAGACAACGGAGCTTGACTTAAATCCGTGAGTGTTCATGTTGGCTAAATTGTCACCCACGACCGAAAGCCCTTTCTGGTTAACATTCATTCCACTGACAGCGGTAAACATTGAAGTAATACTCATAACATTTCCTCCTTTTGAATTCCTTTTATTAAATATACAGTCATAATTTAATCAGTCTCATTACTGTAAATTACTACATTTATTCCACTATTGACTTTATATCAGCCATATTTACGTTCCTGCGTCCATCTAAAACAAGGTATGCAGCCCCGCTATCAAAAGTAACGCCTGTGACATATCCTGAAGAGAGGCTTGATGCGGCAACAGGATTACCCCTGGAATCTACTGCTTCAATTCCGAATGTATAGGGGCCATCAGCAAGGGGGTTTCCAAGGTCATCCTTGCCGTCCCACAGGTAGTTTTTATTACCTGCTGATTGTGGTCCCGTATCTCCGGACCGGACGATTCTTCCTCCGGCATCTCTGATAATGACTTTGACCAAGGCCGCGTCATTTCCAAGGTCATAGCTCATGGTAGCTGATCCATTTAAATTCACACTGTTTCCATCCACTATGACTGATTTGCCGATCATATTTGCAACAGCCGCGTTCTGCATGGACTGCTGATGAGAAAGAAGGTCATTCAGATTATTATTTATTTCCTTGATCCCTTCAAGAGAACTGAACTGCGTAAGCTGCACAGTAAATTCTTTACTGTCCATGGGGTTCATAGGGTCCTGATGAGCAAGTTCTTCCAGAAGCAGTTGCATAAAGTCTTCCTGGTCGAGCACTGATTTTCCGAATGTGTCATTACCTGCACCAGCATTAATATTATTTATTCCCTGTAATTCCATTATTCCTCCATTCACTCATACAGATAATTATTTTATGCAAATACATTAACAAGGCCATTATTTCCATATACATTTGTTGCTGCTCTTACATATTCTTTCTCTGCTGCCCTGTCAATGCTAAACTCTTTATTTCCCTGGTTGGCAGTTCCATTATCATACCCGGCGTTATTCTGATGGTTTCTCAGCCCCACCGAGAATCCTCCCACACTGACACCATTTTTGGTGAGGGATTCAACGATCTGCTGAATATTGCTCTCTACAAATTCCCGTGCAGCTTTGTCCGCAGTGTTTATATGAACATGGACCATACCTTTTTCAAGACTCAGTTTTATATTGAGTTTGCCAAGGTCTTTGTGATCAACAGTTACGCCAAGGCTTCTCTCTCCTTTGGCAGCGTATACAATTTTATTCACCACTTCAGTAAAACCTGAAGATCTGGTTACACTGGAAGCAAGCGATGGTCCGTTCATCTTGCCTTCAAGTCCTTTAGCATCTGTTTCAGCCACCATTGATATATGATTATTTTCCGTGTTGATGCGAACCGGTTTTGGAGTATGTTCTGTATTCCTGATGAATCCGTTTTCACGGTAGAACTTTTCAGCAAATTCCGGCACTACCCTGTTAAGAGCTCCATCAGACTTAAAACTACCCTGCGTAAGATATTTCTCTTCCACATATTCCTGGGCCTTTACCTGCCTGATATGATCCTGCTTAATCTCTGTTTTTTGCTCATCTCCACTATTTTTGTTCACGCGGCTCAGGAGGTCTTCAATTTTTGTGTTTCTGTTCTCTTCTTCAGGTTTAATTGACTTGATAGTGCTGTTTAAAGCGGCATCGGTGTTATTATCTTTGCCCTCCTTCTTTATTATCTCAGGCATCTCAGTGATATTCTTCTGTATCTCAGTTTTGTTATTATCCTTATTCACGGATAGTGAATTATCCTGCTTATTCACGGGGAGCCCATCAGGATCATCAGTTTCTGCAGATTTTGTAATCATCCCCTCAGATAAAGACGTCATGGAACGGAGGATTTTCTCCCCTTCAATCCCCTGCTCGGTTGTCTTTATTGTTGATGCACTGATTCCCTGCTCATTGGCTTTAAACAGTTCATCACCTTTTTTGACTACTTTAACGTTTGCAGTATCTGCCTCTAACTTCTGATTGATCTGTTTACTGCCTTCATCATTCATTAATATATTGTCAGCAGATATCTTGCCATTACCCTTCACGATTCCAGACAGGACTGTATCAACAGTGATCTTCGTTTCAGAAATCACCTTGGCCATCTCAGGCAGCACCTCTTCCGTATTCTCTATAGTTTCCGATGCTGGTGTCTTCACAGTACTAACCTCACCCTGGGGAGTGTTATTTTCTCCTTTACTGATTTCCATTTCAACGAGTGACTGTACCTGAATAGTATTTCCCTGCGCGTTATCAACCAGAGAACTGAGTTCTGGCTTAATGTTTTCTTCTGTTTGCTGCGCAGCCATATTTGTCGGTTCCTGATCAATATTTTTTACCACTTCAGCTGTCTGTTCATTTTGGTCATTCTGTACATTCTTTTCAGTGTGCTCGGTCTGCTCGGACTGTTTAGTGTGATCAGTGAGTTCAGTCTGCTCAGTCTGCTTATTGTCTGTTTTTGATATCATTCCCTTTTCATCATTATTGGTTTCCGATTTATTATCAGTCGCTGTCTTATTCTCAGAAATAGGTTCCCGTTTCTGAGTTTCAGATGGCCTGTCATCATAACCGGTATTTCTCACGGCCTTCACTGGTTTTTCAAATACCTGTTCTCTTCTGTCTTCATGACTATCAGAGGTTTCATGAGACTGGACATTCTTTTCATACCTGGCGTTTTGTAAACTGCTCAGGAGGGTATCAAAGTGCTGTTTACCCTGGCCACTGTGAGTGCCAATATTTATATCATTGAAGTCCGGCTTTTTTATCCCTGCCAGGTTCATAATGTTTGATTCGAAAATCTTCATGCCCGACATATTGCAATTGGCGTGCCAGTTTGCCAGGTTACTCTTATATCATTGAATATTAACAGTAATTATGTTTCGGAGGTCAATTAATGAGGGGATTATGAACACCTTTGTTTCCTACTGGGGAAAGTTTTTCCATCCGTATGCTCGACACAACCAGGCATATTAAAGGTAAGAAATGGTTTTCAGTGAAAATGCTGTGCTAATTCACAGCTAAGGTGTGAAGAGACTAGTCGGTTTACTTCTTTAACTTCGCAATCTTCTTAGTTAACAGGGTAGCCTTTTTGGCTTCCATCATACCTATGACGAGCCCTGCTTTTTTACTGTTCATCTTCAGCAGTATCTCAACAGCGGTCTTTTCATCAAGCCCGGAGAGTCGTGATGCCGCGTCCTCCGGGGGCATTGCCTCATATGCCTTGGAAATATGCTTTAACCTCTTATTCCCCTTTTCTTCAGCCAGCTTCAGAGACTTGTCGATCTGCTTTAGCAGATCAGTATATTTTACGATATCTGTTTCCACTTCTTTTTTTAATGCTTCCAGCCTTGCCATTTCCTGTTTTATAATTTCTTCTTTTTGCGCAAGTTCCTTACTTTGCTCCTCGACCTTTATAAAAATGTCATCCTCGGCATAGGCGTTCAGCACCATCATAATAACAATAATTAATATAGATAAAGACCTCACGGTTTCAGTCTCCTTGCAAGCACAAAGAAGTCCGCTTCCTTCTGTTCAGATTGCGCTTTTTCTTTCAGGTTCTTTTTATCAATTTTATCTTCCATTATCTCAAACATTTTCTGGTCCTGATGGGCAAGCACCAGGGATTCTTTCAGTGTGTTCAGGTCTTTTTTACACTGCGAGTTTACATCTTTCTGCTCTTTGATCTTTCCGTCTATATGTGTGAAATACTCATAATATGACTTTATTCTGTTCACATCCAGGGTACCATCAGCATTGTTGGTGTTAAAACAGCTGAGTTTTTCCTCATAGTTTTTCTCAATTGCAATCAATTTATCTCTTTCAATATCAAGCTTGTCAGCGGCTTCCTTAACCTCAATTTCAATTTCTTCTTTTCTCGTTTCCTTTAGTTTGCGTATTTTTGATATCGTGTTTTTCTTACGCATTCTCTTTCTCCATTTCATCAAAGACTAAATACAGCCCCTGTAATGAATCGGCAAAGTCTATCGTATCATTCATATCCTGCTTTAAATATTCCCTTAACCTGTCATGGATCTTTATCGCGTAATCTACCCGTGGGTTTGATCCCGGCTTATATGCCCCGAGGTTAATCATATCTTCAAACTTTCTATACGTAGAGAGTGATTCAACAAATTTTCCGGCATTACTCTTGTGCCTGTCATTAATTATATGGGGCATGACTCTGCTTGCTGACTGAAGGATGTCAATTGACGGATAGTGATTTTCCATTGCGAGCTCCCTCGAGAGCACGATATGCCCATCAAGAATCGATCTTGACATATCAGCGACAGGCTCCATCATGTCATCACCTTCTACAAGAATTGTATAGATGCCGGTAATGCTGCCGTCACCCTCCGAAGTTCCCACCCTTTCAAGCAGTTTAGGCAGAAGCGCGAACACTGAAGGTGTATATCCCCTGGAGGTTGGCGGCTCACCGATTGCCAGTCCTATTTCCCGCTGTGCCATCGCGACTCGTGTGAGCGAATCCATCAGAAGCATGACATCTTGTCCGCGATTTCTGAAATACTCGGCTATTGCTGTAGCTGTATAGGCCCCTCTTACCTTAGCCAGCGGCGCTTTATCTGATGTTGATACGACAACGATGGATTTTTTTAATCCTTCTTCCCCAAGATTCTGTTCTACAAACTCTCTTACTTCCCGGCTCCTCTCCCCTATCAGGGCAATAACATTAACAGGAGCCTCAGAATACTTGGCAATCATACTGAGCAGAATACTTTTTCCGACACCGGATCCCGCCATAATGCCGACTCTCTGCCCCTTGCCGCATGTTAGCAGACCATTTATGGATCTGATACCGATATCCATGGGTTCTGTTATCCTCTGCCGTGTCAAAGGGTTGGGTGAACACCCGAAGAGCGGGTAATGATCACCATCTATCGGACCCTTACCGTCAATAGGATTTCCAACAGCATCAATGACCCTTCCGATAAGGTTTTCACTTACATTTATGGATATGTTCTTGCCCATCGACATGACCCTGCTCCCGTGCCGTATGCCTGACATCTCCCCGGTAGCCATAAGTACGACCTTTCCCTCCTTGAATCCCACAACTTCAGCATCAACAGGTTCAGCATGGTCCGAGTATATCTTGCATGATTCTCCAATGGACACATCGAGACCGGTTGCCTTGATAGTGATCCCTGTTATTTCTACTATGCGGCCGTAAACCTTGTACGGTTCCGAATGTTCAGCACGGGATATGTATTTATCGAGATCAATCGCCCCCATAACCATCAATATTCCTTTGGTTCGGCTTTTCCCTGATCATCAATTTCAGGGCACTGGCAGTCGGCCTGTCCCTGCCCGCTCTCTGTTGTTTTTAACTCTTCCAGAATATTCTCTAGCATTGAATCAACATCAGTGACAGCCTCCTCTATCGCGCTTATCACAAGGGGACCAGTTACAGGAACGCTTGAATCAACATCAAAGGTTATATCATCATGAATTTCAATGAGTTCAGGTCTTTTACTCATAAACATATCATATAAAGCGGGGTTTACTTTGATCCTGATATTACCTACCCTCTCCAGCCTTTTCAGAGCCTCTTTAACCATAGAGACGATAATCTGCGGCTTCATACTGATCTCTTCGATGATAATCCTCCGTGCAATAGCCACGGCAAGATCTACGACCTTGGTCTCGACATCATTAACATAACTGTCCCTGAAGGCCGCTAAATCTCTTAATATCAGCTCAAGCCGGTCGCTCAGGACAGCTGCTTTTTGTGATCCCTCGGAAAAACCGGCCTTTTCTCCTGAAGCGAACCCTTCTTCATAGGACCTCTTCTCCACTTCCTCAGCATTCGCTATGCTCTCTCCTCCGCAATCAAGAGAGGGCATGTCAAACAGGGCGGCATCACCCCGCTTAATAATTTTGTTGTTAAACAATCATTTCCTCCTTGCCTCGGCCCGCTATCATGATTAATCCTTCATCACTGAGTTTACGCGCAATTTTAACAATACTTTTCTGGGCATTTTCCACATCAGATACTTTGACCGGCCCCTTTGAATCCATATCTTCTTTCAGAAGCTTGACCGCTCTCTGAGACATATTATTAAATATTTTATCCTTCAGCTCATCAGTTGCTGACTTTAATGCCATAGACAGCTCTTCTGTGTTCACTTCTTTCAATATCATCTGAATGCCTCTGTCATCGATCTTTTCCAGATCATCAAATACAAGCATCAGTTCCCTGATTGCGTCTGCCAGTTCAGCATTATTTTCATCAAGCTGATCAAGAATTTCCTGTTCTGTATCCCGTTCACATTTGTTTAATATTTCGGCAATCGCTTTTGTTCCGTTAAACTCTGTGCTCTCTCTGCCGGTGTCCGCTTCCAGCTGGACTTTAAGCACCGCTTCTATGTCCTCCAATGCGTTCTCCGGAATCCGTTCAGTTGCGGCTACCCTTACAGCGATTTCATTTCTCATGCTTTCAGGAAGATTATTCATGACGTCAGCCGCCTGATCAGACTCGAGCAGGCAGAGTACCAGAGCGATAGTCTGGGGATGCTCTGCAATCAAATAGTTTGACAATGTCTTCGAATTGACCATCTTCAATGATTCTAATGGACTCTCCTTTGACACCATTTCAAGGATCCTTTGAGCATCTTCACCTCCAAACCCTTTTGTGAGCATATTCTTAACATAATCCTCACCGCCAACCTGAAGATCACCACTGGTTACCTTGTCCAGTGTTTCTTTAAATACATCCTCTTTCTTATCACGATCAGAAGATTTGAGTTTTGCCATGCAGGAAGATATTTTACTGATTTCATCCTGTTCCAGATTCCTCAATATCAGAGCTGCAATGTCCTCTCCTATTGAGCTTAAGAATATAGCTGCCTTTTCATATCCAGTCATATCAGCCTGTTATTCCTCCAGCCATCCCTTTACCAGTCCAGCTGCCTGCTGGGGGTTATTTGCCGCCCAGTCTGTAACCTGTTTCTCCATGGGTATCTGTTTTGTCTGTAGTGGCTCCTCAAGAGCCCCGCGTCCCTCAACCCCACCTGGTGGTGAAACTGCGCGGACCGGAACAGGCGCTGTAAGCGACTTCATCAATGGACGCATCACTATAAGGAAGAACAGCAAAGCTACGATCAACGGCACAATATACTTCAACACTGTCATGGCAATTGCCATATAGTCTATTGGAACTTCCTCCTCTTCAACGATCACAGCCAGTTCAAAAGGCATTACTGATACGCTTATTTCATCGCCCCTGTCTTCGTCAAAGCCAATGGTCTTCTTTATAATGTCTTCATACCCCTTAATACTCTCTTCAGATCTCACAATATAGTTGTCCGCATTGTCTACTGTATCTTTTTGAGACGGCAATATACCGTCGAGAAGTATTGCCACAGAAAGACGCTCCAGTGATATGGGGGATTCAATGATATGTGTTACTGTCTTGCTTGTTTCATAATTTATCATCTCGTCCTGCTTCTGGGACTGCCCCTGAGATGAGGAGAACCCGCCGCCTGCTGCTCCGGGCAAATTCGCTGATGCCCCTGGAATGCCTGACCCCGGTGATCCTGATGATGATTTTTCCGTTGTCTTCTGTTCACTTCTCACGACGACTCCTTCGGGATCATATGTCTCTTCCGTGCGCTCACTTCTCGTGAAATCAAACTCCGCTGATACTCTGGCATTGACCTTACCCTTGCCAACGACAGGCTCAAGAATGCTGACGACTTTTGCCATCACACCTTTTTCAAAGGCGGTCTGATATTCCATCTGTGTCCCGCTCAGACTCATTACCCCGCCATCAGAGGGTTTTGTCAGCAGTTCCCCCTTATTGTCTATGACAGTGATCTGTTCTGCTGCGAGATCTTCAACGCTGCTTGCAACAAGATGCACTATTCCCTGAACTTCTGAGCTGCTCAGTTTTCGCCCCTGCGCCAGTGTAATGAATACCGCTCCCGTTGTTTTGGAGCTGCTGTCCGACAATGCGAATATTGATTTATCAGGGACAACCAGGTGAACCCTGCTCTGACTTACTCCATTGAGAGTTCTGATCGTTCTCGACAGCTCTCCTTCGAGGGCACGCCGGAAATTGAGTTTCTGTACAAATTCACTTGTGGTAAAACTGGTATTGTCAAAGATCTCAAAGCCAACTCCGCTTCCCTGAGGAAGGCCCTCTGAAGCCAGCTGAAGTCTTGCACTATGGACGTTGTCTGAGGCAACGAGAACCGCCCCGCCATCACCAATCTGATACGGGATGTTCTTGGCCTGTAACTCCTGGACGATACTGCCTGCATCCGCATCAGAAAGATTGGTATACAGAACCTGATAGTCAGCCTTCTGAATCCATGTATAGAAGAGCAGCATTCCCGCCACACTTATGATAATTACAGCAAGCAAAACAAACTGCTTGCCTGCTGGCATCTCTTTTAAGTTGTCCAGGACATTGTTAATGGCAGCCATTGTACCCTCTCGTGCGATATAGTTATTAGTTGAACATCAGTTACCATGTCTATCCTGATTGCTTTATTAAACCCGGCTCGTTTGATTATTTCAGCGGTTCGCTATACCTGCATCCTCATGACTTCCTGATAGGTACTGATAAGTTTGTTTCTGACCTCAACCATCATTTGAAAAGTCATGTCAGCTTTTTCTATAGCAAGGACTGCGCTCGTAATGTCCCCACCTGAGGAAAGCTCATTCACTGCTTTATCCACATCTTCCTGTACCTGGGAGACCTTGTTCAATGCCTCATTGATGACTGATTCAAAATTCCCCTTTTCATTGTTCACGGAGTTTGTCTTTGATATTTCGCCGGGGCCATTAATGCTGCCAATGTTGTTAATCGGTATGTCAGACATTATACCCTCCCGATCTCAAGGGCTTTCTGATACATCCCCTTGGATATATTAAAGGCCTTGACATTTGCTTCATATGATCTCAGGGCCATCATCATATTTACCATCTCTTCAATTACATTGATATTCGGCATCAGTACATTCCCCTCTTCGTCTGCGTCAGGGTGACCAGGGTCATAAATTACAAGGGGAGGCTTTGAGTCTTCAACAATTCCCGCAACGTTAACCCCTTCCAGAGGAGCAGATCTGTCCTGTCCAAGAAGAACCGTTTTAAAGACAACATTTTTCTTTGTGTAAGGCCCTCCTTCTTCAGTCTCAGTTGATTGCGCATTTGCCATGTTTGATGCGATTGTGTTCATCCTCACCCTGTTGGCATCCAGTGCAGACGCGCTTACCTTAAATATATCCATGTGCTAATTACCTCCCGCCCTTGATAGCGCTTTTATACATTCCGATTTTTGAATTTATAATCTTTATGGCGGCATTGTGAGTCAGTGAGTTCTCCTGCATCTTTCCGACTTCAGCATTGAGCTCCACATTGTTTCCATCACCCCAGGAAGGGTTTTCCCTGACTACTACATTACCGTTACTGCCGCTGTTTTTACTTTTTATATGCTTGGAGTTTGTTGCCTTTAACTCCATTTCCTTTCCGAGGAAATTGCTGAACTTTACATCCTTGCTCTTATAACCGGGAGTTTCAGCATTGGCAACATTTGAGGCGAGCACCTTTTGCCGCGTAGAAGATGCCTGCAATATTTTATGAAGTACCGTAAAGTTCTTGTCCATATGTTATCTCCCTTTTATTCGTCCAGACTGAGTATTAACAAATACCATGCCAGGTAAAACAACCGGAAACATTCCCAGTTCTAACGGAACATTTTTTATCATTCCCATGAATCTATCCGCTAATATATTGAATTTTAATGATAAATTACTCACATGCATTTCTGGCAATTTTCTCTTCAGCAATTCCAATGCTGTCGCAATCCTGTTGCTTCGCTGTTTCAGAAAATAATCAATCAAGAAACTGTCAATATTGTGACGTATCATATTTATACAGTAGGAATATTTTTCCCATACCCGTTCAATTTATTCCGTATGGTTCTCACACTCACTCCGAGCAGCTTTGCAGCCTTGGTCTTATTCCCATTGGTATCTTCCAGGGTCTTCATAATCATGTCCATCTCCATGTTTCTGATGCTTCCATTGTTCATGGGGGCCTGAAGCTCAGTCCCCTCGAGCAGAAAATCATCAATACTGATACGTTCAGACTGCGCAATCAGTACTGCCCTGTGTACAGCATTTTCAAGCTCCCTGATGTTGCCCTTCCACTGTCTCGAGATGAGAAACTCAACAGCATCAGCGGTAAAACCTGTTACCTGTTTATTGAGTTCCAGAGAAAACTTGTTCGCGTAATGCTCTGCTATAAACTGTATGTCCTCAGGTCTCTCGCGTAAAGAGGGGATCTGAAGTGGAAAAACGCTTAACCTGAAGTAGAGGTCCTCGCGGAAATTACCCGCATTAATTTCTTCCTGTAAGTCTCTGTTTGTAGTGGCTATAACTCTCACATCAACAGGAACAGGATGTTTGCCCCCGATCTTATCAATCTCTTTTTCCTGGAGAACCCTCAGGAGCTTTGCCTGAAGAGTTGATGACATTTCACCTATTTCATCCAGCAGAATCGTACCCCCGTTGGCAAGCTCAAACTTACCGATTTTCTTCTCATGTGCCCCGGTAAATGCGCCTTTTTCAAAACCGAACAGTTCTGACTCCAGGAGGTTGTCAGGTATTGCCGCGCAGTTTACCGCTATAAAGGGTTTCGTGCTCCGGCGGCTCGACTTCTGGATATACCGTGAAAGCAGTTCCTTGCCTGTCCCGCTCTCACCTGTTATAAGGACTGTCATGTCACTCAGAGCAACACTTTGGGCAAGCTGGACCAGCTTTTCCATTTTCTCATTTTTGGTCAGGATTTCATTGCCATTGTGAGTTGACCGTGACATTATCGATTCGATTGTGCCGGTAAGCGCGTCAAAGGAGAATGGCTTCATTAAATAGTCGCAGACACCTTCTTTCATCACTTCCACGGCATTTTCTACCGTTGCATGACCGGTTATTACAAGAATTGGAAGACTCCCTATCTTTTCCCGGGCAGTCTTTATAAAATCCAGACCATCCATTTTAGGCATCTTCATATCCGTCACTATCATTGATACAGCTTTCTCTTTCAGTTTATTCAGGGCTTCCTCCGGGTCTTCAGCGAGCACCGCGTTGTATCCCATTCGAACCACTGCCTCATTCAGGGCAGCCCTCATCTGCAGATCATCGTCAACAACAAGTATTGATTTGGTAGTTTCTTTCATGTCATTTACCTGCTTTTTCATATAAGGTTTCTTGTATCTCTTCGCTTTCTGTTTTATTTATTTTTGGGAAGGACGCGCAGAAAGTGCTGCCGGTATCATCATTTCTGTATGCCTTTATAAATCCTCCGTGGCTCTGCATTATTTTATGGGCTATCGCGAGACCCAGCCCTGTTCCCTTGTCCTTGGTGCTGAAGAAAGGGTCAAATATTTTTTCAATAATATCAGGTTCAATGCCTTCGCCCTGGTCAATGACTGATACGGTGGCAAAGCCCCCCTCACTCCCCATGACTACTTCCAGGCTGCCCTCGCTGACCATTGCCTGACAGGCGTTCAGGATGATATTCATAAATACCTGCTTCAGCAGTTCAGAGTCGCCGTGAATTATCTCCTCATTTATCAGCGTGCTTATTTTTATCCCCCTTACTTCGATCAGAGGAGCAAGGATTTTTATGGAATCATTGAGAGCATCAGATAAGCGTACCTGATTAAAAGATGGCTTTTGAGGCTTTGCAAAAAACAGCATGTTCGTCAGGATGTTATTGAGACTCTTTATGCCGGAAGAGATTCCATTTGCCATTTCTGAATGTTTTGAGCCTTCCAGGTCCTTTGAGAGCATATTCGAGAATAGTTCAATGCTGCATAAGGGGCTTCGAATCTCATGTACTATTTTTGCGGCCATCTCACCCATTGATATGAGCCTCTGGTTTCTTTCGTTCTGCCGTTCAAGATCCTTGATTCTTGTTATGTCCTTAATTAAGACTACATAACCCCTGATCGTACCCTTGGGATCAGTCACCTCTGACTGTGAAAATATGATCTCGGACTTTTTTCCCTGAACAGTCATCACTGTCCCTGAACTTGTGTTCATTAAACGGATATCAAGGTCACTGAATAACATTCCTCTAACATCGCGTGCATCAATGCGGCAGAGCATTTCTGCCGCCTTATTGACCATAGTGATCTTTTTTTCCTGGTCAAGCACAATAATAACTTCTCCAATACTCTGCAGAACAGTCTGCAGATAGTCCTTTGATTCTCCAAGTTCAAGTACAGCGTTCTTGAGCTGGAAATTCTTCTTTTCCAGCTCCTCTGTAAGGTATTGAACTCTCGTGCTTAATTTTTCATAATAGAGTTCCAGACTTTTTGAGGCCTGGGTAAAGTCATGAAATGCTTCATTTAATTTGCTGACCTGTTCCACTAAAACACCTCGTCTACTTTATTCATAAGGTTTATTTCGATCAATTTTGACTTTGCAAGGCGGCTTAACAGAGTGTCTCCTTTTCCCAGGAGTTCGAACATCTTCTCCGACTCTTTTTCTTCACCCCCTGATCCAATCCTGTATGCTGCCCACTCATCATCAGGCTTCTTTTTTTGGGCGATTCTGTAATACGTTAAAGCACGTTTCTTTTCGTCACTCCTGTAGAGCATATCAGCCATTTTGTTGTATTTATCAGAGTCCCACTCTTTGCTGTTTAAGATACTTTCATAGAAAGCAATGGCTTTCAGCCGAACTTCTGAATCTTTCAGATCCGATATAACGATTCCAACCTGGTCAAGATCAGCAGATTCCAACTGCTGAATGGCCATGAGTTTTTTCAGTCCTTCCTCATACTCTCCGAGCGCCCGGTCTATTTTTGCTTCGACCCTTAATGCTGCGTCACTGCTTATTTTGGAGTCATGGACTATATCCATATATCTTCCGGCTTCATCAACACTCCCAATTCCGATATAGTAATCTGCAAGATCAATTGCAGCCTTTACCCGGGCTTCTTTTGATCCATGATCAACAATCCATGTAGTAAGATCTATAAAAGAGACCCCTTCATGTCTGAGCTTTGAACTTATTTTTATGAGGAAGTCTTCCCGGCTCTCGTCTATCATCCACTGACCGATTTCATCCCACAGTGAAACAAATTTCAACTCATCTGAGGTGCTTTGGTTTTTGCTCTCACTGGCCTCCAGCAGAATATTTTCAAGTTCATCAAAGGTTTTACTCGGAGTCATCTTCCCGTACATGAGCTCTTTGAGCAGTGAAACAGACTTATTTCGCTTACCCTCTTTTCTGTACAGCTGGGCTAGTTCAAACAGCGTTTCCTTATACAGGGCGGAATTTATATATTTGTGTCGAATAACTTCCAGGCTTGATATGGCCTCTGTGAGCTTGCCCGCCTTCTGATAGGCTTTGGAAAGGTTGAAGAGACCTTTGGTTCTGATATCGTGATTGCCGGACATGGAGGCAACTTTAAAATTTGTTATGGCTTCCCCGAAATCTGACTTCTCCATTGCTATATACCCGAGACTCAAGCGGGTTTCATCAGCATACTCTCCATAACTGACCTGTTTCATATGCCTGTCCGCTTCTTCCAACTCACCAAGGAGGCGCATGTTTTCACCAATAAGGAAATAGGTCTCCGCGGAGCGGGATGGATATTTACTGTCAATGGCAAGCGCTTCAGCATATGCTTGCCGCGCTTCCACAACCTTCCCAATTCTCTGGAGAACATTGGCTGTACTGAATGCTATTTCCGCTGAATTTCCGGCCTTTTTGAAATGCTCTACAGCTTCACCGTAGATGCGCATGACTGAAAGAGTTTTAGCAAGACCAAGGTGGGCCTCCTGGAGACGCTCAGAAGAGGGAAACGTTTTAATGAAGACTTTATAGTTTGCCATCGCCTCATTATGGAGCTTGAGCCTTCTATAGAGCTCTGCCCTGTCAAACAGTGCCATCTCCTTCAATGATTCATCTGTCGCATAAATATAGGCAAGCCTGAAGTGTTTAATCGCATCCAGATATTTTTGTGCGGTTTTATATGCGTCACCATACATATAATGGTATGCAGCAAGTGACTTCAGGTCCTGCGGTTTGAAATTAGGAAGCTCTTTTAAAACAGTATAAAAGTTTCCGGCCTGGAGCAAATTCCATAAACTTTTGTACTGATCCGGCACAAATGGAGCATCACTGCTCAGACTTTTTTTCCTGGCAGCAATAACCCTTTTTTTCGCGAGTGGCCGCTCTTTTTTTACAGAGAGCTTCTTTTTCTGAACTTTCTCAGGTTTCTTTGTTTCCTTTGTTTCCTTTGTTTCGTCCTTATTTTCGATCACCTTTGCCTTTTTTACCCGGGCCGCATGTCGTTCCTTTATATTGTCCTTCTCTTTCTTTTCAGCAGCGGTTTTCTTTGTATCTTTCGTCGCGATATCTTTCTTATCAGGAGAGGAAATATCCATCACAAACCGGCTGGGATCCTTAAGAAAGAAGCTCTTCAGAGATCCGGGTTTGTCCAGAATAAAGGTAATGCTTTTTTTGTCTGCTTTATATTTGAGAAGGACTTTTTCTTGATCAACGCTAAATTCAGAGCCACCGAATTCAACAACGAGTTTATTCTGATTCTGACTGACTCTCCCCTTTGTAATAACAGACTGGGGCCCCTCAAATACTATTCTGTGATAGGCATCATGGCTGCCTGTTCGTACCTTGAGCGTTGTCGGGCTGCTCTGCTGAGTGGCGGTATGCCCAATACCAATGATAAGGGTAGAGGTCATGAAGAGCAGTAAGATTAAGCCGCGTACATAATTCATGCCTCTTAAAAAGCAATAACTGTGCCAACTTAATACGTTGATTTTTAAAGGAATTGGAAAGCAGGAAGTGTCATTAAACTGACAGCAGGGCTATCCCAGGGGGACTGATGAGGGAAGTACAGATATCCGGGAAAGATCGCTATTTAGGGGCTGCATTGAATTCTATCGCCTTTTTCTTCATTTTTTCAATAAGGGTTGTTCTGTTTAATCCCAGCAGGTTTGCTGCCTTGCTTTTTACGCCCTTTGAAATTTCAAGGGCCTGCAGTATCATGTTATTTTCTATCTCATCGAGCATTAGATTCAGATCAACACCATCAGAAGACAGTCTTTGACTCTTGACTGAAGAAGCCTCGACAGGATGACTTTCACGTAACCTGTCCGGGAGGTCATCAGGTCTGACATCATCGCCTTCTTTCAGAATAATAAGCCTTTCAGCGAGGTTTTCAAGCTCGCGAACATTGCCCGGCCACCGATAATTCATGAAGCAGCTCATAGCTTCATCTGATATCACCGGTGCGGTTCTTTTCTTTCTTTTTGCTATATCAGCAATAAAATGATCAACGAGCAGAGGAACGTCTTCTCTCATTTTTCTCAGCGGAGGAAGGTGCAGAGGTATTACATTCAGGCGGTAATACAGGTCTTCGCGAAACAACCCTTCCTTCACGGCCTTCTCAAGGTCCCTGTTTGTTGCTGCCAGAATACGCACATCAACTTTAATCGTTTTAATGCCTCCGACTTTTTCAAACTCCTTTTCCTGAAGTACCCGCAGAAGTTTTACCTGTAGTGAAGGTGCGAGTTCGCCAATTTCATCGAGAAAAAGAGTGCCGTTATTAGCTAGTTCAAAACGACCCAGCCTTGAGGAGATTGCCCCTGTAAAGGCCCCTTTTTCATGGCCAAACAGCTCTGACTCAAGGATATCCTTTGGAATTGCAGCACAATTCAGAGGGACAAAGGGCTTTTTTGACCGCGAGCTGTTGTAGTGAATAGTCTTGGCCACAAGCTCTTTTCCGGTTCCGCTTTCTCCTGTGATCAGTACCGTGCTGTCTGTGTCAGCGATTTTTTCGATAAAATTAATGACTCCCTGAATTTCCCGGGAATTTCCTATTATTTTGTGGTAGCCGAATTTTTTCTTTAACTCTTTTTTCAACCGTGAGTTTTCTTCCTGCAGGCGTGATACATCGAGGGCCCGTTTGATCGCAATATGAACATCATCCAGGACAAATGGTTTGTTAATGTAATCAAAGGCCCCCAGTTTCATTGCTTCAACAGCTGTCTGTACGCTCGCGTAGGCAGTTATTACAATCGAGGGAATAGTGATTTTTGCGGAAGAGGTCTCTTTCAGAACATCGATACCGCTCATACCGGGCATCATGAGATCAAGCAGAAAAAGGTCAAACTTCTCTTCCTTTAAGAGGGAAAGAGCGGATTCTCCGTCCTTGGCAGTTGATACCTCAAATCCCTGTCCTTTAAGGAAATCAGACAAGAGATCACGAATTGACTCTTCATCATCCACAACAAGTATCCGATGCATATGACTATATTGCCATAATAATGCGGCGACGTCAACACTTTGACAGAAGCCCGGCACCTTTTATTTTTTGAGGACAAGAAATATAATTTGCAACAGGAAAATATCTTTTTTGGCAGGTATTAAGAGATGATCATGCTAACGCAATGAATCTTCAGCCTTCAAGAGCGCACTGTTGATCTCTTCCCGCTTTAACGGCTTCTTCAGTACCATATAGGCTCCTGCTGCCAGTGCATCCTTTATTGATTTCATCTGTATTTCAGCAGTAACAACGATGATAAGGGCATCTTTGTCCTGTCCTGTGATAGTACGTACCGCTTCATATCCGTTCATAACAGGCATGTTCAGGTCCATAAATGTAACATCCGGGTTTACTTCTATATATTTCTCAACGCCTTCACTACCATCAGCCGCCTCGTGAAATTCATACCCCTTGTCCTTGGGTAAACAGCTCTTGAGCATTTTTCGTGCGACAGATGAGTCGTCAACTATGAGGATTTTCTTTATCATTACACTGATTATCTACTTCCGGGAAAACATGTTCATCATCATGCTTCCATTTAGAGGCCCGGTAATCCAGTATTATTAATATCTGCTATTTTGTCAACTTACCGCCAAAGCTATATAATACAAGGGTTAAAATGTTCACCCTTTAGCTCATTGATCGGCAATTATGAAGAATAACTTAAAAGAGATGGGCCCCGAAGAAATAACTCAGTTCATTGAAAGACAGGGGCTTAAGCCATACAGGGCAAGACAAATTATCAACTGGATATATCGAAAACGGGCTGTATCATTTGATGATATGACCGATCTTTCACGGTCATTAAGGGACCACCTCAGTAGTATTGCCTGTATCAGCAGCCTGATTGTTCGCAAGAGCCGTGTGTCGCAGGACGGAACCTGCAAGCTTCTTTTGGAACTTGATGACAGAGAAACAGTAGAAAGTGTTCTCATCCCAAACAGCCTGGGCCACAATTCCTACACAATCTGTATTTCATCACAGGTTGGCTGTTCCATGGGCTGTAAATTTTGCAGGACCGCCAGTATCGGGCTGAAGCGGAACCTGAAGGCATTTGAAATATATGATCAGGTTATGGCTGCCATGGGATTTCTGGAATCTCGTTCAAACAGATCTGTACCGTCAATAACGAACATCGTCTTCATGGGAATGGGAGAACCCTTTATGAATATCAAAGAAGTTATTCAGTCTCTCTGGATTCTTACCGGTCCGATGGGTTTCTCTAAAAGGAGGGTAACTGTTTCAACCTCAGGAGTTGTCCCCGGTTTTCAGCGGCTCGCAGAACATGGGCCTGATATTAATCTTGCTGTCTCGTTAAACGCGACTACGGATAACTCGAGAGACCTGATCATGCCGATAAATAAAAAATATCCTGTACGCGAACTCCTGAAAGCGTGCAGGAAGTATCCCCTGAAACCCAACAGAAGCATGACTATTGAGTATGTAATGCTCAAAGGAGTCAATGATACTGAAGAAGACGCTTTCAGGCTGGTAAAACTGTTAAAGGGAGTAAAGGCAAAAGTTAATTTAATACCATACAATGCCGCCGGCATATCCGGGTCAGAAAAAGGCGATCAAAAGCCACGACTTATTTTCAAAAAGCCCACAGAAAAAAGCGTGCTTAAGTTCCAGGAGATATTGCACAGTGCACGAATCATTACACGAATAAGAAAGAGTAAAGGGGCAGATATATCAGCGGCATGTGGACAGTTAAAAGCTATGCACGATGCCTGACAATCGAGAAATTATAATTTCGCAAAAAAAAGAATTAATTTTTTAACTATTATTTACCCTCCGTGTCTCTGGGTCTCTGTGCCTCTGTGTTAAATAAATCTCATAATACGTGTACTAATCTATTGCAATCAGTTTCTTCCCTGCACTGTACGCTTCTTTCAGGGCAGACGGATGATGAAGAATATCTCCTTTAGCGTCAATATCCAGGTATGACAGTGTGCTGTGCTCTGGAACACTAATGGTCCGGTAAAACGCCTTGGCGCAGGCCTCGGCACACTGTATTCCAATATCTTTTTTCATTCCTCCGACCAGCATTAACAGGCCCTTGCGGCCCGCCTTCCCTCCCTTGACCGGTTTCTCAAGAAGGTACTTCTCACACCAGAAGCTCTGGCACCTGTCTATCATGAGTTTTGCCTGGGCACTCACAGAAAAGAAAAAAATCGGCGACGCCAGAATAATGCGGTCTGAAGTTCTGATCGCATCGTAGACCAGGTTCATGTCATCCTCGAGTATACAGACCCCGGTCTCATTGCATCCCCCGCAGTCCTGGCATGCCTTGATATTCATTAAATTTAAATTGAATGTATTCACCGTAAAACCGGATTCCTCAATTCCCTTGACTGTTTCCTGCAGTAACAGATGTGTGTTGCCGTTTTTACGGGGGCTGCTGTTAAAAGCTGTTATCTTCATCTTCTCTTCCTCTGTTTTTTTTATTATATAGTATCATATCTGAACCGGAGAGGCATGCAGATCCAGCACGCATGCTATGGCAATAATATTTGAGCAGGATTGTACATCGATATAAAAGAAACTTATTTTGACCTGTGTATCAGAGTGATGAAGGCATCCACCATCTGAGGATCAAATTGCGTACCTGAACACTGTTTCAGTTCTGAAATAGCCTCCTTTGAAGAATAGGCTTTTCTGTATCTCGTGCCGTTCATCATGGCATCATATGCTTCTGCAACTGCGAGAACTCGCGCTCCAAAGGGTATTGCATCACCTTTAAGCCTGTGCGGGTAGCCTGAACCATCGTATCGTTCATGATGATAGAGGATCAGCGGAAGTTCTTTTTCAAAGAGTCTTGTTTTATTAACAATTTTTACCCCGATGTTGGAGTGCCTCTTGATTACATCATATTCATCGCTGGAAAGCTTGCTTTTCTTCTTCAGAATCTTCGAGCTGATGCCCACCATTCCAATATCATGAAGAAGCGCAGCATGACGAATTGTTCTGATCTCTTCATCTGAAAGGGACAGCTCTTTTGTGAGTCTTTCCGCGTAACGTCCGACTCGTATTGAATGTTCATTAAAGTAGTCCCATCCCTTTTCAATTTCACGCAGAATATCGTGGGCTGACTCTATACAGTTCTCTTTGATGTTCTCATGAAGATTTCTCAGTTTATCATGAAAATCTTCTATCTTCCCGCTGTCTTCACTGATGCTGTTCGTTTCTTTTATTGTTGTCTCTTCATAAGAACAGACATTGTTTCTGCCTCTCCATTTAGCCTGATACAGCGCCTTGTCAGCGTTGGCAATCAGGTCATATTCACTTACGATATTTTCATCTGCCGCGGTAGACACACCAATACTGACTGTCACAATTTCAGAGATATCGTCCTTTTTAAATATATTGTTGGCAAATGCCAGCCGCATTCTCTCTGCAAGAATATATGCTCCATTTAATTCGGTGTTTGGCAGGATTATAAAAAACTCCTCCCCACCGTAGCGTGCAACAAAGTCTGTGTCTCTCACCAGCTTTTTCATGATTTTTGCGGCCTGGACCAGAACCGCATCTCCGAACTGGTGTCCATGAGTATCATTTGTATTCTTAAAGTGGTCAAGATCGAGCATTATGCATGACAGCGGCTGCACATGCCTCTGGGCTTTCTTGTACTCTTTTTTTATGACATCTTTGAAGTGATGCCTGTTATACACCCCGGTAAGACCATCTCTAATGGCAAGTTTCTCCATTTTTTCAAGTGATTTTTTAATATCATTTTCCAGCTTTTGCCTCTGCATAACTCTTCGAATAGACCGGCTCAGGGCGTTTGTTTTCGCCTCATTTTTAGTCAAAAAGTCATATGCCCCTTTATCCATGGCCTTTACACCGTGGGTCTCTGCACCTTCAGCAACGATCATAATTACCGGCACGCCTATCTTTTTCTTAATAACATCCTGAAGTATTTTCACGCCTTGAAAGCCGTCCTGGTCATCATTTATCAGCAATAGATCAACGTGGTCCATGGTGGCTTTCTCAAGGGCATCTTTGCCTGATAACGATGTTTCTATGTTATACTTAACATCTTTGTCGTCAACTAAGAATGATTTGATTGATTTAAGATCAGGTGGGCTGCTGTCTGCGACTAAAATAGATAACTCTAGTTTTGACACTGCAATAACACCCCCTTTAACAGGCTTCGAAGGGATAACTGGTTTTGAATCTGAAACAAGGTCGTAAATAAGAGTCTATTGCTATAGTATAAACCTTATTTATTTTACAATCAACCGTAAACAATTTGAACAGCATTTTTAGTCGCAATGCAGTTTAGTCATTATCAGGATTCAGACTGGTTGATTTATATAATATTGATAGGTGAATACATGATTTTAGTCAGAATGCAGTGAATTGTCAAGGTAACTATTTATGATAAAAGCGATTATACTGAACAGAAGCCTCAATGGCTTTCTTATGTTGCGTGACAATGTACGCTGTGTACCAAGTTTTATTTTTATGGGAGGCCATGCCTGAACATGTCATCAGAACAGATACACAATGAAGAACAGTTCCCCTACCCGGTTCTGACCCTCGGCAACTTTGATGGTGTCCACCTTGGACATCAGTCCATTTTCAGGAAACTGAAAGAGCGCAGCAAGGAAATGAAGGGCACTCCGATTGTTTTTACGTTTATTCCACATCCCTTAAAAGTAATTGCGCCTGATAATGCCCCCCGGCTTCTGACAAATTATAAAGACAAGATCGACTTGATTAAAAAATGCGGCATTGATGTTGTGATATGTACGAAATTCACAAAAGAATTCGCCAGTATTTCCGCTGAAGACTTTGTGCACACCGTCTTATGCAAGACCATTAAAGCAAAAGAGATCTTTATCGGGTCCAACTATCTCTTTGGAAAGGGACGGGAGGGTTCACCTGAACTGCTGAGAAAACTGGGTAAGCAATGCGGCTTTACCGTCACTGTTGTAGAGGCGATCAAATCAGGTGACATTACCATCAGCAGTTCCTTGATACGTGACCTGGTTGCTGACGGACGTATTGAGGAAGCAAACAGGTATCTTGGAAGACACTATTCTGTTGAAGGCGTTGTTGTTGAGGGGGCCAAGAGAGGTAAAAATCTCTTAAACACCCCTACAGCCAACCTTTCAACGATTAACGAGCTGCTTCCAAAGAATGGTGTTTACGCGGTGCAGGTTGAACTGGAGGGTAACCTCTACGGTGGTGCTTCCAATATCGGGTACAACCCAACTTTTGACAGTGGCAAGTTCAGCTTTGAAACCCATATCCTGGACTTTGACGGAGATCTTCTGGGAAAGACAATACGTATTTACTTTATTAAACGAATTAGAGATGAAATGAAGTTTCCCTCTGCAGACGCCCTGGCCCTTCAGTTAACAAAAGATATTACAGCCATAAGGGGCGTTCTGACCGATCTGTAATCATGAATTGCCCTGACAAACCTGTAAGGGCACGGCATGCCGTGCCCCTACATTATGGTTCTTTCGGCCCTTCTCCGGGACCTGTTTTTAAATCATACATATTACGGCTTTGATTTAAGGTTTTGTTCAGAGTAAAATACCAGTAAGGAATATGACTGACCAGAGCGGCACACATACAGATGAACGTATTAAGATAAAAGAACGGCAGGAAGTAAAACGTCCTCCCATGTTCAAGGTTTATCTATTGAATGACGATTATACAACTATGGAGTTTGTGGTGCACATATTGGAAAAAATATTTCACATAAACACGGTAAAGGCTTCTCAAATAATGCTTCATGTCCACAAAAACGGCAAGGGGTTGGCCGGTGTTTATACTAAGGGAATTGCCGAGACCAAAATAGCAGCTGTTCATGAAATGGCCCAGTTGAATGGATTCCCGCTCAAGTGCATTATGGAGAAAGAATGATCAACAAAGAACTGGAAATATCCATAGAAGCAACAATCAGGGACGCTGAGTCCCGCCGGCATGAATACCTGACTGTTGAACATATCCTTTTTGCGATCATACATGATGAGTGGGGAATTGACATTATTACCAACTGCGGGGGCAATATCGCCAAGTTGAAGGCACACCTGGAAGGGTTTTTTGAGAAACATACCCCGAAGGTCCCGGATGAGTCTGATAGTTACCCTGAGCCGACAATCGCTTTTCGCAGAGTTTTTCAGACAGCGGTAAACCATGTGAAGTCGTCAGAAAAACCTGAGGCAGACGCCGGCGATATCCTGTCAGCGATCTTTCAGGAAAAAGATTCTCATGCTGTTCATTTTCTCTACTCAGAAGGAATCACACGCCTGGACGTACTGAATTATATCTCCCATGGCATATCCAAAGGAGCCAGCGGCCTGCTGGAAGATCCATCTCCTGATGCAAAAGAGGCCCCCGGCAAGAAGGAAGGCACGCAGAAGGACGAATTAACACAATTTACCGTCGACCTCATCAGGAAAGCTGCTGAAGGTGGCATTGATCCTCTTGTTGGAAGAAGCAAGGAAATCAAACGTACAATTCAGGTGTTAAGCAGACGAAGAAAAAATAATGTTGTATTTGTGGGGGAACCGGGAGTCGGGAAGACTGCCATAGTCGAAGGTCTCGCTCTGAGAGTTTACAACAAAGAGGTTCCTGATTTACTGAAGAACTCGCATATTTATATGCTCGATATGGGAGCTTTACTGGCAGGAACAAAATACAGGGGTGATTTTGAGGCCCGTCTGAAATCTACAATGAAAAGCCTCGAAGCCATACCTGACTCAATCCTTTTCATCGATGAAATACACACAATCGTCGGGGCCGGAGCAACAAGCGGCGGTTCCATGGATGCATCCAACATATTAAAGCCCCTCCTCAGCTCTGGCAAGCTGCGCTGTATCGGGGCCAGCACATACGAAGAGTATAAAAATTATTTTGAGAAAGACAGGGCCCTTTCAAGACGTTTCCAGAAAATTGATATCCATGAACCTGATACGCAGGAGACGTTCCATATCCTGAAGGGGTTAAAATCATATTATGAGGAGTATCACGGAATCAAGTATACGGACAAAGCGCTTAGAACAGCTGCAGAGCTTTCTTCCAAATACATTAATGACAAGTTTCTCCCTGACAAGGCAATAGATGTAATAGATGAAGCAGGGGCCCGACTGAAGCTTTCTTCAAATTTCAGTCGAAAGAAGACGGTCGGAACGAAAGAGATCGAATCCATTATCGCAAAGATCGCGCGGATTCCAAAGCGAAATATTTCCACATCTGACATGGACCGGCTGAGGGAGCTTAGTGGCGAGTTACAAAAAACCGTCTTTGGGCAGGATGAGGCTCTTCATTCATTGGCATCAGCTATTAAACGGGCCCGTGCCGGACTCGGCTCACCTGATAAGCCAATTGGATCATTTCTCTTTACCGGGCCGACGGGCGTGGGTAAGACAGAAGCGTCGAAGACGATCGCCTCTGTCCTGGGCATCCAGTTTATTCGTTTTGACATGAGTGAGTATATGGAAAAACATACAGTTGCACGCCTCATAGGCGCACCGCCGGGTTATGTTGGTTTTGACCAGGGCGGCCTGCTGACCGATTCAGTGCGGAAACATCCCTACTGCGTGCTGCTGATGGATGAGATAGAGAAGGCTCATCCGGACATCTTCAGCATCCTGCTGCAGGTCATGGACTACGCCACATTAACGGATAATAACGGCAAAAAGGCGGACTTCAGAAATGTCATATTGATCATGACTTCAAACGCCGGTTCCGGTGAAATGTCTAAAGAGACAATCGGCTTTGGAGACAGGAGCGGTGATACCCGGTCAAAGGGTACTGATGCGATCAAGAAACTGTTCAGTGCTGAATTCAGAAACCGTCTTGACAGTACAATCACTTTTAATCCTCTCACTCCTGATATTATGAAACAGGTTGTCAGTAAGTTCATTCTTGAACTTCAGAAACAGCTTGGAGAGAAGAAAGTTACAATCTCTCTATCAGACAAAGCGCGGACCTGGCTCGCTGAAAAAGGGTATGATCCCCAGTTCGGCGCACGGCCCCTTGGACGGCTCATACAGACTGAAATCAAAGATGTGCTTTCTGAAGAGGTCCTGTTCGGTAAACTCTTCAGGGGCGGCACGGTCCATATAGACGTAGCAAATAACAGATTATCGTTTGATTACTCATAGTATTAATAACCTATAGGCTAAATTCATTTCACATGCACGTGCGTTCTTACAACCAAGAAGGCATGGCTATAAGTATTCTCGACAATGAGTATCTTCAGGCTTCCCGATGATAATATATTTCCCAGCCCGGAACTGGCTGAAAGCAGCGGCCTTCTCGCTGTCGGTGGTGATTTAAACGAAGACAGGCTCCTGCTCGCTTATTCAATGGGAATATTTCCCTGGTACTCCCAGGGGGATCCTATCTTATGGTGGTCACCTGATCCCCGCCTTGTTCTGTTCCCTCATGAATTACGTATTTCCCGGAGTCTCAAACAAAGCATAAACAAAAATGTTTACAAAGTCACTCTCGACAATGCGTTTGAAGAAGTCATCATGAACTGCGCTTCTGTGAACAGGAAAAAAGCTGGAGACACATGGTTAACCGAAGAAATGATCGATGCGTATATCCGTCTTCATCACGCCGGCTATGCCCATTCAGTAGAAGCGTGGTCAGGGGGGAAACTGGCCGGCGGTCTCTATGGCGTTGCCCTTGGTTCAGCGTTTTTTGGTGAGTCCATGTTCATGAAGAAAAGCAATGCCTCGAAAGTCGCCTTTATAACAGTTGCACAACAACTTTTTGCCTGGGACTTTTCTTTGATTGACTGCCAGATACCTACTGCGCACCTCAAGACCTTTGGCGCCAGTGAAATACCCCGAACCAAATTCCTTGTCCAGCTCAAAGATGCCCTTCAGGCTCCAGACCGTAAAGGACCATGGAAATTTGATGAGGGGCAAAATCAGGAAGTCAAAGACTGATTAACTACGAATGTCGAAATACAATTTAGGGGCGTATTGCAATAAGCCCCTACATGGTTCATTTTTCGTTCTAAAGTCCAAATTTCTCTCTGAAGAATCTCCTTACTCTGCGCATTGTCTTTAAAGCAATCTTAGATTCTTCAGGTGTTGCACTATCCCCGGGATATCGAAACTGTACAGAAAAAGGGTTCAACATTCTCAGGTCTGTTCTGTAAGTTTCTATCAGAGGATCTTTTACAACAGCGTGCTCGAGGAGTTCAACCAGATCATGTGTTTTTGGAAAATCTGTTTTTGATAAAACAAGATATGCCTTCAAATATTTTTCTATACATTGTTGACTGTGAAATCCAACAATATCTGGAACAGTATTCTTTCTCTTTCGAGCCATTGTTTCTGCAGTCTGATAATCCTGCTCGGCTTTTGATATCCATTCAAGGACATCAGGCGGGTTTTTCATAAAGGACTTTTCCGGTTTTAAGAATATTTCTTATGAAGGGATCGAACATCTTTGATCTGGTTTGTAACTCTTCAGGTGTTTTTACGATTATGTCCATCGGTATTTTTCTCGGTTCCAAAAGTTCACTGACCATTGCGTAGCGTTTTATCCCTTTCTCCTTGGTATTTATTATTATCAGAAGATCAAGATCGCTGTCTTTATTTGCCTTGCCTGACACATATGATCCGAAGAGTATTACCTTAACAACATCAAGATTTGCAACCAAACGCTTTAATATTGTATTCATTAAAGATTTTCTAACGGGTGGTTCTATTACTTTCATAGCTGGCATGGGCATTTAATCACCTCTTTAATTAGTTTATTTTAAATGAACATATCTGCTTTAGCAATATAAATCTTGCCGACATACGCAAACTTGGCCTTTTTTATATTATTCATTCCGCGAAATACAACGGGCTGGAGAACTACGAATATCGAAAGTCGAATTATGTAGTAGAGGCAATTCATTAATTGCCCCTAAAGCTTACATTAATTATTCGAGATTTTATTACAGACCCTGTTCCGTAATCATCCCGTCAATAAACATCATAGTTTCTGAATTGGATATGCGTCTTTTAATCCGAGTTTACCATTACAACAGAGCTTAGCTTTCGCCATCCTGATCCTTCACTATTCTCAAATCAAGAGGTTTCGTAGTATCAATGTGTATATCTCTCTGAGGAAAGGCAATAACAATGTCTGCTTCACGGAAAAGCTCATCAATGATAAAACGGAGATCGCTTTCGATCACCCGGCGGTCCATGAGCCGCTGGATGCTTATCCAGAAATAGAGCTCAAATGTAAGGGCATTGTCCCCGAAATCATTGAAAAGGACGTAGGGTTCCGGATCTTTCAGCACCTTGCCATGTTCACCGGCTGCCTTAAGCATCAGCTGCTTTACCTGGCGTGTGTCTGATCCATATGCAACGCCCACTGAGAGATGGGTGCGGATCTTCTGGTCGGCAAGAGTCCAGTTAATGATGTTCTTTTCCAGAAAGCTGCTGTTCGGTACGAGTATGTGTATGTTTGCGCCGGTGCGTATACGGGTACACCGGCTGCCGATTTCTTCTATAACACCGTAGTTGTTATCCACTTCTATTAAATCACCGATCTTGACCGGCCGTTCTATCATCAGAATAAATCCGCTGATAAAGTTATTGATCAGGTTCTGCGCCCCAAAGCCCACTCCGATTGCAATGGCACCACCAAATACCGTAAATGCCGTAAGAGGGATATTAACTATTCGAAGGGCAAAAAGAAGGAGGATCAATAAAATAAAATAATAGAGCATTTTCTCGATTGCTGAAACTGCTGTCCTATCAAAACTATCAGAGGTGGAAAGACGCTTCCTGATGAACCTGGTGAAGACCCGTGCCAGAACCAGTCCAATGATAAAAATGGCAAGGCCGACAACAACTTTTCTGACCGTAACTCCGCGATCGTCAATAACCCACAACTCAAAGTCCCACAATGACTGTATCCTGTCACCAAGTCCCCGCAGCGCTTCCTTTACCGGGACGGCCTTATGCCGTTCGTTAATTTCATTAACAAGCCTCTGGTCAAGCTCGCGAAGTCCAAGTACAGTAGAGACAAGCTCCAGGTCCCGTTCCGTTGATTTCTGAAGGGCCTGAAGGCGTATTTCTATATGTTCCCTGACAACAGGGTCCAGAGTTTCATCGGATAACCGGGATTTCAGAGATGCAATCTGGGACTGCAGATTAATCTGATAATTCTGCATCACTTCCAGGCCACTCTCGACTTTCGCTATGAAGGAATGTGCCTCTTTTCTCCATGAATCGAGCTCAGCTCCCTCTATCTCATTCCGCAGTACTGAATATCGCTGCTGCCACAACTGTTTTTCCCTGCTCATTATCTGATTCAGCATCTGACTCTGGTCAAAGACTCTCTGGTAAGTATCCCGCCAGGCTTCACGGGCCTTGAGATATGCTTCGGCCCGCTTCTTCACGAGCTCCCCGGCATTCTGGGCCTCATCAAAAGCCCGCTCCGCCTCCACCCACCTGGCATCAACTGCGCTCTTTTCTGTCTTCAGGGAGGCGAGACGCTTTTCCAGTACCTGCTGGCGTTCATCAACTGCCTGGAGCCGCTTCTGCAGGTCATTCTCATCAAAGGTCAGACGTTCTTTTATCCACTGTACCTGCTTCCGCGCAATATCAATCTTTAAATCTGCATGCCGCTGCGCAGTAAGTGCATTATCGAAGTCAATCCGTGCCAGATCCAGCATAGCCTGTTTCAGATCTTTTTCAACACCTGCAAATTCATGCTTCCACTTCAGGGAAGAGGGAACTTCCTTTGCACCGTATGATTCGACATCTTCTTTTAACAGACGGAGCTGCTTTTTGGCCTGATCGACTTCTGAAAGTGTATCTTCCACATGACTCTTATAAAAAGCGGACATAGTAATTGCCGATTCCCTGTTCTGTGTTGCTTCATTCAGCCCGTCGAGATACTTGTCATAGACCGTTAACGAGAATGGCGGAGACTCTGAGATGAGGCTCTCTCTTTCAGATTCAGAAGCCTGCCCCAGACTTTCCTCCTCTTTCTTCAATGAGGTTTGTTTCTTCAGAGACGAAATAAGGCGCATGTACACAGCGCTCAGATTTCTCAGGAGATCATTTCTCGCCTTCAGACCCTCCAGTGTGGTACCAAGTTGACTGGCGCTCTGTTCATTTTCAGCAGCTTCAGCAACTTTTAATAACTCCCTGATTTCTTTTAACCTGCTCTCAATCCGATCGGAGTCTGTCCCTGGAGTATCCTTTTTTTCTGTTGTTACTGTGGATGCTTCCTGTTGAGCATAGCTTTGATCTGAAATAAGACACGTAACCGCAAAAAGCGCAATAATGATTGCTATAAAACGAATAGCAACTTCATGATGTGAGCTTGTCGAGATAAGCTTGAACTTGAATTTCATTAACATGCAGGCATTATATCCCATATTGTTTTTTTCAGTCTACTTATAGCTTTCCAGATTTTGAGTAGGAAGCCATCTCAGGAGAAGATTGAGAAATCTTTTTTATCGAATAGAACGGTAAAGAAACAATTGGCAGTGAATTATTGAAAAACAGCTGAGAAATTCTTATGCCTGCAGGCAAATGATACTTCTCAAGATATATGTGCATATTTCGTAACGTGTCTGTTTTACCTGCCTTAAGTTCAATTGGCAAAGCAGATGAACAATATGGAATAACATAGTCGATTTCCGCACTGCTGTTTCGTGCTTCGCATGCCCAATAAAATAGTGAAGAGGCCTGGAGAAGGTCCCGATAAGCAAGTAGCTGCTGGGCGCAATTACAATTCTTGCACATAGTCTGGGATGATTAAGGGTACAAATGGCGATCTAATAATGAATAGAATATATACAATTAATAAAAGCACAGAAGAAATAATTCTGTTGACGTTACCTGAGTAAGTTAATTCAAGCGAATAGCTACTGAGACCTGGTACAATTTTGGTACAATCGAAGATTTTGACTTAATGCTATTTCTAGATAATATAGCCTAACATTTTGCAAAAATGGCGCTTACTGTGCTGATCTAACACGCGACAACAGGATTAGGAAGTCGAAAGAGAGATAACTCGTAAGTTGGCCTCTGGCCTGAGTTTTTTGTTAACTTGATGATTTTTATAACTTCACGGGATTCTGCCCTATCCTATCCGTTCCCATATATTCTGTCCATTCCGATGCATTCTGGTACAATTTACATTCCACTACAGTCTGAAGTAGTTGTCGCCAGCACACTATGAGAGTCCTCAAAGTTCTTTAAAATAGAATCTTGTTCAATATCCATGCCCATTCTCTTCTCTGGTTATCCCGGGGGTTTCATTTAATTCGATCAAAATATTGTGAGGGAATCCAGTTCAGGAGGGTTTTATGCAATGTTCCGTCTTTCTTCCAATCGCTGAGAATTGTGTTGACCTTCATGAAAAGTTCCTCGTTGCCCCGACGTACTCCCCATGCAAGATATTCTTCGTTTAAAGGCTCCCATAGGCCCGAAATATCCGATTCATTCTCTGAGACAAGCCAGATAATGGACGGAGCATCATGCACAAAAATATCAATTGATCTTCTGTCAAGTGCGGCAGGTGCGTCATCCGCCTCCTGTAATGCGATAATATCGAACACATTTGGGAAATTTTTTCTTACAAATACATCACTCGTTGTGCCTGCGACTACTCCGACATTTGAAGAACTCTGTATAACATTTTCAATTGAATTGTATGTCTGGGAATCTTCGATACGCATCATGGCCACAAGACCGCTTTTCAGGTAGTGATCAGTAAACTTAATCCGCACACTTCTTGCCCGTGTGATACTCATGCCCGACATAATAATATCGGTTCTGCCTTCCATAAGGGATGGAATCTGATCGTCCCATCGTAATTCTACAAATTTGACTGACTTGCCAAGTTTCGCAGCAAGCAAGCGTGCCAGATCAGCTTCAACACCTGCAATTTTTCCACCCTGCTTAAAAATTACGGGGGGATAATTGAGCGTCACTCCGACACGAAGCAGCTTTTGCTGACGCGATTCAACAGCTGGAGTATGTTCAGTTGTCGCACAACTACTGAAGATGAACATTGTCAACATAGCAAAGGCCGGTCTAATAATTATTTTCCACATAACAACGTGTCTCCTTTATATATAATTCTTGATGTCTGGATTAAAACGTCCTTCCAAGATAGAAATAACCCGCAGCCTGTCCCTGATCTACATATCCTAACCCAAGGTAGAGCGGCCCCAGAATCGTATCGTACCCCAAAAAGACACTCCCGGCTAACTGAAGATCATCAAAATCGAAATCCTCCTGCCATACATTTCCTGTTTCCAACGACCCACCCAGATAGAAATCACCGATAAAGGACGTGCCGACTTTGTGGTAGGTGACAATCTTGCCAAGGGCCATATACTGCCCGCGGAGCTGATTTTCATGGAGACCCGAAAGGTCGAGAAACCCACCCAGTTGCAGCTCATCATAGAAAGGGAGGTCTCCGCCGAAATGTGAACCTCCCTTGAAACTCGCAAGAACGGTCTGCTTTTTATAGGTGAATGCACCCAGGACTGACCCTTCGATTTTATTGTAACTTTGATCTGAGCCCATATCCTCTATGGAGGAAAAATAGTTGATCCGCGCGAAATACCCGTCATTGGGGAAATTCACATTGTCAAGCTGGTCAAGTGCTGCCCGTACGATAATGCCTCTCCTGTCGAACCTTTCACCGGGCAGATCAAAGCTTCCTGTCCTCAATGATGCCCTGTCCCTGCCAAAGAGGAGCCCGACCCTTGCCTCACCATACATCCACGGCTGGATTCCAACATCAAGTCCGAGTTCATATCCGGATACCCGGTACTCTGCGCTCCTGTCGTTGTCATTATAGATAGCTACGTTTCTCTGTTTCCATTGAACATGCGGGTCTATGAAAAACAGCCTGCTTGCTGTCAACGGCTGATAGAATTCCGAGTAAATGCCGCTGGGAGAGCCGATATCAATCTGGGTTTTCCATTCACCCCCAAGAGAGTTTATCCACCGCCTTGTGTAATCAACAAGGATATTGTAGCTGCTTGCCCCTTCGAAGTCGCTCTCCAGTGCCATACCAAATCGAAGATAATTCGGTCCCCATTCCTTTTCCTTTGCTTTCACAACGAGGTCATATCCGTCTCTCTCTCTTCTCATATTTAAATCAACACGTTCGAAATCTTCCAAGCCATAGACCCGTCCCGCGTTGTTCTGCAAATCCTCTAGATCAACGGTATCGCCTTCTTTGACCTCAAGTCTGCTCGCCACCATCCCAGGAGGAATTCCGCTTTCTCCCTCCATATCGATCTTGACTGAAGCGATCTTCACCTCTTTTATCCGGTCCCGGTGATGGTTTTTAGTAAACGCGGCGTATTCGGCATCCGAAACAGAATATTTTGAGAGCGCATCAATATTTTCACGAGCAGCTTTTTCCCCGATATCGGCGATCTCAGCGGCCTTGTCAAAATCTCCGGAGTCGAGTTTACCAAGCTTGGGGTTAATGTATGTATCCTTCGAACCAAGGCTGTCGATCTGTGCTTTGATATTCTTTTTCATCATGATGTCAATCATCTGGTTCATGATCGCAAGTGGCCCTTCAAGGTCCTTACGAGTTTTCATTGGTTTTCCCACATCAATACAGATAATGACGTCTGCGCCCATATCGCGTACGATATCTACAGGTACGTTCCGGACAATGCCGCCGTCGATAAGTATGCGGCCGTTCAGTTCAATAGGTGGGAAGACACCAGGCACCGACATACTTGCCCGTGCCGCATCAGCGAGACGCCCTTTTCTAAGTACAACAACCTCTCCTGTTTCAAGATCAGTCGCCACTGCACGAAAGGGGATCGTAAGCTTGTCAAAATCATCAATCTCTACAGTATGGAGCATCATAACCTCGAAGAGAACATTCGCCTTCTGATCTTTAACAAGACCCTTGGGAAGGCGTATCTTGCCATCTTTTACTCCAAGCGTAAGGCCGGAGAGAATTTCAAAGTCCTCACGCTTCCTGTGGAAGTCAATATCCTTGCGCGCAGGATTTCCTGAAAAGACATCGGCCCAGTCAATTGAGGTAATAATAGTTTCGATTTCATCGGCAGCAAAGCCCGATGCATAGAGGGCTCCAACGATAGCACCCATGCTTGTGCCCGCAATGTAGTCAATCGGGACCTTCAGCTCCTCCAACACTTTCAATACCCCGATATGTGCGGCACCTTTAGCTCCTCCGCCGCCGAGTACAAGACCGATTTTAGGACGGTCCGGCTTTTTCGGTGCTGAAGATGCTGCACTAACCGGGCATGTCCATCCCGCAATGGCTAAGATGATGATGAAGAAGGCGACGAGCATCTTCCCGGGAATAGTATTTTGTACTTCATCACATCTGAAGAAAGTCTTCTGGTCATTCATGGTATTCCCCCATTCATAGTTTCTGAACATTGGCGGGATCATAGCCGCTTCTGTCTCCTATGGAAGTCATATACATCCCGGGTTATATTCACCAGGTCCCAGTAGGGAGGGCGGTATCCGTTTTCATTCTCAAATGACTCGGCAGCTGCCAGGACCTTTTGTTTTGTATGCTTATGCATTTTATCCAGCCACTGGCTTTTCACGGCACTCACAGCACTCATTCCTTCAGGTACCGGGCCCACTATGCCCAGGCGGTTCAGCACCGCACTATATGCTTTAAGAAGCCGCGCCGGCGCTAGGAGATACCAGTCATAGGAGATACGGTCACCCTTATCAGCTCCTTCCAGCATGACCTCGATGATGGCATTATCCACGTGATCGTCCCAGAGTGCCTCCCTGTCCCGCCACTCAGCAACCACAACAAGCTGGGGATCATACTCCAGATCAGCAGGGGCCTGAGTTGTAAAACTTCGGACGCCGAAATCTCCCAGCCAGTCCACTACACCGGGCGACGACATGGTTGTAATAATGTTCCAGAGGGTTACCCCGAAGGAGGCATACGCATGCGATGCTACCTCAGAACAGAATCTTTTCGTGGGCTCATGATAATCCATTTCAAAGTCATAGGGGATATGCTGCATCCCTGCCTCATCATAGGCCATTTTCGCAGCACGATGGGGAAGCATGGGGTCATGTATCAAAAGCGGATGATCTGACCGTACCCGGAGAACCATAATACGCAGTTTCACATCCTTTAAATATTCCTCGAGTGATGAAATGACCACGCCCTGCTCGATGTGTGCTTCAATAACACTCGGGGTGCCTGTTTCCTCATCAACGTAGAGGAGCGCTATGTGGGAGAAGTTTCCCGGATAATCATTGCCCCGCGCAATCAGGGCAGAAGTGGGGGCCTCCTGCGTCCCATTCAGGATTGCAGGAGATGAATCATCCGGCGCCTGCAGCATAACTTCCTCAAGTGCGGCCCTCCCTCCATAAAGAAGACGGTACAGGCGGTCGCGTACCATCCTGTCGCGGACATCCCAGAATCTTGACAGCAGCTTGACCTCATCTCTCAATGAGGTAACGAGGCTGCTGTATTCTGCTAAATTTTCAGGGCACGCTGCAACAGGGGGGCCCAGCCCGAAGAGATTCGCTTCTATATTGTCAAAAAGAGTGTCAGAAGGGTCCAACTCCCGCCCGGCTAACATCGTAAGATGCCGCCTTCCTTCCAGAAGGCCTTTACTGACCTGAGGATTTACTGAGGTACACCCGGCAGCACGGGCTTCCCTGAACCCGGCTTCCAGCGACTCCCACATCTGGTCCTGGTCCCACGCAAATGACGTATTGCCAGCTCCAACTGTCTGAGGGGCATTACCTCCGGGAATTGACAAAGCTAAATATATGACCAGCAGCGCTATTACTCCAGCCAGGACTGCATTCTTCCGGTGCATCTATCCTCCCTCGGATTATCAAAGATAACCTTAGTAAGTCCTATCGATCAATAAACATCTGATCTTCCAATTTTTTCTGTCTTTCTTCCTGCGCAGTACAGCGGCAGATTGAGAAAATCAGAGAGTTCAGGTTAGAGCCAGAACGGGATCCTCCGATACCAGAACAGTTCACCCATGCCCCCTGCTCCAATACGCAGGTTATTTCCGTTCCATTATTTGAACATTCCCCCCGGAAACCTTTACTCACACCCAGTTTGGCCTTCTGCTTATTCAGAACAGAACAGGCATATGCTGTTTCAAGAGTGATTAATAAAACCATGCACAGTATAGTGACTAGAGCTAATTTCACTTTAATCTCCTTTCTGCCATTTCACTGGTCAATTTCAAACCATTTGTTTCGCTAAGGTAATTTATTCAACCAGGAACTATCCTTAAACCAGCGCTTTTTCAGCTCTTCTAATGCCCCGCTTCCCATGAGTGAGTTGAGATAATTGTCCATCCAATTGATAAGGTGCGGATCATTTGCAGGGAGGGCTATTCCCAACGGCTCATATGTTAATGGAGTATTTACGGACATTAATCCTTTGTCCGGATAGCGAACAACTGATATTATACATATGGGATAATCTGCTACCAGGGCATGGACTTCATCGCGAATAACCATATCAACACCTTCATCATAATCACTGACAGGCACAAGCGTAGTGTTATAAAGCACTGTTTCGACAAAGAGCTGACTTGTTGAGCCTTTCAGTGCTGCAAGTTTAGTATTCGGACTGTTTATTACCGCAGCGTCATCTGTATCAGCTATTGTTTTTATTTTCGTTAACAAAAGCTACTTTCAGGTTTCGTCTGGACGTGATTGTCATCCCGGACATAATCATATCAACGTCACCATTTTCAAGTGACTGCAGCAACTCAGAAAATGGCATGGGCTTAAGTCTCAGGTTTACACCCATAGCATTAGCAATGGCTTTCGCTATGTCAGGCTCAAGGCCTATTACTTTTCCATCTTTAGTTGTCATATTAAGGGGAGGCATGCTGCCTGCTGTACCCATAACAAGTTCACCTCTTTGTAATATTCGATCGAGCACCGGTGAAGCGGACACCTTTGTACTGCTGCCGTTAGTGTGTGCGCATCCCATTAAAACTGCTACCACTAAAATTAAAACAATTATTATTCCTGATTTTTTCATGCTGCTCTCCTTTTCAATTCTGCCATTACCCTATTGAGTATCTAAGAACAGGACCTTCACAGTAGTATTTTCTTTTCAGATTTATTTAAGAAGCCCTTTTTCAGACATATTTTTTATTAAAAGCCCGACATATTCCTTAATCAATCCCTCTTCAGCCCCATTTTTAAACGTCTCGGACATAGCTGACCAGATGATTTTCTCAGTTTCTGCATCATACAAGTTCGTTTCAAGAACAACGACTTCATCTTTAACCACATACCCCTGGTTATAACTCTTTGTATAATAGTTTCTCCAGCCACGATGATAATTTGGCGGCCTATAGTAATCCGCTCTTCCAACATAGGTCTCCACTATTTTTTTATCAACTACTCTTGTAATAAGAACGGCATCGATATTCATCTCTCCGACTTTAGATACAACAGCATCTATCGGCAACATTTCCTCGGAAGGGAAATATTTATAGCTCGCAACTGCACGGACTCCATAAGCTTCCAGTTGCCTGGCAAACTCATCCTCAAAATATCTTTTTTTAGCAACCTCCTTGCTTATCCCTATAATTAAGACATTTTTGATGTTACCCTGATAATTGTCGTCTTTCCATACAGAGGTCAATGATGTTGAAGCACATGAAATAATCGTGAGGGCAACAATTAAAGAGAGGGCCAAAAAACATTTTTTATTACTTTTCATAGCGCTGCCTCCATCTGACCTGATTTACAAAAAATTCCTAATCCAGTACGCATGCCCCGAATACAACGAATCCTCCCTCACCTTCAGAGGCAGTCCCTGTCATTTTCCCTGTGTCCTCAGAAATTGCAATGCTCCAGGCACGGCCATGTTCTATTCCCTGTAGAATGATAGTTTCGCTATTACGTTCAATGTTCTTAATTAAAGATTCCCTCTTTTCTTCGCTTCCTTCGGGCAAAGTCGGAACAGTCATTATCGAGGCTGCACTCAAAGACCTCAATTACAGCACAAAGTAATGCCGATGATTCTTCAGTATCAGCAGCTGCAAGCTGATAGGGTAGTAAGCTTATAAGTGTTACGACGAGGATGCCAATCAATTTATTCATGTTTATTCTCCTGTTACTTTAAAAAAGCACAATCTATTTTTTCCCATGGGTTGTATCTAGCCAGTTCCGCAGTCTGTATGCCCAGAATTTAAAGACATCTTTTGTTTGCTCCCACTCGTCCCCTGTTTTCAGAGCTTTGTTTTTATAACCCAGTTTTGTGTCCATCACTGCGCCGAGCCTTTCATTCGTCATTGAATCAAGAAATTCCGCTCTCATCGAGGCCCCTCCTAAACTTACGGGAACATTAGACGAATCATCCTGTATTGATGGAACTACATTGAGGATAGCAACCCGAACACGCATTGCATCCGGACGAGGCTGTTTGGCTAATGGATATGCACCCTTTAAGGCATCAATAAATGACTTGTCAAAGGCGTCCCGCATATCTTCCAGTGCACGGGGTGGTATGGCATTATATTGATTAGTAGATTCAAATCGGAAATACACGGGGTCCACTATGATAATTTTATATTTCTTGAAATCGACCCCTTCTTTAATTTCTACGAGGTCTGCTCCGCCTTGCGGCCCGGGTTTAAAATTCGGCTCTTTGCCATGGAAAAACTCGACCTCTTTCTGGGTACACCCTACAACCATCGCCAACGCAATACTTATAATTAAGACAAATAACTTTTTCATTACACCGTTCATGATCTCTCCCGTTACTTGACCGTGTATCCTCTGCCACCCAGGCATGCGGAATAAGCACGATTGTATTCACTCCGCATATGACCGTACTGCGATGCCTCATTCTGAGCCCACTGCTGTTGGGCCTGATCTTCCTGCCTGACCTGGTCTCTTCTCCTCATCCCTCCGATCAATGCACCCGATGCTGCACCGATAGCAGCTCCTTTGCCTGCATCACCAGCGATGGCTCCTATAGCTACCCCGGCCAGCGCACCTCTGGCGCCCCCCCGGAGCACTCCTCCTTTTGGAGCCTCCTGTGCAGGAGGCGGAGCCGAAGCTTTCGGTGCTTCCATTGGATCGAATCCGGTCTGCTTCTTTGCCCAGGAGTAGCACTCGTATTTGTCCTTCTCCATCTGTTCATTACTTTGACCTTTTTCCGGG
>CAMYND010000003.1 GCA_947259645.1 Thermodesulfovibrionia bacterium | reverse complement strand
GAAAGGGAGTTTATGTTAATACCCATGTCATACATCGTTTCTGCCAAAAGCAATGCATAGCTCGGTGTGCATACCAGGGCGGTTGTTTTAAAATCCTGCATGATCCTGATCTGTCTCCTCGTGTTGCCGCTTGACATGGGAATGACAGAGGCCCCGATACGTTCAGCGCCGTAGTGAAGACCGAACCCGCCGGTAAAAAGCCCGTAGCCGAAGGATATCTGTATTACATCGTCTTTGGTCAGTCCGCCGGCGGTCAGTATCCTGGCTACCAGATTGGACCACGTTTTAATATCATTTTGCGTGTAGCCGACGACCGTTGAAAGGCCTGTGGTTCCGGAAGACGCGTGCACTCTCACAACTTCTCTCAATGGAACAGCAAAGAGGCCGTAGGGATAGTTATCCCGCAGATCATTTTTCGTTGTAAAGGGCAGTGAGGGAAGGTCCGCAAGTGAGCGGATATTGTCTGTGTCTATTTTCAGTTCATCAAATTTGTTCCGGTAAAAGGGAACATTCATCTGGACACGGCTTAGCGTTGATTCCAGTCTTTCCAGCTGCAACTGTTCCAGGTCATCCCTGTTCATACACTCTTTTTCCTCTTCCCAGTACATAGTTTCCTCCACTCGTTATGGATTCTCAGAATCAAGGTCCCTGCCGAGATATGCTCTCTGCACATCCCTGTTTGACAATAGGTCTTCTGCGGGTCCCTGACTTATTATCCTGCCTGTTTCAAGCACATATCCCCTGTCTGCAATGGCGAGGGCTGCCTTTGCGTTCTGCTCAACCAGAAGAACAGTTTTGCCTGCCTCTCGGAGCCTGAGTATGATCTGAAAGATTTCTTTCACGATCAAAGGTGCAAGCCCCATTGAGGGCTCATCCATCATTATCATGTTTGGTCGTGCCATGAGGGCCCTGCCAATAGCGACCATCTGCTGTTCACCACCGGAAAGTGTCCCCGCAAGCTGGTTTCCCCGCTCTTTTAAAATTGGAAACAGAGCATATACTTTCTGTAACTCCTCATCGATCATCTGTTGTTCTTTCCTTTTGTGAAGGACATATCCACCGAGCAGCAGGTTTTCGTGCACTGACATCGTGGCAAATACCTGTCTTCCTTCAGGCACCAGTGAGCATCCCATTAAGACAATTTTTTCAGCTGGCATATTGAAAATATTCTTCCTGTTAAATTCCACCTCTCCGGATCTGGCAGAAAGAAGTCCGGACAATGTGTTCAGCAGTGTTGTTTTACCCGCCCCGTTTGCCCCTATAATGGTGACGATTTCTCCCGGGGCCACGTGCATGCTGAGCCTTCTGAGGACTCTGAGATTGCCATATGCTGTTTCGAGATTTCGGATCCTAAGCATCGTCTTCACCAAGGTAGACCCGGATTACCTCTTTATCCTGCTGAATCGCGAGAGGCGAATCTTCAGCAATTTTTTCACCATAACTTAGAACAAGAATCTCATCGGATATATTCATAACGAGAGACATATCATGTTCAACAAGGAGTACAGTAACTCCCTTGTCCCGTATTTTACATATCAGTTTTCCCATTTCTGCTGTTTCTTTCATATTGAGTCCGGCAGCCGGTTCATCAAGGAGGAGAAGATCGGGTTTACAGGCCATGGCCCGGGCAAGCTCAACAACTCTCTGCTGACCGTAGGCGAGGCTTGTAGCCTCTGAGTCAGCCAAATGAGCTATGCCGAAAAAATCCATTACCTCAAGAGAGTCTTTGACTATCGCCTTCTCTTCTACCCATGTCCAGGGCAGGCTCAGCATGCCGGAGAGAAACCCTGACCTGCTGTGAGTGTGCCTGCCGATCATGACATTTTCCAGAGCGGTCATTCCATGAAACAGTTTCAGGTTTTGAAATGTCCGTGATACTCCATGCCCCGCGATTTTATCTGGAGAAAGATCCTCGAGTTGCCTGGTCTCAAGAGTAACACTGCCCTCATCAGGCGGAAGAAAACCGGATATTAGATTAAAAAGGGTTGTTTTGCCGGCACCGTTTGGCCCGATGATTGATTTGACGGTATTTTTTGTTACAGTAAAACTGACATTGCTTACAGCTTTAAGTCCGCCAAAGCTCCGTGATAGATTGTGTACTTCAAAGAATGCCATTTATGACTGTTTCACCTCTGGATTTCCGGTCAGTTTATTTCTCAGGTCCTTTAGTATTCCCTTCCGTAAAATCCCCTGCGGGGCAAAGAGCATGATGATGATTAATATAGATCCGAAAACCGCGTCGTCCATGGATCCGAAATAACCGCGCAAAGAGAGAAAATTGAGCACCGAGCCCATGATAAGGGCACCCCAGAGGTTTGCCATTCCGCCAATGGCCACAATCGCCACATAGCGGACTGATTTCATGACCGAAGCCTCGGAAGGGCCGATCCCGCCATTGTAGTGGGTCAACATAACACCTGCGACCGCTGCAAAGACAGCGCTCAGGACAAAGGTATGGAGCTTATACTTCGCCGCATCAACACCCATTGCTTTTGCAGCATCTTCTGAACCGTGAATCGATCTCAATGCCCTTCCGACTCTTGACTTTACAAGGTTTAAGAGAAGGACCATCCCGATGATTACGAGACCCCAGGCAATATAATAATTCACGATTCTGGCGGACATGTTCCCGCTGATTTCAACACCGCCGATTAGGGGAAATCCAGGGACATCTGAAAGTCCGTCAGCTTCACCAAAGTAGGAAGATCCGAGGACGATCCTGAAAATGATTATTCCAAATCCAAGTGTTGCCATGGCAAGGTAATGACCCTTCAGTTTGAGCACGGGCCTGCCTATGACATATGCTATTGATGTCGTAAGAATTATTGCTGATATGAATGCGCACCAGGGATGCACGGTGAGGAGATCGGTTCCGTAAATGTCCTGGCTGAAAACCAAAAGCCCTGCATTTGAAAGAAATGCCACAATCCCGGTTTCCTGGTATGGAAGAAGGTTATACGTCGTGAGGAATGCAGACAGGTATCCGCCGATCGCGAAGAATCCGGCATGGCCGATTGAAATCTGACCGGCATATCCCATTACAAGGCTGAGGCCGATGATGATCAGCGAGTAATACGCTGACATGGTCAGTTGGGTCAGGAAATAAGCGGTATCAGTAGCAGAAGTAACCACCTGTATTCCGACTATAAGCAGCGCCATGTAAACTATATGCAGATGTCTCAGTCTTTTCATCAGAATTCCTTCAGGCTCAATGCCTCTCTGCTTCCGAAGAGACCACCCGGCCTGACAAATAGGATTAAGAGTAAAATCGATATTGAGATCGCGTCTTTGTATGCTGTTGGCAGAATCCAGATGCTGAATGACTCAAGCACTCCCAGTATCAGGCCTGCTGCCACCGCAGCCATGCTGTTTCCCAGACCGCCAAGGATCGCAACAGTAAAGCCTTTGATGGCCAGTCCGGTCCCGCTGTCATACTGAATGTACGTTATCGGCGATACAATACATCCCGCAAGAGCCCCGATACCGGCACTGAGGACAAAAGAGAGTGTGACCATGTTCTGCACGCTTATTCCACACAGACGCGCAGCCTTTCTGTTTGAAGAACATGCCCGCATCTGTCTTCCGAGAAGGGTATGTGAGAAAAAAAAGTTCAGAATAATAACGATGAGAGTACAGATTCCGATAACCCAGAGAACCTGTGGTGAAATGTACACCCCTTTGATCGAGATTGAAGATGTTGCTGTACCGCTGAAATAGGGCAAAGCTCTTACCTTTTCATCCCAGACATGGAGGGCGACTTCCCTGATCAGAATTGAAAGACCGATGGTAATAATGATCATGCGCAGGACAGTCGGATTATCAAGCCAGCGAATAAAGATAATTTCTATTAACGCCCCTATTATCATGGTAATTAGGACGGCTGCGACAATAGCGAGAGGGACAGGCATGAACGTGTTCAGGGTGACCGCGGTCATGCCTCCGAGCATTACAAATTCACCCTGCGCAAAATTAATAATCCCTGTCGTGTTATATATGATATTAAAGCCGATGGCAACTATGGCGTATATGATTCCATAGGTGATGCCAGCGACCAGATATTGAAAAAGCAGTTCGAGAGTCATGGGTTAACAAAATAATGAGCGGGAAGCATTCAATATCAGCATTGAATACCCCCGCCCACAGGTTAAGTTGAAGTATGAGGCTTCTCTATTCTTTTAAAAGGGCAAACTTGCCGTCCTTGACAGTGAGCATTTCAAATGCCTCAATGTCCAGGCCGTTGTGGTCTTCAGCGGAGAAATTGAAAATGCCGCCGGTCCCTACAAAACCCTTCATATTTTCCACGGCATCTCTCAGTTTTTCCCTGTCAGGACCGGATTTTTTAAGAGCCTCGACAAAGATCATGAACGCATCATATGCATGACCTCCAAATGTGCTAGCGTCTTCATTATACTTAGATTCATAATCTTTCTTGTATTTCATCAGTACAGGTTTCTGAGCGTTGCTGTCAGGAATGACATCCGAGACGAGCAGACGGCCGGCCGGAAATATTATGCCTTCAGCCGCATCTCCTGCAGCCTGAACAAATTTTATGTTGCCAAATCCATGGCTCTGGAAGAGGGGGACATTCAGACCGATCTGCTTCATATTCTTAACAATGATTGACTGGGCAGGAACTATAGACCAGTTGACTACTGCCTGGACATTTTTTGCCTTGACCTTGGTAACTACTGCAGTCAGGTCAGTTGCCTTTTTGTCGTAGACTTCGCTGATAAGGACGTCAATACCGAACTCGGGGGCGATTTTTTCAAGCTGGGCCTTGCCGGCCTTACCGAATCCTGTGTTCCCAACAACAACCCCGATCTTTGAGATACCCATTTTTTTCATCTGAGTATATATTTTTTTGACGGCAAAGCTGTCCTTCTGCGGTGTCTTAAACACGTACTTTGCAACCGGGTTAACAATGACTTCTGCAGCAGCACATGAGAGGAGCACGGTTTTGGCTTCTTCCATGATATTTTTGATCTTCATTGTTTCCCCGCTTGTGGAAGGTCCGATAATTGCGAGGACTTTGTCTTCTTCGATAAGCTGTTTGGCAAATGATATGGCTTTTTCAGGATTTGCTGCAGAGTCTTTGATTATGAGCTCGATCTTCTGTCCGTTAATGCCGCCTTTTGCGTTGAGATCAGCAGCGAGCATTTCAATGGTTTTTGCTTCAGGAGCGCCCAGGAAAGATGCAGGGCCGGTTACGGCGAGAATGGCACCTACCTTGATGGCCTCCTTCTTTTCGGTGCACGATAACGAAAACATAAAAATTAATGTTAACGCTGCTGCTGATAATAATCTTGCTATACGCATTTCGACCTCCTTGAAGTTAAGTGTTTAGATGGAGTAAACATACTCACCTTTTAAGATGCCTATTCCGGCATTATTCAAAACCGCTATTGCTTTTTCAAGATCATCAAAACGGAATATAATTATGGCCTTGTCTTCATGTTTTTCCAGAAAGGCGTACATATATTCCACATTTATGTTTTCACGCTGAATCACATCAAGAATGGTGGCCAGTCCTCCGGGGTCATCCTTGACCTCGACCGCGATAACTTCTGTCTTCCCGACAGTAAAGTCGTTATCTTTGAGGACCTGCTTCGCCTTCTCTGTATCGTTCACAATCAATCGCAGTATGCCGAAATCTGTTGTGTCTGCAAGCGTCAGTGCCCGGATATTTATGCCTGCTTTGGCGAGAACTCCGGTTACATCAGCCAGTCTGCCTGATTTGTTTTCAAGGAATATCGATATCTGCTCGACTTTCATATTCCCCCCCTTTATATTTCCCTGTTGTCAATGACACGTTTAGCCTTGCCTTCACTCCTCTGAATGGTCTTTGGCTCAACAAGTTTTATTTTGCAGGTAATGCCGAGGAGATCCTTGATCTCTTTCTCTATAGATCTGGTAAGCCCTTCCAGGGCCTTGATTTCATCAGAGAACAGATCCTCGCTGACCTCTACCTGGGCTTCAAGTGTATCCAGAGCTCCCTTTCTGTTCACGATCAACTGATAGTGAGGTTCAACGCCTTTGACGCTCATGAGTACATGCTCGATCTGAGAGGGGAATACGTTCACCCCTCTGATGATGAGCATGTCATCTGTTCTTCCGGTGACCCTCTGCATTCTGCGGAACGTTCGACCGCAGGCGCAGGGCTCTCCACTTAAACGGGTAAGGTCCTTGGTCCGGTAGCGGATAACCGGAAAGGCCTCTTTTGTTATTGTGGTAAACACAAGCTCACCCATCTCTCCCGGCGGCATGACCTTTCCTGTTTCAGGATCTATTATTTCAGGAATGAAGTGGTCTTCAAAAATATGAAGGCCATTTCTTCCCTCTATGCATTCACAGGATACTCCGGGGCCCATGACTTCACTCAGGCCGTATATATCAAGGGCGTCTATTTTCAGTTTGTTCTCTATTTCTGTTTTCATGTTCGAACTCCAGGGCTCGGCCCCGAATATCCCTACCTTCAGCTTGAGTGATCCGGGATCAACTCCCATTTCAGCCATTACTTCGGCAAGATTAAGTGCATAGGAAGGGGTGCAGAGAAGTACTGTTGAGCCGAAATCTTGCATCAGCATGATCTGCCTTTTCGTGTTTCCCCCTGAGACCGGGATAACTGTCGCCCCCAGTTTTTCAGCCCCATAATGCGCTCCCAATCCTCCCGTGAAAAGGCCGTAGCCGTATGCGTTATGCACCATGTCTCCCCTGTCAGCGCCGGCTGACGCAAGAGATCGCGCCATCAGTTCAGCCCAGGTCTCAATATCATTTTTTGTATAGCCCACTACTGTGGGTTTGCCGGTGGTACCCGAAGAAGCGTGGACCCGGACGACTTTATCCATAGGGACGGTAAAGAGTCCAAAGGGGTAGTTGAGACGGAGATCTTCTTTTGTTGTGTAGGGAAGTTTACTGAGATCGGAAAGGGTGTTTATGTCTGAAGGCTTGACACCTGCGTCGTCCATTTTTTTTCGGTAATAGGGGACAGCGCTATATACTCTTTCGATAACTGATTGCAGTCGCTCAAGCTGAAGTTTCTCCAAAGATTCCCGTGAAAGAGATTCCAACTCAGTATTCAAGATCATGGTTAATCTGTTTCCTCCCGGCTAGTCATTATTATTTCTCTTCCTTTTTGAAAAGCCTTCATATTCACCGCGCGAAAATTTTCACGTACGCGCTCATTGATAACGGATTTGAAAACTTTCTCCTCAACAGGCAAGAATGAGGACAGAGCTCCAACCAGGACCATATTAACAGCCCTTGTTTCTCCAAGAGAACGGGCAATGTCAAAGGCATCGAGAGGCATGACAGAAATGTTCTTCTCAGTCAGACGGTCTAATATATCGTCAGGGTAGGTTTCAATGCCCGTTGTGACAGATGGGGGATATATTTTTTGTGTATTAACAATTACCCTGCTTTTTTTATGAAGGTATGGAAGATATCGTGCTGATTCAAGCATTTCAAAGGCGACCTCAATATCAGCTTTCCCCGGCTCGATGATTGGTGAATAGACCTTATCACCATATTTCAAATGCGCCACAACAGATCCCCCGCGCTGTGCCATTCCATGTACCTCGCTTTTCTTGACATCGAATCCTGCTTTGATCAGGGCGTAGGCTGTAATCTCACTGGCAAGCAGAATTCCCTGGCCGCCTACGCCGCAAATGAGAATGTTCTTCCCGTTATCACTCATTCTCTGCCTCTTCAAGCACTATTGCGCTAAATTTACACAGTGTTACACACTGTGCGCAGCCGTCACAAAGCACGCTGTTAATTCTTGAATATCCCTTTTGCTTTGGTTTGAAGCCCTGCTCTTTTGCTTCCTTCGGGCTCAGCGGAACCCATTCGATAGCAGGGCAGCCGATTTTCAGGCATGCTCTACAGCCTGTACAGTTCTCTGATACGATGGAATACAGAGGTTTGTTCTGTCTCTTTTTCATTTCAGGTAAAAGTACGCAGGGATATTGAGTAATAACAACAGACGGTTCAGGGCGGTCTATTTCTGCTTTCAGTATTTTTTCTGTATGCGCAAGGTCATGGGGATTAACAGTATGCACATGGTTAACGCCGATCGCCCTGCAGAGTGCCTCGATATTAACAGATCTGCCCGGTTCCCCGGAAATAGTTATTCCTGTAGACGGATTTGGCTGATGCCCTGTCATCCCTGTTGTGCTGTTGTCGAGGATGATAACGGTTGAAAATCCCCCGTTGTAAACAATATTCATCAGGCCTGTGACACCTGAATGCATGAAAGTCGAATCGCCGATCACAGCGACTATCTTACCCAGTGAATCCTTACCCAGGGCTTTTTCCATACCAAAGGCCACGCCGATGCTGGCCCCCATGCAGACGCATGTATCCATTGCAGAAAGCGGTTTCAGTGCAGCCAGGGTGTAACAGCCGATATCACCTGATATAAAGACGTTGAATTTTGTCAGGACATGAAAGAGCCCCCTGTGCGGGCATCCCGGGCAGAGGTTGGGCGGTCGCATCGGGATCTCGAGCGGTTTAAATAATTTTGCGCCTTTTCGCTTTGTAATTGATTGCTTGACGATATAGGAATTCAGCTCACCGTAAGCAGGGATAAGGTCTTTTCCTCTGCATTTTATGCCCATCGCTTTAACATGAAGTTCAATAAACGGGTCAAGCTCTTCCACTATATACAGGTCTTTCACCGCCCGAGCAAAACGCCTGATCATCTTTTCCGGGAAGGGGAATACCATGCCGAGTTTAAGAACAGATGCATCGGGAAACGCCTCTTTTACATATAAATAAGAAACTCCTGAGGTAATGAACCCCTTCTTTTTATCTCCCCACTCTATTTTGTTTTCTTCAAACGTCTCGGCAAAATCCTGGAGATCATGCATCCGCTTTTCCAGGTCAATTCTTCTCTTCCGGGCATTAACAGGGAGCATCACAAATTTTTGAGGTATTTTCCTGATCCCCGGTTTTACCGGGGGAGTCTCTTTTTTCCCAATGGGAACAATTCCCTTCACATGGGAAACTCTTGTGGTGGTCCTGAGAAGAAACGGGGTGTCGAATTTTTCACTCAGGGCAAATGCAGTTTTTGTGAACTCCTTTGCTTCAGCAGCATCTGCAGGTTCAAGCATCGGAATCTTTGCGGCGAAGGCATAGTTTCTGTTGTCCTGCTCATTCTGGGAGCTGTGCATTTCAGGGTCATCAGCAGTAATAACTACCAGTCCGCCCTGAACCCCTGTATATGCCGATGTAAAAAGCGGGTCAGCAGCTACATTCAGTCCGACATGCTTCATTGTTGAGAGTGCCCGGACACCTGCAAAGGACGCACCCAGGCAGACCTCAAGGGCAACTTTTTCATTCGGGGCCCATTCTGAATCAATGCCCTCATAGGTGGCGAGATTTTCCAGGATTTCTGTTGAAGGCGTTCCGGGATATCCGGATGCTATGGTGACGCCCGCTTCGTAGGCGCCCCTGGCAATTGCTTCATTTCCTGAGAGAAGTTCAGTTTTTTTTGAGGGACTTTTTTTTCTCATTACTAGTTAGAGTTATTCTTCATGCACTACTAATGACGTTATAAAACGAGTTACGGAGCTGCAATTAATTACTGACAGAGTCGAGAAGCTGTATCGCATTGGTTCTGAGTATGAGTTCTTCCCGCTCCTGTCCGAGATTAAGTTCACGCAAAAGTGACAACGTCTTCTCCTGATCAGTCCATGGAGAATCTGTGCCGAAAAGCATATATTCTGCAGGATGCCTTGATATTATAGACTGTGCGCGTTCCTTATTCAAGTATTCAAGAGAAAATGATATTTCCATATAAATATCCTTTCCGACAAGATGTTTTTCAGCTTCATCCCAGTCATCCCAGGAACCGCAGTGGGTTGTCACAATCTTCATCATTGGAAAGGAATTCACCACATTCAGGACTTTTACCGGGTCTGCAATCCTTTTTCTCTCAAAGGCAAAATCAAACCCTGTATGCATGACAACAATCAGGTTATTTTTTACAATTTCCTCGTAAATCGGGAACATCTTCTCCTCATCAATAGTAAAGTCCTGATAATAGGGGTGGAACTTGATGCCCGAGAATCCTTTATTTTTAATTTGAGCAACCTGATTGACCGCTTCTTTGTCATCCGGGTGAATTGAAGGAAAGGGGATGATTCGCTCGGTCCGTATCGTTCTGGACCACTCAATAATTGGGCTGAACTGAGCAGGCTTTGTAGCAATGGAGCAGACAACACTCTTTTCTATCCCGCATGAATCCATTGACGAGAGGAGAGAAGAAACTGTGCCGTTAAGATGAGGCTTGATTTCACCTTCATGAGCGAGCCTTTTCATCGCCTTTGCGGCTATCTCATCGGGAAAGGCATGAGTATGAAAGTCTATAATTCCTTTTATCATAATCTCAATTGAATCCTGTTTTACCCAGGTATGGCTGATGGTTCCATCAAATTCACCATATGTATAATACGGAAATTCAGGCATGATTGGTATATTTTTTTCTGCTTCTTTGATAACTGTGTAATGGAGTGTTACTGTCGGAATGTCTTGAGGCAGATAAGAACTTGAGGTCAGTAATAGCTTTTACGTTAAGGGAAGTATGAATTGTGCCTGAATTTATGGCAGAAAAATAAGCTCAGTTACTTTGCAAACTAAGCTGAAAATTATCGGCCTGGTCTGAAAAATGAAGAAAGGCAGAGCCTTCAGGCCCTGCCTTTCATGATTGCTATGATTCAACTGCCTCTGTCAGCTAGTGCTGCTATTCAACCCAGCGAGTAGGTGTAAAGGATTCGGAAGCATCTCCGGATGACTCCATGGATACACAGTAGTCGCCTTTAAACGGAGGAGTATAAATGTCAGGTCTGGTTAATAGGCGTCTCCTAAACTCGCGCTGTTCAGCTACGATAACAGTGTACACACCGTCAGCAGGTAACTCAGCAGATACTTCGTTTGGTAAAGCACCGCGGTCTACCCTGATTAAACAGGTGCTTGTATAGTCTCTCTGGATTACTGCGACATCATCTGCCAGTTCAGGAGCAACAGCTGTTATTTTATAATCAGTAGTGGTCCGGTCTGCACTGAGAGAACAGTATTTGATGCATCTTCCCTTGAGGATTAGAGTGGCACGCTCTCCCTTGTGCTCACCTTCAGGATCTTTATCAAGATAAACAGCAACCTTTTCTCCCATCTCGCCCTTGAACTTGAAGATATCAAGGTCACGAATATAGGGCCTCGGATTATCACCAAGTCTGGAGCAGATCTGTGTTTCCATGCGTGTTGAAGCGAAACGAAAATCTGCGATGGCAATATCGTCAGTATCAGCATTTTCGTCGAAGAAAACACGGTCGAAGGGGGTATCGGTAACTATTCCCAAAAAGAGGAAATTGGGATCATTGGGAACATCATTAAGCTCGATAATTTCTACGACTTTATCCTGAGCCATTAAATATAGTGTTATTGTTTCGGCTTCAAGGTTGCGAGAATTACGAATCTCCACACCAAAGGCCGTCATGGTAGCACCACCGCGTAATCTTAGACTCCAGTCGTCATCTGAGTGATTAACGCTATGATCACCTACTGAGAGTGCGTCTTGCCAATCTTCATCAGTGAAATTATTAAATACGAAATCTGCGTATACAGGATTGCCGTCTGGATCTTCTCCTATAACCTGTTCATTGAAAATCTGGAATCCTCGCGTAAGCTTGGTCTCGTTATCCAGCATTATATCGGGCGGGAAGCTCAAGTGACTCCCAAGAGCCTCATTATCTCCGGGCGCTGAATCTACCTCAACAGCTTTGGCTATATTGTCTGCTGTGGTTACTAAAACCTCAATATCTGATACCATACTTTCCCATTCGGCAAGGTCCGTGGTTATGGTCACAGCGGCATGTGACATTGATGGCGCACATAATAAAATTGCAACAAGCATGCACAGAATTGCTCCGTACCTTGAGTGTGTACGATTGTGTGAAATTGTCATTTTAATCCTCCGAATAAATTAATTACAGGTTGAATACGAGAAAATAAAATCATTTTCCGATAATGTTATTCCCTCCTTTTGAAATAAGTTATTATGCAGACGATTTAATTCCAGCCCCATGAACAGATAATTAACTCAGCGGCATATATTGTTCAGATTGTTTGTTTATCAATGATTAACTTATAAATAGCAAAGTCAATGCCAGTTCAGAACTCCCTATTAGTAAATGGTTTTATGTAAAAAAGGCCACGCTCAAATGTCAATAAAGCTTGCATAATGTAAATTAATTTACACTTTTTCTGTGATGCCATTAAAGTGGATATGTTTTGCATTCTCTCATAAAAAAACTCTGCAAGTGCAATATGCAGCTTCTCATCACCAATTGAAATAACCTTCGCATACGCATCTTCATTGTCAGTAACATATTCCGTTATTTAAAATACTTTTTTTCCATGGCATGACTTCACTGTGGCACATAAGATGAATTGAATACCTTACTGAAAACAATCCAGGCGAAATGTTAGAGTGAAATGTAAATTCTGCTTGGGGTGTAAGGAGAGAGGTTGGAGATCTGATAAGAGTTGCTGATGCGATGTTTGATACGGTAATTGATATGCGCACAAATATAATTCAGATAAATATGTGAGGTTAAGAATTATGATCCTGTCTATGGCAAATATCTCTTGCATCAAGAACGATAAATATATTCTGAAGGGAATGAACTGGACTGTAGAGGCTGGCCAGCATTGGGCTATTGTCGGGTTAAACGGGTCTGGCAAAACAACGCTTTTGAACATGCTCTGTGGATACGTATTTCCATCAGGCGGGGACATGAGTGTTCTGGGCAGGTCTTTTGGCTCGTATGACTGGCGAAAACTGCGGAGGAAAATCGGAATTGTCAGTTCTTCATTGCAGGAAAAGTTTTATGGTGGAGAAACTGCTCTGGACATAGTGACCGGCGGGATTTTTGCCACGATCGGTTTATACGACGAGCCAGCAAAAAAGCATACGAAAGCCGCGGTGTTACGTCTTAAACAGCTCAACTGCCATCACCTGGCTCATCAGGCCTATTCAACACTTTCGCAGGGTGAAAAACAGAAAGTACTTATTGCCAGGGCCCTTGTGAACACGCCCGAACTTCTTATACTGGATGAGCCTTGTGCCGGTCTTGATATATTCGCACGGGAGCTTCTATTGAACTCAATTGATCAAATCACCAGATTAAAACAAGCACCGACTATCCTCTACGTTTCACATCATATCGAGGAAATATTGCCGGTCTTCAACTTTTCCCTTCTCCTCAGGCGGGGTGAAGTTCATTCAGCCGGTTTATCAAAGCAGGTCCTCACTCAAAAAAATCTCTCTTCTTTCTTTGAAACATCTGTAACAATGAGGTGGCGTAACAATCGCCCCTGGGTAGAGGTATGAGCGTGAACTATTCGCGGTACAGAATAGTTGCAGCCGCCGTACTTATTGAGTCTGGAGCAGGAGTTCTGGCATTTCTGCTTTCATGGTACTTTGTGATACCTCTTTTTCCGGTTTCAGAGAGCGTTGTCCTTGATCTCCTGCTGGGAACTGCTGCCGCGTTACCTCCTTTTGCTTTCTTTCTCTTTACCCTCAGTGAGGCTGGCGGAGCAATGCCGCTGATCGGGTCACTCAGGTCAAAGCTTCTGACAGATGTGAAGCCCATGTTCAGCACAATGAGTGTTCTGGATTTGTTGATCATATCACTTTTGGCAGGAGTGGCTGAGGAGCTGTTGTTCAGGGGTGTTCTGCAGGTTAAATACGGAATTGCCGTGGCAAGTGTTCTCTTTGGACTGGCACATGCTGTTTCAGTTGCCTATGTCGTTGTAACAGTAATTATGGGTTTATACATAGGATTAATTTACCGCGTGAGCGGGAGTCTGCTGCCCCCGATTCAGATGCATTTTATCTATGATTTTGCTGCCCTGTTGTATCTCCGGTATTACTGGCATCCCAATGGCAGAGAAAGCAGTCAGCAGAATATCGAGCGGAATGATTAAGGCATCTAAATTTTATATCTGAGCGATTCCCTTAGTAATATCTCCAGGGATAAAATGGATCGTGTTGGCGGCGGTAATCATACCATGGTCTGTAATAAGGATACGGCGGGTACGGCGGGTACGGTGGATAATAGTAATCCCGTTCTCTTTTTTCCGGCCATAAATATATCTCCCTGACAGAAAATAGCGGGTAAACATAATCTGCCTCTCCAATCTTGGAAGACTGGGTTCTCACAAATTCTCCCGCCAGTGTGATCTCTCTTTTTTCTTCAAAAATCAGGGGGTCTAAAATATCTCTGTTTTTGTAGATGGCAAGGAAACGGCCGGTTCCAGTTTGAAGACTCTTTAAGTATCCTCGTGTATTTACCGGCACATAGAGAGCTTCTATGAGGGACCCTTCTTTAGTTATAGACGTCTTGACAATGATACCGCCGAGAATAAAGGTATTTCCTCTGTATAAATCCGGATTCTGCTTGAGGTCGGAAAGACTTGGCATATACCGTCCTTCACGCATCAGGTTTTCGTTCAGCACTGGAGCGCAGGACAGGAAGAGTAGAGATACAATGAAGAGTGGGGCGAGTTTACTCATATCAATTCCTTATATTCAGAACTATACTCCTTTCTTTCAGTATAACAAAAGGGGCTGGATAGTCAATCAGGTCTGCGGTATTATAGCTCTTTAAATACTTTGCCCAGAGATTCTCCGGCAACATGGATCTTCCACTCATTCAAATAACCAAAGGGTGTTTCAGTAATAGTGAATTGAGAATTAAGGAGGCGGGCTTTAGCGCCTTCAATGAGTTCCCGAGAAAATTCAGCCGGGGCCTTTGATACTGAAAGATGATTGAATGAATGGAGAACCAGAGTTTTCGTATTAAATTTGCCGGCCAGCCATTTGATATTTTTAATCAGTTTCGTCAGCACAGCGTTCTTCCTCCCGGTGTCTCCAGCCTCTACGTGATAAAAGACAACAATCGCATTTTCAGCGGAATCCTCTCTGTTCTGATCGGGGACACTCTCAAGCACTCTTTCATAGGTCTTGAACCAGAAACTTGGCGCATAAAACATCAATATTTTCATAAAAAGACAGTCTCCCATTCGAATGTAATGATAAAGTTTATCAGATTTATTCTGTAAATCCCATCGAGCCTCTCCTGACAGTTTTATGTATAGTTTACAGGGCCTGCTGTAGTGACCGGTAACGCATATTATTTAGGCCTCTGGAGCCCTTGAAAAAAATAGAGCATTTTTTTTAATATCTGCTATACTTATATCCATGGAAAATAGAAAATCCGAAAGATTAACTGACAGCCTCGATGTTGAAATAGTAGCGGGAGGGGTGGCATATTCGGGTCTCATTTTGAATTACTCTGAGGAAGGCATGTACCTGGTCACCGCTACAACCTATGAAGTGGTTGATATACCGCCATCTTCAAAGATAGAGGTGAAGTGCAAGCTCCCTACCGGCAATGAAATAAAAATAAATTGTGAAGTAAAGTGGTTTCAGACAAAACCTACCCCCTATGGCGTAACCTTCAGCATGGGAATGGAACTGATCGAACCTCCGCAGGCATACAAAGATTATCTTGCAAGCCGCTAATAACGAACATCCCCCCATAAAACACTGAACTGAAGTTTGACGAAGCAGTGTTATTTTTTTCTCTCAAAAAGAAAAGCAGCGATGGTGACAAAAATGAGTGAGGCGACGATCAGAAATATTAAATCTGTCATGATCGAGAAATCTGAAATCCCGTAGTCAGTCAGCATTACATGTTTCAAGGCGTCCACCCCATATGTCAGCGGGTTGATGCCTGTGAGCAGCTTTAATGCGAAGGGAAGTTGTTTAACTGGGTACAAGGCTCCTGAGAGAAAGAACATCGGCATGACAACAAAGTTCATTATCGCGCTGAAACTCTCGAAGCTCTCAAAAAAAGTAGCTATAATTATCCCGATAGAGGATATGCAGAATGCGAGGATAAAGGAGATCAGGATCACCTGAATTATTGAGATCAGAGTGATATCTATGTTAAGTAATGGCGCTATTGCCAGTAAGAGGACGGTCTGGATAATTGAGATCACTGCCCCGCTTAATGCTTTTCCTGTAACAATGGACAACCGTGAAACAGGCGCGACAAGGATGGCTTTCATCAGTCCGAACTCCTTGTCCCAGATTATTGAGATGGATGAAAATATTGAACTGAAGAGGATTGTCATGCCCAGAATCCCCGGGAAAATAAACTGTAGATAGGACATCCCAATTTCCGGAGTAACCAGCCGCGACATTCCTCCTCCGACAAGAAAAAGCCATATAAGGGGGCGGGCCAGGGTTGAAATGAGCCTGCTCTTTTCCCGTATGAATTTTTTGAAGTCACGCGCGATGAGCACATACACGGCATTAGTGTCTATCAAGTTTCCTCCTGTAGGCGCGGATGCTTTCTTTTACCGTGTCATTTGAGGTCATGTCAGAGTCTCTTATCTGCCGGCCCGTCATTTTCAGAAAAACATCATTCAGGGTCGGCCTCTGGAGCCTAACAGAAAGAACGGTTTCACCAATTGAGTTGATCAGTTCTGGTATACATGCATCCCCTCTGAGAGCTGTCAGGAATAACTCATCGTTTTTCTCATGAACATGTACGTCAAAAAGGTTTTCAATCTCTATTTTTGCACTCTTGTTATCCGATGTTCTGACATAAATGACATCTCCTCCCAGTGTCTTTTTTAATTCAGCGGGAGAGCCAGTGGCTATAATTTTTCCATTGTCTATGATAGCGATATCATTGCATACCTCTGCTTCTTCCATATAATGTGTTGTCATAAAGACACTGACATTGTGCTTTTTGGGGAGTTCAACGATAAATTCCCAGAGCAGGGCACGTGATTGCGGGTCAAGCCCAAGTGTAGGTTCATCGAGAAAGAGGACTTGCGGCCTGTGCACAAGACCCCGGGCAACTTCAAGCCTCCTTTTCATTCCCCCGGAGAACTTCTTGACCAGGTCGTCCTTTCTGTCATAGAGACCGATAAAATGGAGCAGATCATGGATGCGGCCTTTCATCTCTTTTTTCTTTACATTATAAAGGTAGGCATGAAACATCAGATTTTCATATGCGGTGAGGTCTTTATCCAATGTTGTATCCTGAAATACAATCCCTATGGACTTCCTGACTTTCGAGGGTTCGCGTGAACAGTCATGGCCTGCGATAAAGGCGGTTCCTGATGAAGGGGAAAGCAGTGTGCAGAGAATGTTGATAGTCGTTGTCTTTCCGGCTCCATTGGGGCCAAGAAAACCAAAAATCGTCCCCTCAGGTACTTCCAGGGATATATCATCGACTGCGGTTGTGGCCCCGAATTTTTTTGAAAGGTTTTTAACGTTTATCGCAAGCATATCAGAGGTATATTAACTGATTGAACAGGTTTTATAAGGTGAGCTCCCGGAAAACTTTCGCTACCTTTTTTTCTGTTGTCTTGAGGTCTTCGCTGTTATCAATGACATAGTCACCACGTTTCATTTTTCTCGTGATCGGCATCTGAGCGCTTAATCTTTTCAGCGCATCTTCTCTTGAAAAACCTTTTTTAGCTAGTCTTTCAAGGACGATATCGCGCTTACAGTAAACAACAATGACTTTCTCGAAATATTTATCATAGCCTGCTTCATACAACAGCGGCACTTCAAACATGATCAATGCTGACGGGTTTTCCCTTGAAATACGTGACTCAGTCTCGACGACTATACGCATTACTGCAGGGTGAATTATTTTTTCCACAGCCCTTCGTTTTTCCGGGTCATTGAAAATAATATCGGCAACCCTTTTTTTGTCTGTGCAGGGACCATTTGGTCCATTACAGAGAATAGAGTCTCCCAAAAGCTCTGTTATTGCACGAATAGTCTCAGGCTTTGAGTGGATATCATGGACATAGCCGTCAATATTAAAGGTATGTGCACCCAGTTTTTGAAACAGTCCTAAAACCGAGGTTTTGCCGGTCCCAAAATTACCGGTCAACGCTATAGTTGGCATATCGGAATTATAACAGAGTGCGGTTAACGTTGCTTGTACAATAGAGAAAACAAGCAGAAGACCCTCTACCGCTTTCCCTGATCTATCCTTGACTTAGATTTGCAAGGTTGATAAGATAATTTACCTTATTTTAATGCATCCCGATCAGAATGAGCTGGAGCAGTAAAGAGACACTGTATCAGAGTCAGTACATAACCAATTTACAGGAGGATAGATGAAGATAGCTGTTGGTTGTGATCATGCCGGCCTTGAGATGAAAAACAAGATTCTCCCCCTTCTGAAAGACCTGGATATTGCATGGGAAGACTATGGCACTAAAAGTGAAGACTCCTGCGACTACCCTGATTTTGGCCAGAAAGTTTCTGAAGAGGTCTCAAAGGGCAGTGTTGAACGAGGCGTGCTTATCTGCGGTTCCGGGATCGGCATGTCTATAGTGGCAAATAAATTTCCCGGCGTCAGGGCTGCTCTGTGTAATGAAGAGTATTCCGCGAAAATGAGCCGTTTGCATAATGATGCAAATGTGCTTGTAATAGCCGGAAGGATCATAGATGCTGACCTGGCAAGGAAAATAATCAAGGTATGGTTTGAAACTGAATTCGAAGGTGGGCGGCATCAGCGACGACTTGACAAGATAGCGGAAATCGAAAAAAGGTTGTGTAAATAAGAAATGGGTCTGAGTGATATAAAAAAGAGTGATCCTGAAGTCTATAATGCGATTGTTGATGAGGTGAAGCGCGAGCAGGAAAAAATAGTGCTCATCGCGTCGGAAAACTATGCAAGCATGGCGGTCCTTGAAGCTCAGGGTTCCGTGTTTACGAATAAGTATGCCGAAGGATATCCTCACAGGCGGTACTATGGTGGCTGCGAATATGCCGATATTGTTGAAAACCTTGCCATAGAGAGGGCAAAAGAGCTTTTCGGGGCTGAGCATGTAAATGTCCAGCCGCACTCCGGAACACAGGCAAACATGGCGGTATACCTTTCCATGCTAAAGCCCGGGGACAGGATTCTTGGCCTGAGTTTAAATCATGGCGGACACCTCTCACACGGTTTTTCTGTTAATTTTTCGGGAATGCTCTACAACCCCCGTTCGTACGGAGTTGAAAAGAAGTCAGGTCTGATTAACTACGATGAAGTCCGCAAAATCGCCAAAGATCACAAGCCCAGGATGATACTCGCGGGTGCAAGCGCCTATTCACGGATAATTGATTTTAAAGCGCTCTATGATATTGCAAAAGAAGTTGGGGCCTATCTCCTTGCTGACATAGCTCACATCGCAGGCCTGATCGCTACAGGCAACCATCCTTCTCCTGTGCCGTATGCTGATTTCGTTACCTCGACGACGCATAAAACGCTCAGAGGGCCGCGGGGCGGCATGGTCATGTGTAAAGCCGAATATGCGAAGGCCATAGACAAGATGGTCTTCCCCGGAATGCAGGGAGGTCCGCTGGTTCATGTGATCGCGGCAAAAGCCGTGGCATTTAAGGAAGCGCTGACCCAGGAATTTTCCCAATACCAGCTGCAGATCATCAGAAACGCAAAAGAACTTTCTGACGCCCTTATCAGCAGGGGCTTAAAAGTGATTTCCGGTGGAACTGATACGCATCTCATGCTTATAGATTTAACAGGAAAAAAATTGACAGGAAAAGTTGCTGAATCTGCCCTTGATCTGGCAGGTATTACTGTTAATAAAAATTCGATTCCCTACGATGATCAGCCTGCTACAGTTACCAGTGGTATCAGGCTTGGTACACCTATTGTAACGAGCAGGAAAATGAAGGAACCGGAGATGGTTATGATCGCTGATCTTATCATGAAGGTTCTGGACAATCCCAAGAGCAGTGAAACCATTCACCATGTAAGGGATAAGGTAAAGGTGCTCTGCAAAAAGTTTCCGGTTTATGAAGATATTGAACTGTAGAAACATGATAACTGCTTGGTGACTATTTATTATGCGCTGCCCTTTTTGTAACCATATCGAAGACAAGGTCATTGACTCACGCCAGAGTAAAGACGGCGACGTTATAAGGCGTAGACGTGAATGCCTGAAATGCGAGGGCCGCTTCACAAGTTATGAGCGAATCGATGACATTCTGCCGCATGTAATAAAGAAAGACGGGCGGCGTGAACCCTTTGACAGACAGAAGATTCTCCAGGGCCTTGAACGGGCATGTGAAAAAAGGCCCATAAGTGTCGAAATTACAGAGGCCCTTGTGAACAGGATTGAAAAATCTCTTTACGCCGCTGGTGATAAAGAAATACCGAGTTCCATGATCGGTGAACATATCATGACAGGACTTAAGGATATCGATGAAGTTGCATATGTGAGGTTTGCCTCAGTGTACAGGCAGTTTAAAGACATCAATGAGTTTATCCAGGAAATAAAAGATATCGCCTACAATAAGAAAGACCCGCAGTAACCTTTTCTGACAAATTATTATTTAATTAAAGTTATCTCGCTAATTTCCGATTACTTATATAAGTATATGGGTTACAGCGCTGTCACTTGTCTTGACAATATGCAGTGGAAACGATATATTAAGATTAGGAGTAATCACCATGTTTGAGAAATTTACTGAAAGAGGCCGCAAGGTAATTATCTATGCCCGTGAAGAGGCAGAAAAACGGCAAAATGATTACCTGGGTACGGAACATCTTCTCCTGGGACTGTTGCGTGAAGAAGAAAGCCTGCCCATGGTCATCCTTAAGAAAATGGGACTTTCAGCTGAGGAACTGCGGATGGAGGTTGAGAGAAACCTTCCGACAGGATCCAATATTCTCACTTTTGGAGATATCCCCTTTACCCCGCGAGCAAAGAAAGTTCTCGAACTTGCTGTTGAGGAAGCACGCCTGCTTGGTCACAGCTACATCGGCAGTGAACATCTCCTTATTGGGCTTATCAGGGAAGACGCCGGTATCGCAGGCAAAATTCTTAGAAGCCTCGGTGCCAATCTGCTTGGTGTCAGACAGCTCGCGATCAACCTCTCTATGAGAAAGTCCCAGTCCGGGAAAAAAGAAAAGAAAAGCCATACCCCCGCGCTGGATGAGTTCGGCAGGGACATTACGCAACTTGCCAGGGAAGGGAAACTTGACCCTGTTGTTGGAAGAGAAAATGAAATAGAGCGGGTGCTTCAGATCCTGGGAAGACGGGTAAAAAATAATCCGGTGGTAATCGGTGAATCAGGAGTTGGAAAAACAGCAATTGTTGAAGGACTGGCGCAAAGAATAATAGCAGAGGACATTCCGGAAAATCTCCTCAGCAAGAGAATAGTCAGCCTGGACCTGGGTGCCCTTATAGCCGGCACCAAGTACAGAGGACAGTTTGAAGAGAGACTCAAGCTTGTCATGAAAGAAATTGTTCAAAATAATGATGTGATACTTTTTATTGACGAGCTGCATACCCTCGTCGGTGCTGGTGCGGCAGAAGGTTCTATCGATGCCTCAAACATGCTGAAACCGGCTCTCTCAAGAGGCGAAATTCAGTGTATCGGTGCTACCACACCGGATGAATACAGAAAGTACATTGAAAAAGACGGTGCCTTTGAAAGAAGGTTTCAGCCGATTTATCTGCAGCCCCCGACCATAGATGAAAGTGTGGAAATACTCAAAGGCCTTAAGACAAGGTATGAAGTTCACCACAAGGTCAAAGTGACTCCTGAGGCATTGAATGCCTGTGTTAATCTTTCTGACAGATATATCACTGAACGGTATCTTCCTGACAAGGCCATTGATGTGATGGACGAGACTGGGGCACGGATAAAACTGAAACGATTCACAATGCCGCCGGAACTCCGTGAACTGGAAAAGGAACTGAAGAGGCTCAATAAGGAAAAGGGGCTCTACGTTAAACTTCATGATTTCGAAAAAGGGGCTTCTGTAAAGAATGAGGAAGACAGGATAAGAAAGCTCTATGACGAACTGAACAAAAAGTGGCGTGACAATCAGCAGAAAGACACCCCGATCTTGTCTGAAGATGATGTGTCCTTTACTGTTTCGACAATAACCGGTATACCCTTGGCAAGACTGGAAGAGAAGGAATCTGAGAAATTGCTTCGCATGGAAGAGGAACTTCACAAGAGAATCGTTGGACAGGACGAAGCGGTCATTGCGATTTCTAAAGCGATCAGACGGTCCAGGGCCGGGCTTAAAGCAAGGAAAAGACCGATCGGATCATTTTTCTTCCTTGGACCTACGGGTGTCGGAAAAACAGAGCTGGCTAAGGCCCTGACAGAGATTCTTTTCAATGATGAAAATGCGCTTATAAAAATTGATATGTCCGAATATATGGAGCGTTTTAATGTGTCCCGCCTGACAGGAGCACCTCCCGGTTATGTGGGTTATGACGAGGGAGGACAGTTAACAGAGCAGGTGCGAAGAAGGCCGTACTCAGTTGTTCTTTTTGACGAGATAGAAAAGGCGCATCCCGATGTGTTCAATGTGCTGCTTCAGGTTCTTGATGAAGGTGTGATTACAGATAATCTGGGAAGAAAAGTTGATTTCAAAAACACAGTAATTATTATGACGTCCAATGTGGGTACGAGATTCATAGAAAATGCCACCCCACTCGGTTTTCATCAGGAAACAGCTGGAAACAATTACGGCAAAATCAAGACCGCTGTTCTTGATGAGCTGAAGAACAAGTTTAATCCTGAATTTTTAAACCGTATAGATGAGATCGTTGTTTTTCACCAGCTTGAGAAAGAACATCTTGTTAATATTGTCAGCCTCCTTATGGACGAGTTGAACAGGCGCTTAATTGATCAGGACCTCGCAATAGAACTTTCTGAAGAGATTGTTGAGTGGATTATAGAAAACAACTATGAGCCATCCTACGGTGCGCGTCCCATGAGAAGGGCGATTCAACGGCACATTGAAGACACACTCTCTGAAGAGATTCTGAGAGGGAAGTTCAAGGATGTAAAGAAAGTTAAGGTTGTTCTCGAAAACAATGAGCCGGTTTTTGTTGAAAGTGAAGTAGAAGCCCTTATCTCCTCGAGCAACTAAATCGTCTCGCTGTATTCTTTACCCATTCCCGCATATACAATCTTCTGCCCCGGGATATCCCCCTCAGATCTTCATGATTTGACTTATTATTCCTAATATTATATGTTAATATGTTGTGCATTTGTGCTAACAGATTGAATTAAAAGAGACTGAATTATTATGCGCCCCCAATCTATGACAGGATATGGAAGAGGAACTTCCGATAATTTTAAGGTAGAGGTGCGCACATCAAACCACAAAAACCTCGACATTCACCTGAATATCCCTCACTATTTATATTCATACGATCACGAGATACGAAAGAATGTCAGGAAGAAATGCAGCCGTGGGCGCATTGATATCTATATGCCCAAGCAGGAAGTGGAGAGCGTGAAACTGAAAGTTAACAAGGCTCTGGCGAGAGAGTATTTTGAGGCCCTTGTTTCATTAAAAAATGAGTTGTTAATATCCGAGGAAGTTGGCATTGATCTGCTTGCATCACAGAGAGACATTTTTCTTGTAGATGAACCTGATATTGATGAGAATGAATTATTCAGTGCTGTTGAGTCCGCGCTTGAAGAACTCGCAAAAAGTCGTGCAGAGGAAGGCGGCCATCTCGCAGATGATATCAGGAACAGACTGAAGCTGCTCGATGAGTATCTGCTCCGTGTGGAAGGAAGACGGGGGGAGTATATAGCTGATGCAAGGCAGAAACTTCATGATCGGTTAAAAGAGTTTCTTGGAGATGTTCAGATGGATGAATCGCGTCTTATTCAGGAGACTGCTGTTATAATCGAGAAGTCTGATATAACAGAGGAAATTGTGAGAATTAAGAGCCATATGAAGCAATTCAGGGAAGTGCTGGAGTCGGGTGATACGATCGGGAAGAAACTTGATTTTATTGTTCAGGAAATGCGCAGGGAGGTCAATACTATCAGCTCCAAGACCCATGATATCGATATAGCCACAAATGTGGTTGAAATGAGACATGAGATTGAAAAAATCAAAGAGCAGGTGCAGAACCTGCAATAAGCCGATGATTAAAGGCGTGTAACATTATGTTGAAGACTGATAAAGGCACAGTGCTGGTAAATATAGGGTTTGGCAATGTTGTTTCTGCGTCGCATGTTGTATCGGTTATTTCCCCCGGGTCTTCGCCAATGAGGAGGCTCCGTGAGGAGGCAGCTTCACGGGGGAAACTTATTGACGCGACAGAAGGCCGCAAGACAAGAGCCATAATTGTAATGGACAGTGATCATATTGTCCTGTCCGGTCTTCAGGTGGAAACGATTACCCAGAGGTTTTCTCTGGAAAAATAATATGGCGAAAGCAGGAAAGATAAATTGAGAAAGCACCGGAAAAAGGGAAGTCTTTTTGTCCTGTCAGCGCCGTCAGGCAGCGGGAAATCCACTCTCTGTCAGAAACTGCTGAAAACCGTGCCTGATGTCAAGTTGTCTGTTTCGTATACGACCCGGCCCCGGAGAAAGGGAGAGCGAAACGACATCCATTATACTTTTATAACGGAGAAAAAATTTAAGACAATGCTTCATCGGGGAGAGTTTGCAGAATGGGCAATGGTACACAGTAATTTGTATGGGACTTCTCTGAAGAGGCTGAAGGAATTGAGCAGCAGGGGCTATGATGTGATACTTGATATTGATATTCATGGCGCCATGCAGATAAAGAAAAACTATGAAAACGCTATATATATTTTTGTCCTGCCGCCATCGATGAATGCTTTAAAGAAAAGGCTTCAGGATCGCGGTACTGATTCAAAAGAGGTTGTTGTTCAGCGTCTGAATAACGCAAAGGAGGAAATTCAGCACTATAAAGAGTATGATTATGTTATTCGAAATGACAAACTGGAGAAGGCGTACCGTGAGTTCGAAAGCATAATCCTTGCAACACGAGTTAAAAAAGAAAATTTAGATATCAACTGGATACAGAAACTAAACAATTAGGAGGAAATGCATGGATATAATCTCATTGCCTATTGAGCATGATAATGATGATTTGGATGGGACGTACAGACTTGTGATAGCGGCAGTAAAGAGAGCGAAAGACCTTTCAATGGGCGCCCTTCCGTTGATATCATCAAAGGCCCAGAAAATTACCACACTTGCTATTCAGGAGGTTGTTGAAGGAGCTGTTGATGTCCTTATTGGAGAAGAGGCCGTAAAAGCAAATGAATTATCACGGAAGATGACGCACAAGAAGATGATGGATGAGGCCCAGCAGAAGGAAACAATGCCTGAGGATATGAGCGAACTCGAGAAGGACCTCAAAGTTTATCTGAGTGAAAAAAGCGACTCTGAACAGAAAAGGACTATTGAGGATATATTTGGAGAAAGCTGATTAAGTGTTGAAAGATCGGAAGATCCTTCTTGGTGTTACCGGTAGCATAGCGGCATACAAGTCTGTTGACCTCGCTCGCAGGCTTATGGATGAGGGTGCCTCTGTTTCTGTTGTAATGACAGAAGCAGCGTGCCGCTTTATAACTCCCTATCTCTTTGAGGCGGTTACAGGAAATCCGGTCCGGACCGACCTCTTTGCAGATCCATACAGTCATATCGAGCTGTCAAAACAATCTGACCTCTTTATCATAGCGCCCGCGACCGCAAACACAATAAACAAGCTTTCATGCGGAATTGCAGATAATCTTCTGACCAACCTGTGGCTTACCTATGAAGGCCCCGCACTCGTGGCACCGGCCATGAATTTCAGGATGTATCGCAGCCCCTCGGTAAAGAAACATCTGAAAGAACTGAAAAAGAACGGGGTGCATTTTGTCGGGCCGGGGAGCGGAAGTCTGGCTTGCGGAGAAGAGGGCCCGGGGCGAATGGAGGACATTCCAGTAATAGTTGAGTCCTGTACATATGTCCTTTCTGAAAAGGACCTGGCAGGGATGAATATTCTCGTAACCGCGGGGCCGACACGTGAGCCGATTGACCCGGTACGGTTTATCTCCAATCGCTCTTCCGGGAAAATGGGATATGCCATTGCGCGCTCTGCTGTGCGAAGGGGGGCGGAAGTGACTCTTGTCAGCGGGCCGGTAAATCTGGTGCCGCCGGAACGGGTTTCACTCCTCTCTGCTGAAACAGCCGCTGAGATGGAGGCGGCTGTCCTCAAGAGTCTGCCCAAAGCAGACTGTGTAATCATGGCAGCAGCAGTTGCTGACTTTACCCCGCGCGAAAAATCTAAAGTGAAACATAGTAAAGGCAGCATAACTGCCTTAGATTTAAGTCAAAACAATGATATACTGAAAAAGATAAGTAAGAAAAAGGGAGATCGCCTGCATATAGGTTTTGCAGCAGAGACCGGGAAGGATATCAAGAAAGCAGAGGCAAAGCTAAAAGAAAAGAAACTCGACCTGATTGTACTGAATGATGTTCAGCAGGAGGGCGCTGGTTTTGATGTTGATACAAACATTGTGACTCTGATAGACAGTAACAATACGATTACCGAATACCCCCTGTTGAGTAAGGATAAGGTAGCTGATATCATATTCCATAAAATAAGAGAACTGAAAAAGTAAGGAGCATTTATGAAAATCCTGGTCATACATGGACCTAACCTCAACCTGCTTGGAACACGGGAATCTGAAGTGTACGGCACCAGGACCCTTGAAGAGATAAATTCAGACCTTCAAGGCCTTGCTTCTGAACTGGGTGCTGAGCTGACTATTCTTCAATCCAACCATGAAGGTGAGATAGTGGATGCCATACAGAACTCAAAAGAGTATAATGCTCTCTTAATAAATCCTGCTGCCTATACGCATACCAGTGTTGCTATCAGAGATGCGATTGCAGGTGTCCAGATACCGACTGTTGAGATCCACCTTTCAAATATATATAAACGGGAGGAGTTCAGGCATAAGTCCCTCATTTCACCTGTTGCAGATGGGCAAATAGCAGGATTTGGTCCTGACAGCTACTTCCTCGGCCTCAGGGCTGCCCTTTTGATTGCCAATGCAAAACAGATCAATTCTTAACAAGCGGCTCCCGGCTCTGGGAGTTGATGCAATACTCATAACAGACCTTGTAAACGTACGGTACCTTTCCGGGTTTACCGGATCATCAGGCTCGCTCATAATTACAAAGAAAAAATCAGTCCTGTTAACGGATTTTCGTTATCAGGAGCAGGCAGCAGAAGAGGTCAGGGGTTTTGATGTCATAATCGAGCACGGGGAGAGAACAAAGGAGATAGAAGCTGTCTGTCACGCGAAGGGGATTAAAAAGCTTGGCTTTGAAGAGCAGAATGTCACCTATTCATTTTACCGTAATTTGAGCAAAAGAAAGGTAAGCCTAAAACCTCTGGCAAACACTGTCGAATCCCTTCGAATAATCAAGGCAAGCCAGGAACTCTCACACATCAATTCAGCTGTCAAACGGGCAGAGTCAGCCTTCAGAAAACTGATGCCTCACATCAGGGCGGGAGCATCGGAGCAGAAACTTGCATTAACACTTGAATATCTGCTTAAAAAAGAAGGCTGCAAAAGACTTCCATTCGCGGTTATAGTTGCCTCTGGCCCGATGTCAGCCCTTCCTCATGCCCAACCTACTGAAAGGAAACTGAAAAAGGGCGACCTTGTAGTTTTTGACTGGGGAGGGGAGTCGGAGGGATATTATTCAGACATGACGCGGACCGTCCTTGTCAAGGGGAACAACATTTCAAAGCAAAAAGAGTTATACTACACTGTCTTTGAGGCTCAAAGCAGGGCGATCAAGGCTGTAAAGTCCGGGATTCTCTCAGCCGTTGTTGATGCTGCAGCGAGAGATTACATAAACAAAAAGGGATATGAAGATTTTTTCGGGCACGGTACCGGTCATGGAGTCGGGCTTGCAGTTCATGAAAAGCCTGTAGTATCATGGCGTAACAAGGAAACCATAAGAGAAAATATGGTTTTTACTGTTGAGCCCGGTATTTACCTGCCGGGATTCGGCGGGGTTCGAATAGAAGATATGGTGACAGTCGGCAAAAGCAGGTGCGAAGTCATGACGTCACTGCCGAAAAAGCTAAAAATAATTGAAAGGTAATGAATGATATCAACAAGTGATTTTCGAAAAGGGGCCAAAATTGAGTATAAAGGGGCGCCCCATGAGATTGTAGACTTTCAGCATCATAAAATGGGCAGGGGCGGTGCAATAGTCAGAACAAAACTGAAAAACCTGATAACCGGGAGTATCTTTGATGACTCCTTCAAGGGAGGTGAAAAATTTAAGACACCCAACCTTGAAGAGCGGTCTATGCAGTACCTGTACAAGGATGGTGATCACTTCTATTTCATGGACAATGAAACCTTTGAGCAGCTGCCCCTGACCGAGGAGCAGCTGGGTGACGCAAAAAAGTTTTTAATCGAAAATATGGCAGTCAAAATACTTTTGTACAGCGGTTCGCCATTGACAGTAGCGTTACCGATGTTTGTAGAGCTGAAGATAGACAAAACAGACCCGGGTTTCAAGGGAGACACAGCAAGCGGGGGGAGCAAGCCCGCGGTTCTGGAATCAGGAGCCACCGTAAAAGTCCCTTTTCACCTGAGTGAGGGTGATATCATAAAAGTAGATACAAGGACGTCGGAATACATTGAACGGGTGAAATAATGGGCTGGTTGAGAGAAAACGGTCCCGCAGGATACTGGAGCATATATGTTCTTAACTATCAGAGCTTTAAATATTTATAAAAACTGAGCGGAGAAAGCATGGAACTTGATGAAATAAAAAATTTGATAGAACTTTTGCAAGATACAGATATAACAGAGCTTCTCATTGAACGGGATGGGGCCAAGCTGAAAATAAAGCGGGAGAAATTTTTATCCTCTTTTGAAGTGATGCCGAGCACACCATCCCCTGCACAGACCGCAGCTCAAGAAAGGGAGGCCGAGCCAGCTGAAACTGATAAACAGGTCACAATCACCTCACCGATTGTTGGAATATTCTATAGCGCAACTTCACCTGAAGCTCAGCCCTTTGTAGAAGTGGGAAGCCCCGTAAAAAAGGGACAGGTATTGTGTATTGTTGAGGCCATGAAGCTGATGAATGAAATTGAGTGTGACACAGATGGTGTGATCGCAAAGGTCCTGGTGGAAAACGGACATCCTGTTGAGTATGGTGAGCCCCTTTATCTTGTTGAGCCCGCATCATGAAACTATTCAAGAAGGTTCTTATCGCAAACAGGGGAGAAATTGCCGTCAGAATTATAAGGGCATGCCATGAGCTCGGCATTTCCACGGCTGTTGTTTACTCCGATATAGACAGAGATACCCTTGCGGTGAAACTGGCTGACGAGGCAATCTGCATAGGCCCAACCCAGGCTGCTCAGAGCTACCTGAATATTCCTGCGATTATTACTGCTGCTGAAATTACCGATGCTGAGGCAATACATCCCGGATACGGCTTTCTGGCTGAAAACGCTCAGTTTGTGGAGGCCTGTACCGCTTCAGCCATTACATTTATTGGTCCCTCTGCTGACAATATCCGCATTGGGGGTGACAAGGCAAAAGCGCGGCAGGTTATGAAGAAAAAAAATGTTCCCGTCGTTGCCGGCAGTGACGCTCCGGTTAAAAATGAAGAGCAGGCATTGAAAATATGCAGGAAGATCGGCTTTCCCGTTATTCTGAAGGCGTCAGCAGGCGGTGGTGGAAGGGGAATGCGAATTGTACATGATGAAGAAAATCTTATGCCGCTCTATCATACTGCACACAAGGAGGCCTTTGCTGCTTTTGGGAACGGTGATTTATATATTGAGAAATACATATCTGAAATGAAGCACATTGAGGTACAGATACTAGCGGACAATAAAGGAAACACAATTCATCTTGGAGAACGGGAGTGTTCGATTCAGCGGAGGCATCAAAAGCTTATTGAGGAAGCACCCTATATGTTTGCTGACGCAAAGTTCAGGAAAAAAGTCGGTGATACAGCCATTAAAGCGGCCAAGGCGATGAAATACAAAAACGTCGGTACCGTAGAATTTATTCTTGACAAGGACGATGAGATTTACTTCATGGAGATAAACACACGAATCCAGGTTGAACATCCCATAACAGAGATGATTACCGGTATTGATATCATCAAAGAGCAGATCAAGCTTGCCGCCGGAGCTTCTCTTGAAATGAAACAGCAGGATGTAAAATTCAGGGGACACAGCATAGAGTGCAGAATAAACGCGGAAGACCCTGAAAAATTTATCCCGCAGCCGGGGAAGATATCCCTTTTTATCCAGCCCGGGGGCCCGGGGGTACGAGTAGACACTGCTGCCTATTCCGGATGGAATGTTCCTGCGCACTATGATTCACTGATAGCAAAGCTTATTGTTCATGGCCATGACAGGACAGAGGCGATCGCACGGATGAAAAGGGCACTCCGTGAATTCATCATCGAGGGGATAAAAACAACGATACCATTTTTCCTTGATATACTTGATGATCCTGATTTCATAAGCGGAAATTTTAATACACACTTTCTTGAAGACCGAAAAAGAGTAGTTCAGGACCTTTAATCAGGCGCGGAAGATTGAATGCTCTTTTCAAAAAATCAAATCCTCTTTATCTCTTGACAGACCAGGCCGTTTCAGGCCGAAGCCATACGCAGGTTGCTCGCAAAGCCATATCCTCAGGAATAAGAATCATTCAACTCCGGGAGAAAAGAATCTCAAAGAGGGAAATATTCAGAGAAGCGCTGAAGATGAGAGAGATCACCTCGCAACAGAATGCCACATTTATAGTAAACGATTACATCGATATCGCCCTTGCCGCTGACGCAGACGGTGTCCATCTGGGGCAGAACGATATGCCGGTCACGGAAGCCAGAAAGCTCATGGGTAAAAAGAGAATCATAGGCATCTCAACGCACAATCTCAGACAGGCACTGCTGGCCGAAAATGAAGGGGCAGACTATATCGGTTTCGGACCCATCTTCGCGACATCTACGAAGGATGCAGGACGTCCCCGCGGCATCAGGGCTTTAGAGAAAATAAGAAAGCAGGTCAATATCCCCATCGTGGCAATAGGGGGAATAAGTTCAGACAATATCAGGCAAGTGCTGAATGCGGGAGCTGATTCAGTTGCGGTTGCTTCCGCGATCTTATCAGGGGATATAAAAGGGAATATCAATCAACTGCTGCATGCCATAAACTAAATACTATTTCATAAGTGATTTTGGCTTTAACCTCCAGAATCATTGCATGGGTCTCTTCAGCAGGTTTGACGCCGTGTTATTTCCTGCTATAATGCTTCACATAAAGAGAAGTTTCCTGTATTCTATACATTTGACATTTAATGACAAGAGCAAAAGGAGACTATTATGCTGAAACCAAATAAAGTTACTATTTATTCCGGGGGGCACAAGGGTACGGAAGAGTACTTTGGTCAGGCCGCGGAGAAGTGGGGCATCCAGGAGGTTACCTTTAATTTTGAAGGCCATTCCATAAGTCGCGACCGCGGGTTAAAGATCTTGACTGAAGAGGAACTGTCCCGCGGCGGGGTAGGGCCAGATATTATAAAAAATCGGCTTGAACGTGACTTTGCCCGGACACCCTATATGCAGAAAATATTTCAGGTGATGTTTCATGTCGTAAATAATGGTTACCAGGTTTTTGCAGCAGGCTGGCTCCTTTCAAATGGGACTGTTAAGGGCGGCACAGGATGGGGCGTTGAACTGGCAAAGCTCTTTAACAGGCCGGTCCATCTCTTTGAGCAGGACAGAAAAGAGTGGGTGTCATGGGTCGATAACACATGGATCACTGACGATCCGGTCATATCTCACAGAACTCTCGGTGTTACCGGTACACGATATTTGAGCGACGAGGGCAAAGAAGCGATTGATGAGCTGTTTGAGAACTCCTTTAATATCGCCGGAACCTAGAGGGGCTGAATTATTCTGTTCTTGAAAGGCAGGAGAGGTGCAAATTGGGGGATCAGTATGCCCAAACAATGAGAGAGGTTCAGACATGAAAGTTAAGAGAGAGTTTTTTCCAAAAGTAAGAAAGACCTGTATCCCCCGTCCTGTTGTGAAAGAGGAGACAGATGTGCTTTCCTTCAGGGGATCAGTGATGGCGGCTGAAGCGGAGATTTACGGATCTAACTGGTACCGTAACAGGGAAGAAAACCTTATCGAAATTTATGACGCGGGACCGGCCCTTTCTTTCCGGGACCTTTTGCCCAGAAAAGATAAGTATGAGAGGGAAGGCCTGTATCTTCTTCTTTCCATTGCCTACAGGACAACAGAGAATGCTAACGTGAATATCAGGACCTTTTCCGGCACCCATGTTGATCTTCCAAACGCGGTGGAGGGGAGCATGTATGTTGACTCGGAAACCCGCCACTGGGTTAGTGATGACTGCTGCCTGAATATTAACTCCATTTACCAGGGTGAAAAATTGTGGCTCCAGAGAATTGACTGGGAGTGGATGAGCCAGGAAACAGTGTATGAAGATGAGTATGAGAAAAAACAATGGCTCAAACGCTCAAAAAAAGAAGTGGACGCTCTTTATGCTGAAAAGCGTATTACAAAAAAAACAGTTGAAGATTATATTGTGAAAAGGATAAAGAATGACCCGGAGTTCGCCAAGCGCTGCCTCATACTTCTGAACAGTGACAGGATGGGTGAAAGAGACATTATTTCTCTATACAAGGACCTGGACATTGAATCCTGAAGTCCTGCTCAATGGCGTAGCCTGGAAATAACCAATGCCAGAATCTGAAAAATACGAATCCATACCGGAAGAAGATCTCTATTATTTCAATATTGGAGAGCATGTCCGGATTCATCGGTACCTTGGTGCCCACCATCTCGGCCATGGTGTGCGCTTTGCTGTCTGGGCGCCGAACGCCATGGAAGTGGCGGTTGTCGGAAACTTTAATAACTGGAATATTCATTCCCACGCCATGGCCAAAAGGGGCGGGACAGGCGTCTGGGAGCGCTTTATTCCCGGACTTGAGAAGGGGATTTATTACAAGTTTGCTATTCGTAAGGCAGGGGGGCAATGGTCCTTTAAGACTGATCCCTTTGCCCGGTTTATACAGAACGAGGAAGACCGTACGCCAATACTTGTTGATGATTATTATGAATTTCAGCATGCAAAACCTGAGGACAGAAATAAATTTACCCGGCCCTTAAATATATTCGAAGTTCACCCGCTCTCGTGGCGTTACAGAGACGGCCGGCCGCTTAGCTATCTCGAACTGATTGACGAACTGGTCCCGTACGTGAAATATATGGAGTATACTCACGTTGAACTGATGGGTATCATGGAGCATCCCTACGTGCCTTCATGGGGATATCAGGTGATCGGCTTTTACGCTCCTACGTCGAGGATGGGCACACCTGTGGAATTCAAGCAGTTAGTGGATGCCTTTCACCGGGAAGGGATCGGCGTTATACTGGATACAGTGTTAGTCCACTTTCCCAAGGATGAAACAGGTCTGGCCCAGTATGACAGTGACTACCTTTTTGAAAGTCCCATACCTGAGCGCAAATACACAGCATGGGATACCTTTTACTTTGATTTCGGGCGGGCTGAGGTTGTCAGTTATCTGATCTCAAATATCATCTACTGGATTGAAGAGTATAATATTGACGGCTTCAGGTTTGATGCAGCAGGCCACTTTCATCATTATGAGTTTCAGTCAGATGAAAAACATCGCGAATTCATACGTCGCTATGGCAACTGCCACAATCCGGAAGGATTTCGTTTTATGCAGACCATGAACTATTCGATCAAAAAGGAGCACCCGGAAGTACTGCTTATCGCGGAGGACTCCACCATAGCCAGCGGCGTTACCAAGCCTGTTGAACACGGCGGTCATGGCTTTGACTATAAATGGGACCTTGGTTGTACGAGCCACTTGATGAAATACTTCAGGGCGCCCGTATCTGAACGGAGCAATCACTATGGCGATCTCACCTATCCGCTGCTTTATCATCATACAGAGAACTTTCTCTTTCCGCTCTGCCATGACGAGGTAGTGCACATGAAACGGACCATGGTAAACAAGACAGAAGATATGAGTGAATTTGAAAAGTTCGCAAACTTGCGCCTTCTCTATCTTCTTCAGTTCGGCATGCCCCACAAAAAACTGCTCTTTATGGGGCAGGAGTTCGGGCAGATGAATGAGTGGAACGCTGAGCAGCAGCTCCCCTGGGAATCATTGTGGGACCACAGGCACAAGGCCATGCAGTGGTATGTAAAGCGGCTGAATGAAGTCTATAAACATATACCTGCCATGCATGAGGGTGATAATATCGAAAACGGTTTTGAATGGATTGAGTGTCAGAATTACAGGCAGAATATTCTCGCCTTTGTCAGGTACAACAAGCAGTATTCTGAACTTATGATTTATCTGCTGAACCTGTCACGGGAGTACTTCAATGATTTCAGGCTGGGAGTCCCCTTTCGGGGAACATATTATAAAGTTCTTGATACTGATGCCCAGGAATACGGGGGCAACGGGCATAACTTGATAGCTGAGTATCAGGCTGAAGAAGTGCAGTCATATCATCACCGCTACAGTATAAAGACCAGGCTGCTGCCACTCCATGGCATGCTCTTCAAGTCTCTGGACATCACTCGCTGAGAAGGCAGTCAAACGGCCTCAATCGCAGCATCAGGCCCTGCTGATCATTTTGTATACGTTATAGTACTGCTCAGCACTTGTCTTCCAGTTGAATTTCCGGGCCTGCCTGAATCCCTGAATAATCATCTGATAATAACGTTCCGGTTTCTTTTGATAGAGGCGAGCAGCGTGTTTCATCACCTCAGAAAGACTGGCAGTCATGCTCTGGGCAAAGGCGTTTGTCTTTCTTGTCTGGACAATGGTGCCTGACCTGATAAATGACTCAATGTAATCAAGAGAATAAAAACGTGAGTCTTCCTTGTAGAGGAAACCGCACTTCTTATCAATTTGATTCACAAGGCCCCCTGTTGCTCTCCCGATATTTACGGTCCCGTTGGCCATATACTCAACAGCAGCTCCAAAAGGTTCATAAATAGACGGCATGATCCCAAAGGTGCAGCCAGTCTGGAGTTCCTGATAACCGAGGTCCATTCTCATGGGGAATACCGTCACATTGCCCCGGCATTTACAGGCGACTTCGTAAAAGTAGTCGAGGTCTGAAAGGGCTGCCGGCATAGGTGTCAGGATAAATTTCGCCTCGTCCTCAGCAAACCCTTCAATGACACGAAGCAGTATGTCATATCCCTTCTGAACAGGGTCCAGCCGTCCGGACATAACAAAAATCGGTACAGTATCGGGCAATTTTGTTATTGAACCGGATTTATAGGTTAACTCGCCAAAGCGGTTTCCGGGGTTATAGGTCCTGAGAAGTTTAAGCATGGATTTTCTGTTTCTCAGTTTGATCTTCCTGATTTCATCTACTGAGTGTTTTTCCTGTTTTGGAAACTCCGGCGAAAAACCGCTGAACATCCCGTTGTCTATGCCGATAACTCTGTTTTTAATGAGTATGTGCTGCAGGTGAGGTGCGTAATATTGGGCCTGAATAACATCTGAGGTAAGTTCTCTGGCAAAGTTCTGGCTCACCGTTGTAACCGGGGAATCAACCAGCTGAAGGCCTATCTGGTAGGCAGTGAGTGTGTCACCGGTAAATCCTGCCAGCTTGAGTTTTTTTGTCCTGCCTTCAATTTTTGCCAGAAGCTTCCAGGGGATTGCTGAATCAAAGGAGTTATGAATGGTCTGAACAGTGCCGCATGATTCGAGAATCCCGCTGATCATCGCTTTTTTTGCCGTAAGCGAGATCAATGCTGTTTGCCACTCATGCAAATGAAGGACTATATCTTTCCGGATTCCCAGTGCATTGAGCGCGTAAGGTACAGCTTTGCAGAAGAACAGGGAGTTCTCATTCATGGCCTCGCTGTTACCTGCGCTGTCACCTTCAACGTAAACATAGGGATTGTTAAGTTTGCTCCCGGAATTAAAAAAGGAGGGTGCTTTGAGAAAATACTCTTTTATCGCCCCCGAAGAGGGGGTGCTGAATCTACAGGTATATTCGTACAGTTCAGCCCGGACAATATGAGGGCCGTAAGGAACAGGGAATCTGATTCCGGTTTTAGACAAGGATTTTGTTTTCATAAGTTTCGGGTAAAAAGGTGAAATTAAAATAACATCAGTAAACCGGGTTGTGTCTTTTATGTAGGGAAGGATGTTCGTTATTACAGATGTCAGTCCACCCGCTTTTGCGAAACGGTTTTCAAATGAGCAGAACACGACAGTGCTGATCTTCAGATTTTTCAGTTTGTTCGTGATAGATGAAATCTCATTGCCGTCGAAGAAGACACTCATCAGTGTCCAGTCTCTTTTCCACCTCTTCATCAACACCCTCTTATCTTTGAACGTTCAGCACATCTGACTGATATGGTTAATTTTCGGCAATGGCCTTACATCGAGCACGTTTGCGCTTGACACAGGGAACCTCATCCGTATAGAAGAGATACGCAGTTATCATCCTGTATCCTTACTAGGTATAGAATATCATATGAAAAGGAAAAGGTCAGTGAGACTGGTTCTTGAAGGTACGTCTGGATGAGACAAGACAAAAGACGAGGTATGGTTAATCAACCGGACAGAATGGGTGAGCTGCCTCTGCTGAATTTCATCCCCTTAAAGACAAAGGCATCAATGACAACGGGGTCAAGAATATTGCCGCTCATCTTGAGTATGATATTAACAGCCCGCGCGTTGTCGTATTTGGCCCTGTATGCTCGGTCACTGGTAAGGGCGTCAAAGATATCTGAGACAGCTACAATTTTAGCTTCGATCGGAATCTTTTCCCCTTGAATGCCTGATGGATATCCTGACCCGTCATACCTTTCATGGTGGTAGAGGATGATATTTATGACTGTCTGAGACAAATTTGCCTGCCGTGCCACTTCCGCGCCCCAGTCAGGGTGCTTTTTTATAATGTCGAATTCCATTTCATCAAGAGGCCCTGCCTTGTTCAGGATATGCTCCGGCACACCTATTTTTCCGCAGTCATGCAACCAGCTCCCATACTTGATTGAATCGAGAGAGGCAGCAGAAAGCCCCAGTTCCCGGGCTGTCATCAGCGAGTATCTGGCGACTCTTTCACAGTGCCCCCTTGTATAAGGGTCTTTGAGCTCTATTGTCTGTGAAACGGAAAGAAGGGTTGTTTCACTGTTATTTCTTAATGACTGAATAAGGCTGTACCTGTGGACCGCTTCCTGAACTGTTTCGGCCATGCCCTCATTGTCCCATGGCTTGACAATAAACCTGAATATTTCACCTTCATTAATCGCATTAACTGCCACATCAAGGTTTCGATGAGTGGTCATCAACATTCGTAAGGTATCCGGAGAGAGAGATTTTACTCTTGACAACAGCTCTGTTCCTTTCATGCCCGGCATTGCATAGTCAGAGACGATGACCGCGATCTCTTCATTGCCTATGATCTCAAAGGCTTCATCCGCGTTCAGGGCATGAAAGACGTTCAAATCAATTCCCGTAAATAATTTGTCGATGGAACTCAATACATCGACGTCATCATCAACGAACAGCACAGAAGACAGCATCTGCTATTTCTCTCTCTCTATCAGGGTTATCTGGATTATCATGTCCTTTTTTATTTACGGAAAATTACAGTAAAACCTTGAATAAATAATGGCTTTTTATGGAGTAGAGAGATTTCTGGCTGATTAAAATAATGTATTTTATATATGGAGCCCGGAGTGTCTTTATCCATATTTAGCTAAATATGATAAACTGGTTGGAATCTGGTTTTACGCGGGAAATGCCTTTAACGTTGCTGTAAGGAAATAGAATGCCCCACTTCGGATTAATAGACGAACACAAATACGGACCTGTTGAAAGTCTGCTGATGCGTGCCAGACTTCATATAAGGTGCGGCAGGAGAAGGGTTGGCGAGAACGGTAAAATATCGCTGGGAATATTGACGCTCTATGACGCCCTGAACTCAGCCCTTCAGTGGTATGTCCAGATTCCGGAGAACGAACACCTTGCACGGCAGAACCCTGACAGGGACTTCAGGGATGATAGAACTATCTACATATTCCTTCAGGAATCGGGAATAATTGATAATAGCCTGGAGTATGACGCATTGAACGAGATCGTTGATAACGCACTTAAAGAAGAGTTGGTCGGGTATGACTGCGCGTCCCTGTTGGATCGACTTCAAAACGTTATGACACAGCTTGGTGTCATGCCGTTTGACGAGGCTGCGCTGCCTCCTGAAGACCCTGCTACAGTATAGTCAGGGGCTGGTGTGCCCTGAACGAACTATGAGACCATGGAGGAATTATGACAGAGAAGATTGTCGTGAAGAAACGGTTTTTAACCCTTATTTATCTGTTACTTTTTATATCCGTGCCTGCTGCATGTTCCAATCATCAGGCTCATCAATCTGAAGTTCCCCAGCACAGGTTTGATGATATTGCTGTATGGGAGGCGAGGTTTGAAGACCCGGGACGCGAAGAATGGCAAAAACCTGCTGAAGTGGTTGCGGCCCTTCAATTAAAGCCCGGTGACGCAGTTGCTGACATCGGCGCTGGTACCGGCTATTTTACACGCCATTTTGCCCGGTCAGTTGGTCCTCGTGGCAAGGCCATTGGACTTGACATTGAACAGTCAATGGTAGATTACATGAAGCAGGATGCTCAACGGCTTCATCTTGAGAATTATCATGCAAGGGTGGTGAAAAAAGATGATCCGGAGCTGACCCCTGCATCATTTGACCTTGTCTTTCTCTGCAACACATACCACCATATCGAAAATAGAGCCAGCTATTTTGAAAAGATCAGAAAGGCGATAAAAAAGGACGGAAGACTGGTAATTGTTGATTTCTACAACAAGCCATGTCCTGTCTGCCCGCCGCCTGTGCATACGCTGGCAAAAAAAGTCGTTATTCAGGAACTGGACAGGGCAGGGTACAGACCGATAGCAACTCATGAGTTTCTCCCCTACCAGTATATCCTCGAGTTTGCGCTGAAGTAGCGGAAGGGACGGCATGCGGGATGAGGAAAAGGATGAAATTCTTGGCATTACTCGCTGTGCACGGTGCGGACACAGGATTGATAATGAGATCGAATGCCCCTTTTGCTCGAATTTCCCTGATAAAGAGCGTAAAGAAGAGGTGCCGAAGTGGGTGTACTTCACTGCCTGTTTCCTCACATCTCCCCTAAGCCTTTATTCACTTGTCCTGACAAAGAGGCTGACTGTTATTGAAAAGGTTATTGCCTTCTCCGGATGCCTGATCTGGCTCGGTGTCTACCGGGTCATTCTCTAGCGTGGCAGCACATTACGTCACTTATTTCCTTTGAATCCCGGGCATGCTTCAAATCCTTTACACGACTTCTGCTTTCTCAGCTTGCAGTCTCTGTTATAGCAGGGCGTTTCAGGAGATGGATCAGGAGCGCTTTTTTTCACAGGGCGCTTACGTGATGTTCTCTTGTCAGGCATAAAATCTATTATACCAGCCTGGTGTGGAACAGAGAATACACAGTTACGATTATTAACTATGATATATATCATATTCGAGGGTATGGTATGGACTTATAGTTGATAGTGAGTGATTAACGTATTTTTAATAACTACAATGAGTCAAATGATTAAGGATACTGATTAGTAAATCAGGCCTTTTGTCATAAGGTGATGCCATGGAGGCAAAAAAAATATTTAAAAACGCGCAGAGACTTTTCATAAAGGGAAAAATAAGAGAAAGCATAACCGCCTTTTCCAGAGCGATTGACGCGGGTGAAACAACGGAAATTGCTTATCTCAGCCGGGGGGTGGCGTATCTGCAAGCGAGGCATGAAGAGGATGCGATTAAAGATTTCAGTGCAGCGGTCCAGATGAATGATGATAATGTGAGGGCCCATTTTTACCGGGGAATAGCCTACATGACAAAGAATCATTATAAGGAAGCAATTGTGGACTTTGACACGACCATACAGATTCAACCGGACAATATTGCGGCTTATATGGCACGGGGTGCGGCATATGCACAGATTGGGAATGAAGTTGAAGCGAAAAAAAATATTCAGATCGCGGCAGCAATTCCTGAGACGAGCGCGCACGGTCTTGAAGATACCATTGCATTGTGCAGGACTCAGTTTGACAGAGTTTTGACGATTGTATCAGATAAAGCAAAGCCATTGTCAACAACGCTGTCCGATGACGAAGTCCGTCATATAAATACAATAATCGATAAAGAAACATTGCATTGAGTATTCATCTGCACAGAATGAACCGGACAGCACTGCTGGTCGAGCATTTATCATGGACTTCCATGAAGACTGAGATGACATGTGACAGTGCGTGGCCGAAGTGCCCCTGTGCAGACTGATGCAGCAGGTGATTTATGGCAGGAATCTATCTGGCTTCCTTGGGATAATAATTGCATATTCAGTCGTCAAACTTTATAATGCAGGGGAATAAGAAACGCTGTACAGTGTAAATACGTACGTTAAGGAGAAGCATGGTGAATGACCAGGGCACGCTGCAGGAAATTGCAAAATTAATTCGTTACTACAGCCTTATTTCCACAACAAATGCGGGGTCAGGACATCCAACGTCTTCCCTCTCCGCTACTGATCTGATGACAGCCTTATTATTTGGAGGCACATTCAGGTTTGACACGGGTAACCCCGCTCATCCCAACAATGACAGGCTTATATTTTCAAAAGGCCATGCCTCACCACTTTATTACGCACAATGGGTTGCTGCCGGTGTACTTGAGGAGAAGGAATTGATGAGCCTGAGGAAATTCGGTTCACGTCTTGAGGGTCACCCTACAAAAGAGTTTAATTTTGTTGAGGCTGCCACGGGATCACTTGGTCAGGGGCTGTCTGTTGGTGTTGGAATAGCCCTGAGCGCGAAGTATATAGACAAACTCCCGTACAAGACCTATGTATTGCTTGGAGACAGCGAGATGGCAGAGGGCTCCCAGTGGGAGGCACTGCAGGTAGCAGCACATTACAAGCTTGATAATCTCGTGGGGATTCTGGATGTGAACCGCCTGGGGCAGCGCGGCGAAACCATGTACGGTCATGACGTTGATGGATACAGAGACCGCATCGCATCATTCGGGTGGGACACAGTGGTTATTGATGGCCACTCCATAAAAGAGATTCTTTCTGCGTATGAAAAGACAGGCTCATCTCAGGACAGGCCTTTCATGATTATCGCCAAGACCCTGAAAGGTAAAGGGGTGTCGCTGATAGAGAATAAGGATGGCTGGCACGGGAAACCTCTCAATAAAGAGGACCTTGAAGTTGCACTCAAGGAGATAGGATCAGTTGATACGAGCCTCAGGGGCGAAATTCAGAAACCAGAGAACTTGTCGCCGGGCCAGAACAGATCTGATACTATCGATGGACCAGCATACAGTCCTGATACGCCCATGGCAACAAGAAAGGCCTATGGCAATGCTCTCAAGCGCATATTCCCGGCTTATCCCCAGATGGTTGTTCTGGATGCTGAGGTTAGCAATTCAACCTTTGCGGAGACATTCAAAAACGCCTACCCTGAAAATTTCTTTGAAATGTTTATTGCGGAGCAAAATATGGTTGGCGCTGCCATGGGGTTTTCAACGCGGGGGAAAATCCCATTTGTATCAACCTTTGCCGCATTTTTGACACGGGCCTATGATCAGATAAGAATGGGGCAGTACTCAGAAGCGAATATCAAGTTCTGCGGCTCACATGCCGGTGTCTCGATTGGTGAAGACGGTGCCTCACAGATGGGCCTGGAAGACCTTGCCATGTTCAGGGCTATCCTTGGCAGTGTTGTACTCTATCCCAGCGACGCGGTATCCACGGAAAGACTCATTGAGAAAATGGCTGAACACAGAGGCATTTCCTATATCAGGACAACGAGAAGCGCGACCCCGATACTCTATACGAGTGATGAAGCATTTGAGATAGGAGGGTCTAAAGTACTGAGAAAAAGCGATGATGATGCCCTGACCGTTATTGGGGCCGGGATTACTCTTCATGAGGCACTCAAGGCCTACGAGGAATTGCAGAACGAGAATATTCATATCAGGGTCATTGACCTCTACAGTGTGAAGCCTGTTGACACGGTGACTCTCCTGGATGCTGCAAAGAGTACGCGTGCGATTATAACGGTGGAAGACCATTTCAGTGAAGGGGGAATCGGTGAAGCAGTAAGAAGCGCCCTTACGGAAACCCACATCCCGGTTCATTCCCTTGCTGTCAGAAAAATGCCGAGAAGCGGTAAACCTGATGAACTGCTTGACTATGAGGGAATATCAGGCAGTGCAATTATATCGAAAGTGAGGAGTCTGTTATGAGACCTGAAAACCTTAAGACGAAAATATTTCTTGATGGAGGAGACCCTGATGAAACCAAAGAGCTTATTAAACTCATCGGTTTTGTCGACGGCCAGACTACAAATCCCACGCTTATAGCAAAGAACCCTGAGGCACGCGACCGTCTCGAGCGGGGGGACAAGTTCAGTGAAACGGAAATTTACGATTTTTATAAGGGTGTAGTGAAAGAATTATCAGACCTGATTCCTGATGGCTCCATATCCGTTGAAGTATATTCTGACCTCTCAACAGGGGCAGATCAGATGTTTGAGCAGGGGAAGGAAATGTTTTCATGGATCCCCAATGCCCATATCAAGTACCCCTCATCACATGAAGGTTTTAAAGCGGCAGAGAGGTCTATTAAAGAGGGCATGCGGGTTAATATGACCCTCTGTTTTCAGCAGCAGCAGGCAGCAGCTGTGTATGCTGCAACAGCAGGGGCGAAAAAAGGCGATGTCTTTGTTTCTCCCTTTATCGGCAGACTTGATGATCTCAATGAGAACGGCATGGATCTTATCGCTAACATAATCAAAATGTACAAAAATAGTGACGGCCATGTAGAAGTCTTAACCGCAAGCGTCAGATCATATGACCATATGCTCTACGCGCTCAAATTGGGATCTGATATCATTACAGCTCCTTTCAAGGCTTTGAAGGAATGGGGCCAGAATGGTATGACCGTGCCGGGGGATGAGTTCAAATATAATGCCGGTGACCTGAAAGCCATCCCCTATCAGGAGATAGACCTTTCCGGAAAATGGCAGGATTACAACATAGCCCATGACCTGACCGTGAAGGGAATGGAACGGTTTTCATCCGACTGGAATAGCCTTATAGCCTGATGAATAACATTTACTAAATAGGCTTAATGTTTAAATTGTAAGGTGCCAGACAACTGTCTAGCAGGATGAGATGCCTCAGCCGCCCCCTCCGCCGAACCTGGGAGCGGGAGCAGAAGATGAGACAGAATCCCCGGAATTGCAGCTAAAGGAGGACAGCACCTTTTTCACATCACTGGAAGAGCATTTTGGGCACTGCGTATCATTTTCCGCCGGATACAGGCTTTGCAAAAGAGCAAACTTTTCATTACATTCTAAGCATTGATATTCATAAATTGGCATATATTAAACCTCCAAAAGTCTATCTGTTATTTTAGCTTTTGAATTTGCGCTCTGTCAATGAAGACGATTATTTCTCTATGAAGAGATTGTTAACTCACCGGAACGTACTTCCCACTCTATTTTAAAGAATATTTCAACGATCTCCGCGTCAAAGTGAGATCCTGAAAGGGAACGTATATGGTCCATTACCTTTTCCTTTGGCCATCCGGGCCGGTATGGACGGTCTGAACACAGGGCGTCCCAGACATCAACGATAGCGAATATTCTGGCTGAGACAGGGATATCTTCACCACTGAGGCCTTTGGGGTAACCGGTGCCGTCCCACTTTTCATGATGGTAGTAGGGTATGTCCAGGGCAGATCTGAGGTGTTCGATCGGATGGAGCATTTCATATGCGAATTCAGGATGTTTTTTCATGATGACCCATTCTTCTTCAGTCAGTTTTCCGGGTTTCAGGAGTATGCTGTCAGGAATGCCAAGTTTCCCCATGTCATGAAGAAGCGCGCCTCTCCTTATATGAACGAGGCTTTTGTCGTCTATCCCCAGTTCCTGGGCGATCCGTATGGTCAGTTCTGTAACTCTCTGGGAGTGCCCTTCAGTTTCCTTGTCTCTCATGTCCATGGCCCTTGACCAGCCTTCGATTGTTTTGTCATAGGCTAATGACAGGTCAATATTTGTGCGCTCAAGGTCATTGAACATGGTCGAGTTGTCAATAGCAATTGCACCCTGATCGGTTATGGACTCAAGAAATTCGAGCCAGTCCGCACTGGCCATCATTTCTGAACGATGAAACAGTTCCAACACTCCCTTCACGTCTCCCTTGGCAATCAGGGGGACCGCAAAGTAGGAAACAAAGCCTTCCTGTTCAAACTCTTTTGAACGGACAAAAGGATCAGGTATCTCCTTCAGGTTCTGTACCTCAATAATGCGGCGTTCAACTGCAGCACGACCGGCCAGACCGTCTCCCAGCCGTAAAAGGGTGTGTTTCAGTGCGTTGGAACGGAAACCTTTACTGCTGACATATTTCATCATCTGATTTTTCTTGTTCAGCAGCAGCACGGATGCAGCGTCCACCTTGAGTTCAGACGTGACCTGATGAAGGAAGATGTCCAGTGTCATATTGAGATCAATACTGCCGATTATGGCTTTGTCAATTGATCGAAGAGCATTTAAACGGTTCATGCTGGTCTGAATGAGGGCCTCATTTTCCTTCCGCTTGGTAATGTCCCTGCATATATGAATAACGCCTGAAAAACGATCATTATTGTCAAACCTCGGAATAGATCTTATCTCAATATAGGCATTAAGGTGGGGCTCGTATACTTCATAGATTCCCGGCTCATTTGATTTTAGGCAATCACAGCCAGGGCATCCATCAGGTGGGGAATCAGTACCATGATACTTTTCATAACATTTTATTTTTTTGTTCATCTCCAGTTCAGGAAGGTTTAGAAGTAATTTTGCAGCGTCATTAGCTCCGATAATATTGAAATCCCTGTCATGTACTGTGATGATGTCGGTAATGGTATTAAATGTCTCCTCCCAGTCATTTCGCGCCAGGAAAAGCTCTTCCCTGATAGTGTGAAGCTCTGTAAGGTCTTCAAAAAATATAAGGGCTTTTTTATCGTCTTCCTCACTAACAGGAAACCCGTGTATTTTTGCTATCCTGGTTCTTTTTCCGAATTCAGATCTGTATTCAAGAGGCCCCATGACAAAAGGAGTGCCCTTCAGTGTATTTTTAATTTTCTCATCGAGGCCGAGATCTGCATAGCTGCCCAATTCAAAAATGCTATTGCCGGCAAACTGTTTATGGGTTTCACCGTTGATATCGAGCATTGCCTTGTTTACATACTCAACAGAGCCATTGTTGTCGACCATATAGATGCCTATCGGGGATTTTTCAAGAATTTTATGGGATAATTGGTAAGCCTTAATCATATGCTCTTCTGCGCGGCGGCGATCAAGGATCTCTGTTTCAAGTTTCTCATTTACCTTTTTCAGATCACTGGTGCGCTCATCAACGCGATGTTCCAGTTCTTTCTGTATACTCTGCAGTTCATTCTCAATAACTTTGCGTTCAGCAATTTCTATATTGAGGTTGTCATTTGCCAAAGACAGTTCCTCTGTTCTTTTCTCAACCCGTCTGTCCAGCTCTTCATAGAGCTTTCCATTCTTAAGGGCAAGTGAGGCCTGAGAAACCAGTGTTTTGACCATTGTTATTTCTTTATCCGAGAGAGGGTCTTCTGACAGTGATCCTCCAAGGACCAGAACATATGCCATTTTTCCATCCACATGCATCTGCACCGCGACTTCACCGTTAAAAAGTTCGAACTCCTCTTTAATCTGTTCCTTACGCTCATCATTATAAAGCCCGATCACTTCGTCTTTAGTAATCATGTAATTACATTTTAAAAGCTTTAGCAGCTGTCCTGATCTGGACAATCTCTTCTTCTTATTGTTGTCAGTTAAATTTTCTTTAACATCGCTCTCAGAACTATGCCCCGGGGCGTTTTCACGTTCCACTGACTTATTATTGGCAAGCCTGAAATATACCGGCTCAAAGCACTCTTCCCTGGCAGCAAGAAGGTATGCGGTTTTCAGGTTCAAAGTGTTCTGAATAGAATCAACAAGAATCTGATAAATCTGATCTAACTGGATCGATGAAGCAAGCTTGTGGCTGGTGTTCTGAATAATTTTGTAATAATCCGGTGTTGATTTATAAAACAGTTTTTCTATAAACAGCTGGACCCTGTTTTTTAATGGGGTAAAGAGCAGAGCGATAATGAGTGCGGACGCAGCTGTAATGCTCAGGGATGATATATGTGTGAGGTGAGATAAATACTTTGTCGCAAGAAGAACAAGAACAATATAGAGAGCGGTGATTAAACTGACAGAAAGGGAGTAGACAAGGCTTTTCTTGACAACGATCCGGATATCCATAATGCGGTGGCGAATTATCGAATAGGTGACAATCATGCAGTAAATCGTTATGCCAAAGTTGCCAAAGGGATACATGACATCAATGCTGTATGCTGGCAGAAAAGCGGTAGTTGCCCCGAAAAAACCGATTGAAAAACCTCCTGCAATATACTGTGCCTGCAGTCGTTTATAACCTGTCAGTTCGTACATATGCCTGAAGAGTTTTAAAAAGCTCAGGCCTACAAATAAGGCATAGATTCCCAATAAAAAAGTAAACGGGTATGTGGCGACAATATAGTGCAGTCCATAAACATATCTGGTACTGTTAATGACCAGATCTGTCCCGACAGTTGCAACAGCTAAGATTGCTCCCTGTATATAGCCAAAATACTGTAATGATTTTCGGCTCGTCCCGCAGAGGATACTGATGAGGTGGTAAAATGCCGGCCCGATTAAGATTCCGCCCATAGTAGCGATCTTCCAGCTGGCAAGTGCCAGATCTTCAGACTGGGCTATCCCGGCAAAGAACAAGCCCATTCCCCACACAGCTACCATTGCATTGAAGAAAAACAGCTGTCTATGAAGTCGTGTTTTACCAAAACAAAAAGCTATTACAGACAGAATAATACTGGCAATGCCGCAGGATAATGTTGTTAAGGCAAACAGGTTCAATTATTTAACGTCCTTTTCTTACTCTCTATACAATCATTTATCGGATAATTTGCTAAAATACTTAAGGCTCTACTCAATGAAAATCCTTAGGGAAAATCGTTCCTGCTTCCATCAAAGTCAGATGCTGTGATTAATCGGCTTTGATATGCTAAGAGTACTTAAAAAAAGACTTTTCAGCTCATTTACCATGAACCCTGTCAGTTGACTTCTCTCGATAAATTGGTTAACGTAGCTCTACAAAAAGAGGAGATAAAAATTTGAGACACCCCGACTGGGTCAAGGTAAGTTTGGCAGGCATGCACGGAACGAAAAGAGTTTTGAGAAATCATAATGTTTCCACTGTATGTGAGGAGGCACGCTGCCCGAACCAGGGAACCTGTTTTTCAGAGAACACAGCTACTTTTATGATACTTGGTGACCGCTGCACCCGGAACTGTTCCTTCTGCGCTGTAAATTCGATGACACCGCTGCCTCCTGACCAGGACGAACCTGCACGAGTTGCTGATGCGGCGATTGAACTCGGGCTTGAGTATGTCGTGATAACCTCAGTAACACGGGATGATCTTCCGGATGGAGGGGCCCGACAGTTTAGCCGGACTATTGAGGCGATAAGAAACAGAAATAATACCGTGAAAATAGAAGTATTGACGCCTGATTTTCAGGGGAATCTTGATTCACTGAACATCGTTCTTGATGCCCGGCCCGATGTATTTAATCACAATGTAGAAACTGTTCCCCGCCTGTACGGCAGGGTCAGGCCGATGGCTGATTATGAACAGTCCGTCAGTGTTCTGAGAAATGCCGCGACTTCTGATCCTAATATAAAAATTAAGTCCGGTATCATGCTGGGCCTGGGTGAAAGAGACGATGAAGTAGAGTCAGTCATGGCGGACCTGGTAAAAAACGGGTGCAACTTTCTGACTATAGGCCAGTACCTTCAGCCCCGAAGGACAAATATTCCGGTTGTAGCGTATGTCCGGCCTGAAAAGTTTGAAGACTACCGGGTAAAGGGTCTTGAGATGGGGTTTGAGGCCGTAGCGTCGTCCCCATTGACGAGAAGCTCAATGCACGCAGGCAGGATGTTTGGCAATTGAGCCGTTGACTGAACAGGTGAGACAGGTTTAATAATGCCGGGAATATTGAAATTATCAGCTTTATATTTTAATCTTGATAATCTGTATAATCTGCGGAAGTTATTAAGAAGGAGAACTATACATGCAAGAGTTTAAACGGGTAAAGCGGCTGCCGCCATATGTATTTGCAATTGTAAATCAGCTGAAAATGGAAGCGCGAAGAAGGGGTGAGGATATTATTGATCTGGGAATGGGAAACCCGGACCTACCCACACCGGTGCATATTGTTGAAAAGCTTGTGGAGGCTGCCAGAAACCCAAAAAACCACCGCTATTCCGCTTCAAAGGGTATCGGCCAGTTAAGGCTTGCCATCTGTGAATGGTATAAGAGGCGGTTTGATGTAGACCTTGATCACGAAACAGAGGCTGTTGCCACGATCGGTTCTAAAGAGGGGCTGTCTCATCTTGCATATGCAATGATAGAACCCGGTGACCTGGTTCTGACGCCCGCCCCGGCTTACCCGATTCACCCCTACAGCTTCATCCTTGCAGGAGGTGATGTCAGGAGCATCCCGGTGCAGAAGGGCGCGGATTTCTTTTACGCCATGGAAGAGGTATTCAAGTCAGCATGGCCGAAGCCGAAAATCCTCTTAATCAACTTCCCGCACAACCCGACCACTACATGCACTGATCTGGAGTTTTTTCAGAGAGTTGTGGATTTTGCGAAAGAGAACGATGTTATTGTGCTTCATGACTTTGCCTATGCTGACCTGACCTTTGATGGTTATAAGCCTCCCAGTTTTCTCCAGGCCAAAGGCGCGAAGGAGGTTGGCGTGGAATTCTTTTCATTAACAAAAAGTTATTCAATGGCTGGATGGCGGGTAGGCTTCTGCTGCGGCAACAGGGAACTTGTTGGCGCTCTCACTACCATAAAGAGTTATCTTGACTATGGTATGTTTCAGCCTATTCAGATAGCGAGCATAATTGCTCTCAGGGGAGACCAGAAGTGTGTGAGCGATATAGTCGGCGTATACCAGAACAGAAGAAATATCCTGATCCAGGGACTGAAAAATGCCGGGTGGGACATTGAACCTCCGAAGGCGACCATGTTTGTCTGGGCCGAGATCCCCGACCCCTTTAAGGATATGGGATCTCTGGAATTCACCAAGTATCTGCTGAAAACCGCAGGGGTTGCTGTTTCCCCGGGAATAGGTTTCGGCCCCGCAGGTGAGGGTTTTGTCCGTTTTGCGCTTGTTGAGAATGAACAGAGGATACGGCAGGCAACTCGGGGGATTAAAAAAGCCCTCAATAGATGATTCGACGGAAATATTCAGAAGGAGTTTCGTGCACCACAGAAAGGGTCTGCAATGATCATCTTGGCCGGTTCTCCTGAAAGCGCGAATAACCTTAACTATTAACAAGTTAGTTCACTCCATGAGCCTGTTGGTCGTCCCGTGCTGTGGAGTCTTTCCCATCGTACCCTGGTTGACAGTCCCAACTCTTGAATTAATATAACTTTTGGCGCATAATATCAAGTTAGTAAAAAGACCATTGCACAACCCTAAGGAGATCAATTGAAGAAAGATGCCATACAGATCGGGATTATCGGATTTGGAACAGTTGGAGCCGGAACTGCGGCAATACTGCTCAACAGGCAAAAGACCCTTGAAAAAAAGCTGGGCTTCCCGATTCGGATAAAACATATTGCTGATCTCGATGTCAAACGGAGCCGCGGACTCAAGCTTCCGAAAGGGATGCTTATCAAGGACAGCAAAAAAATATTGTATGATCCTGAGATTGATATTGTTGTTGAGCTTATCGGCGGGATACACCCTGCAAAAGAACTGATCATCAGCGCCCTTAAGCAGGGCAAGCATATTGTAACGGCAAACAAGGCCCTTCTTGCCGAGTCAGGCAAAGCTATATTCGACACCGCGGCAAAATGCGGCAGGGACATAGGGTATGAAGCCTCGGTAGCCGGCAGCATCCCGATTATCAAGGTAGTCAGGGAGTCGCTCATAGGAAATAAAATTACCAGTATTTTCGGAATTATAAACGGGACCGCTAATTATATCCTGACAAAGATGACTGAAGAAGGGGTAGAGTTCGCAACAGTGTTAAAGGAGGCACAGTCGCTCGGTTATGCTGAAGCTGATCCGACCTTTGATATAGAAGGCGTTGATTCAGCCCATAAGCTCACCTTAATGGCGTCGCTCTCTTTTGGCTTACCCTTATCATTTAAAAAAATATACACTGAAGGGATAACCCGAATTACACCGCTTGACATAGAATTTGCGTCTGAATTCGGTTACAGGATAAAACTACTGGCAATCGCAAAACAGGTGGATAATGAAGTTGAGTTGCGGGTGCATCCGACAATGATTCCGCAGGATGATCTGATCTCAAGCGTGAATGGTGTCTTTAACGCGATATATATAGAAGGTGATGCTGCCGGTGCAGGCCTGTATTATGGACGGGGAGCCGGTGATATGCCGACAGGAAGCGCTGTTGTCAGTGACATTGTTGATATCGCGAGAAACATTAAAACAGGGGCCGTAGAGAGGCTCCAGGGCATCGGGACTTCAGTGAACCCTGCGCTGAGAATTAAAAAGATGGAAGATATACGGACCTGCTACTACCTGCGAATGTCGGCGATGGACAAACCAGGGGTTCTTTCAAAGATTTCGGGAATACTCGGAAGTAACAACATCAGTATTAAGTCAATGATTCAAAAAGGCAGGAATAAGGAAGAGGCTGTGACATTGGTCATGATGACCCATGAAGCAAGGGAAAAAGATATGGTGCGGGCCCTGAAGCAGATCAACAGGCTCTCAATCGTATCTGACAAAACAATGTACCTGAGGGTCGAGGGAGGCGAAGATTCAAATGGAAGACATTAAAATTGATAAGAACCTGGACATAAGAGGTGATGTCTGCCCTTATACGCTGGTCAAGTCAAAACTTGGAATAGAGAGCATTGAAGTAGGGCAGATCATCGAGATCATACTTGACTATCCGGAGGCTGCCGACAGTGTTCCGAAAGCAATGGAGAATTACGGACATAAGGTTTTGAAGATTGAAAAAATAAATGCCAAGGAATGGATTCTCCAGGTGAGAAAAGAGGTAGAGGACTAATGGATTTAACAGAGGAGCAGTTAAAAAGATACAGCAGGCACATTATTCTCCCGGAAGTGGGAGGGAAGGGCCAGAAGAAAATATCCGAGGCAAAGGTCATGATAGTCGGTGCCGGAGGACTGGGATGCCCGGTGGGCTATTACCTTGCCGCGGCCGGCGTAGGTACGCTGGCCCTCGTGGACAATGATGAGGTTGAACTCAGCAATCTCCAGAGGCAGATCGCCCACAGTGTAAAGACGCTCGGCGTAAACAAGGCCGAATCAGCGAAGCAGACATTCGAAGGGCTGAACCCTGATGTGAATGTTGTCACAATCAAGGAAAGAATCAACAGTAAAAATATTCTGGGACTGTTTAAGGACTACGATGTGATTGTTGACGGCACAGACAATTTTCCCACGAGATACCTGATAAATGATGCCTGTGTCATGCTTAATAAACCTCTTGTCAGCGGTGCAATCCTGAGATTTGAAGGGCAGGTTACAACAATAATACCCAATGACGGGCCATGTTATCGCTGTCTCTTCGAGGAGCCGCCCCCGCCGGGGCTCGTGCCATCCTGTCAGGAAGCGGGTGTGCTTGGAGTCCTGCCAGGTGTGATAGGCGCGTTGCAGGCTACCGAGGTGCTGAAGCTTATCCTGGGCAAAGGGCAGCCACTGAAAGGCAGCTTGCTGATCTATGATGCCCTGGGAGTCAATTTCAGAAAAGTTAAGGTACCGAAAAATGAGAATTGCGCTATTTGCGGAAAAAATCCAACCATAACAGAACTGAATGATTTGCCTGAGGAGTATTGTTCAATTTAATTATCAATGCAGGCGGATACGATCATGAGAAGAGGGCCTGAATTGACAGGGAATGTCATGGTGACTGAATAAGGAGTTAAGAATTATGGTGTATTTGCACGGAGGCGATAGAGATGGGATTTGTTAAAGGACTTAAATGCAGAGAGTGCGGAAGGGAATATCCGGTCGAACCCATTTATGTGTGCGAGTTCTGCTTCGGTCCTCTCGAGGTTGCTTACGATTATGAAAAGATAAAGAACGTCTTAACGAGGGAACAGATACTGTCAAGGCCGCAAAACCTGTGGCGTTACAGGGAACTGATGCCGATTGACGGGGAACCCACGTGCGGACTTTATTCCGGCTTTACTCCTCTGGTCAGAGCGGACAAACTGGCTGAGCAGATAGGGCTCAAGGAGCTTTACATAAAAGATGATACCGTCACACATCCGACGCTTTCCTTTAAGGACCGTGTTGTTGCTGTTGCTCTCACAAAGGCCAAAGAGTTTGGTTTTGATACCGTAGCCTGTGCGTCTACGGGCAACCTGGCCCATTCTGTATCTGCCCATGGCGCGGCAGCCGGATTAAAGAGGTTTATCTTTATACCGGCAAGTCTTGAACGCAGTAAAATCGTTGCGTCACTTGCCTATGGGCCCAACCTGATCGCTGTTGACGGTAACTATGATGATGTGAACCGCCTCTGCAGTGAAGTTGCAAATAAATATAAGTGGGCATTCGTCAACATTAACATCCGGCCTTTTTATGCTGAAGGGTCAAAGACCCAGGGATATGAAATTGTCGAGCAGCTTGACTGGAAGACCCCTGACGCAGTAGTTGTCCCCTGTGCCAGCGGATCATTGCTTACCAAAATCTGGAAGAGTTTTAAAGAGATGAAGGAAATAGGGTTGATTGACCAGCTCAACTGCAAAGTATTCTCGGCCCAGGCCACAGGCTGTTCTCCTATAGTTGCCGCCATAAAGGAAGGGGTTGATGTTATTAAGCCGGTAAAACCGAATACGATAGCCAAATCTCTTGCCATTGGAAATCCGGCCGACGGGTATTACGCGACAAAGGTCATCAAGGATTCGGGTGGATTTGGTGCTGATGTTTCTGATCCGGAAATCATTGATGCCATAAAACTTCTCGCTGCTACGGAGGGCATTTTTGCGGAGACAGCAGGAGGCGTGACCCTTGCGTCTGCCATTAAGCTCATTAAGAGCGGACATATTAAAAGGGATGACCGCACGGTTCTCTGCATTACGGGCAATGGAATGAAGACAAAAGAGGCGCTCACAGGACACACAGGTGAACCTCATCACATCAGCGCGAACATGAAATCATTTGAAGAAGTGATGGCCAAGATCGGCAGCTGACGCATTTTCAGATACGTGCGACATGCCCCGGATACCAGGCATGCATACATGATAAAAAAACGCGGAAATTTTACAGACCGCAAAGGATACGAGGAGGATAATAGATGGCAGTGAAAGTGAAAATACCAGTGCCCCTTCAGAGGCTTACTCAGGGGAAAGAAGAAGTTGAAGGAGCAGCCGGCTCCATTATAGCGCTTGTGAATGATCTGGATAAGTTGTACCCGGGACTTGCTGAACGGATCTCTGAAGACGGAAAGTTGCGGCGATTTGTGAATGTCTATGTAAATGAAGAAGATGTGAGGTTTCTGAAGAACGAGGAAACAGAGGTCAAGGACGGTGATGAGGTGTCCATTGTTCCTGCTATTGCGGGCGGAAGTGTAGCGTCTTAAGAATGATACAATTAAATGCAGGAATAATCGGGGGCTAGAATGAAGACCAGGATAAAGCTGACCTTTCCACAGGACCTTATTAAAGAGCCGGTAATCTTTACCATGGCCAGAAAGTATGATGTAATACCAAATATCAGAAGGGCCAGGGTAACAGAGACTGTAGGTGAGATGATTCTCGAACTGGAGGGCTCTGATGAAGCAATTGAAAAAGGAATCGCTGAGATGAAACAGCAGGGAGTGAATGTTGAACTTGTGGAAGGTGACATACTGGAATAAATATGGAACCCTGGAATGGACTGATCAATCACTACAGACAATACCTCCCTGTTTCGCAGACGACCCCGGTCGTGACCCTGAACGAAGGCAACACCCCTTTAATCAAATCATCATATGTAGATAAACTGATTCACGAGAATATAAATCTGTACTTCAAATATGAAGGTTCCAATCCGACCGGTTCCTTTAAAGACCGTGGCATGACCCTTGCAATTTCTAAAGCGAAAGAGAAAGGGTCGCGGGCGGTAATCTGCGCCTCCACGGGCAACACTTCAGCATCAGCGGCCGCCTACTCGGCAAAGGCTGCCATGTCCTGCATTGTATTAATTCCTGAAGGACAGATAGCTATGGGCAAGCTTGCGCAGGCATTGATTCATGGTGCCCTGGTAATCCAGATAGAAGGTAATTTTGACGATGCACTGAGAATTGTCAAGGAACTGGTTGAGAGACATCCAATTGCCCTGGTCAACTCGATAAATCCATTCAGGATCGAGGGACAGAAAACAGCGGCATTTGAAATCTGTGATCAGCTGGGAGAAGCGCCCGACTTCCATGTGCTGCCTGTGGGCAATGCCGGAAACATAACCGCATACTGGAAAGGATACAGGGAGTACAAAGAGGCAGGCAACGTGAGTTCTCTCCCCCGGATCCTTGGTTTTCAGGCAGCCGGTGCAGCGCCTATCGTGAATGATCGGCCGGTTGAGAAACCTGAAACCATTGCAACGGCTATCCGAATCGGAAATCCGGCGAGCTGGAGCGGAGCTCTTTCAGCCAGAGACGAGTCTCAGGGGCTTATCGAAGCGGTAAGTGACGAAGAGATACTGGAGGCATACCAGCTCCTGGCCTCAAAGGAAGGAATCTTTACTGAGCCTGCATCTGCAGCCACGCTGGCAGGTCTGATGAAGCTTGCGAAAAGAAATTTATTCTCAGAAGGCGATACCGTGGTATGCACTCTTACGGGTAACGGATTAAAGGACCCTGACAATGCCCTTGAGCTGTCTGAAAGGCCTGTCAGGATCAAGGCGGATGTGTCAGCTATAGAAGACCTTTTGACAGGATGCTGTATTTAATTAAAATGAGTTGTCAGATTTTCATTGCAGACTGTCAAAGCAGAGGCTTGGAATGCGGACAGCCGCACAGACCAAAAACCATTAATTGATGACTTATGTTTATTGTGTAAAATGAAATTCATTGTACTTGTTGGCGATGGAATGGCTGACCGGCCATTGAAATCCCTCGGCTATAAAACATGTCTTCAAAAGGCAGAGACGCCAAACATGGACTGGCTCGCGACTTATGGTGAAACCGGAATAGCACGGACTGTGCCGGCAGGAATAGAACCCGGTTCTGATGTTGCAAACCTTTCCATCCTCGGATATGACCCTGCAAAATATTATAGCGGCAGAGCGCCCATAGAGGCTGAGTACAGGGGGATTGACCTCGGCAGGGATGACGTTGCTTTCCGCTGTAACCTGGTAACTCTGGAATTTCCGGAAATAGGCAGCAGAGACAGGGCTATGATGAAGGATTTCAGTGCAGGACATATCTCGACTCCCGAGGCTTCACTATTGATCAGGAGCCTTGACAGTGAACTGGGGGGACCTGATATCAGGTTCTATCATGGCATGAGCTACCGCCATCTGATGATCTGGAAAAACGGGAAAGACCGGGTTGCCTGTACTCCGCCCCATGATATTTCTGACAGGAAGGTAGAGCGATACCTTCCATCGGGCAAGGGAGCTGATACACTGAATGATCTGATGGAGCGGTCTGTGGATATCCTGACGAAGCATTCGGTTAATCAAAAGAGATTCAGAAAAGGTCTGAGCCCGGCCAACAGCATATGGTTCTGGGGGCAGGGGAAGAAGATGCCGCTCCCGCAGTTTAAAGATAAATATGGTCTGAAAGGGGCATTGATATCCGCTGTTGATTTAACAAAAGGGCTGGGACTCTGCGCTGGTTTTGACATTATCAAGGTGAAAGGCGCAACAGGATATATTGATACGAACTATATTGGAAAAGCCAGGGCTGCCCTGCGGGCCCTAAACAAGTATGACATCGTTTACGTGCATGTTGAGGCACCAGACGAGGCAGGCCACAATGGAGATGTGAATGCCAAAATACAGGCGATTGAGGATTTTGATTCCAAAGTGGTGGGAACCATACTCAAAGGGGTCGGCAAATTCGGAGAACACAGAATACTGCTCATGCCTGACCACTATACACCCATCAAGGTAAAGACACATACCGGAGAGCCGGTGCCATTTGCCTTATACAGGAGTGATGTTCACGGTACTGACAGGAAGAAAAAAGCCAGATATTATTCTGAATATATTGGCAGAATGAAAGATATCAAGAAATTTGAAAAGGGATACAGGCTGATGGACTACTTTCTGGAAGCAAGGAAGGCCTGAGCCGCGGGAGATTTTAATTGAAGCTTATAGTACAGAAATATGGCGGTACATCGGTAAAGGACACAGAGAGAATCAAGGCTGTTGCCAGGAGAGTAGTAGAAAGGGCAGCGGAAGGAAATAAAGTTATCGTTGTTGTATCGGCCATGGCCGGAGAGACAGACAAATTTATTAAATTTGCCAATGAAATCACATCGAGACCTGATGAGCGTGAAATGGACATGCTGCTTTCATCAGGAGAACGGGTGACGAGCGCCCTCATGGCAATGGCGATACAGGCGCTTGGCCGCAAGGCGATCAGTTTTACCGGAAGGCAGGTGGGGATCTTTACTGACAGTTCGCACACAAAGGCGTTAATTGACCATATAGAAGCCGGCAGGCTCAAATCAGCCCTTGGTCATGACAAGATACCTGTTGTAGCAGGGTTCCAGGGAATCAATGAATATTCTGATGTCACAACACTGGGACGGGGCGGATCTGATACCACCGCTGTAGCAATAGCAGCTGCTTTGAAAGCGGATTTGTGCGAAATCTACACTGATGTGGATGGTGTGTATACAACAGATCCGAGAATAGTCCCTGAAGCCAGAAAAATGACGAGGATATCGTATGATGAAATGCTGGAAATGGCCAGTCTTGGGGCCAAGGTCCTTCATGGCCGGTCTGTAGAATTTGCGAAAAAGTTTAATGTGCCTCTCGTTGTCCGGTCCAGTTACAACGACAGTCCGGGAACGCTTGTTACAAAGGAGGATGGTGAAATGGAAAAAGTTGTCGTCACTGGTGTGGCTCAGGATAAAAACCAGGCAAGAATAACGATAATGGGTATGCCGGACAGGCCGGGTATTGCAGCGTCACTGTTTAATAAGATAGCCGCGGCCAATGTCAATGTTGATATGATCGTGCAGAACATAAGCCACGATGACCAGGCTACGGACATCTCGTTTACTGTATCGAAAACAGACGGCGATAAGGCTTTTGAGATCGCGCAACAGGTTTCTGATAAACTGGGTACCAGTGGTGTCAATATGAATCCTGATGTGGCAAAAGTTTCGATAATCGGCGTGGGCATGCAGTCCCACTTTGGCGTTGCAGCTACGATGTTCGAGACCTTATCACAGGCCGGGATCAATATAATGATGATCAGCACATCTGAAATCAAAATATCCTGTGTCGTTGCTGCAAGCCAGTCTGAACAGGCTGTCCGTGAGCTCCACACGGTGTTTGAACTTGCAAAAGAGTAGGCTTATTATATATGGTGTTATATCAAGGTATTGCAGGAAAGTAGTTCAAATTAAGACAACTGAAAAGACGGAGAGATTGGGAGAGTCGCAGAACAGTTTCGTGCTGAACAATGCAGCTTCTGATATTCTCGATTTTGTGATCTATGGCCAAGATTGAAATATATGACACAACCCTCAGGGATGGTTCTCAGTCAGAGGATGTATCCTTTTCTGTAGAAGACAAACTGAGAATTCTATCAAAACTTGATGAATTCGGTATTCATTATATTGAAGGCGGATGGCCCGGAGCGAATCCCAGGGATGTGGAATTTTTTGAGAAAGCGCGGAAGCTCAAACTGCGCAATTCCAGCCTGGCAGCATTTGGATCAACCCACAGGGCCTCTCTTAAAGTTGATAAAGATCCGGGCATCGAGGCACTGCTAAAGGCCCATGCGTCCGTTGTCACGATATTCGGAAAGACATGGGATTTTCATGTACGGGAAGCGCTGAGAGTTTCTCTTCAGGCAAACCTTGATCTGATATTCAACACAGTTTCTCATCTAAAGAAAAGGGTCCCCAATGTTTTTTATGACGCGGAACACTTCTTTGACGGATACAAGGCCAATCCTGATTATGCGATACAGACACTGGAGGCCGCGATTTCAGCAGGGGCAGATCGCATTATTCTTTGCGATACAAACGGAGGGTCCCTGCCCGGTGAGGTGGAATCACAGGTCAGGACGGTAACAGCGGCCTTTAAAACACCTGTAGGCATTCATGCCCATAATGACTCGGAATGCGCTGTGGCCAACTCTCTTGTCGCTGTGCATGCCGGGGCATCACAGGTGCAGGGGACAATAAACGGACTGGGTGAGCGGTGCGGCAATGCAAACCTGATTTCGCTCATTCCAAACCTAAAGTTAAAAATGAACAAAGGATGTTTAACGATAAGTAAATTAAAGAAATTAAAGGATGTTTCCCGGTTTGTCACTGAAATAGCCAATTTAAGGCATTTCAAGAACCAGCCATTTGTCGGCGACAGTGCATTTGCTCACAAGGGAGGAATACATGTCAGTGCGATCCAAAGGCACCCGGAGACCTATGAACATATCAGGCCCGAGTCAGTCGGCAACTATCAAAGGGTGCTGGTGTCAGACCTGGCCGGGAAAAGCAACATCATCCGAAAGATAGATGACTTTAAACTGCGGGTAGATCCAAAATCACCCAAAGTAGCCGAGGTCGTAAAAGAGCTGAAGATTCTTGAAAACCAGGGTATGCAGTTTGAAGGCGCGGAAGCGTCCTTTGAACTCCTGCTGAAAAAGGCTTTTGGGCTTCACAGGAAATTCTTTGACCTCATCGGATTCAGAGTGATCGTTTCCAAACGAAAAGAGGGCGAGGACCCTATCTGCGAAGCTACGATAATGGTGAAGACGCCCCGGGGTGTTGAACATACAGCATCAGTGGGAAATGGTCCGGTGAACGCTCTTGATAATGCACTGAGAAAAGCCCTTGAAGAATACTATCCCCAGCTCAAAGACGTTAAGCTCATAGACTACAAGGTACGGGTGCTGACAGCTGGAAAGGGCACCGCTACGAATGTCAGAGTCCTGATAGAGTCAGGCGACAGCAAACACAAATGGGGAACAGTTGGTGTATCTGAAAATATCATAGAGGCTTCCTGGCAGGCACTTGTGGACAGTATAGAATATAAACTCTTGAGAGGGTGAAGCAGCTGTCAGTGTTCAGCAATCAGCGTTCAGCAATCAGCTGGCAGCTGAAAAATGGATAACCTTATTTATAGCTGATAGCTAAAGGCTGACAGCTGACCGCTCCGAATATGATTGAAGAAACCGGTACTATAACCGAAGTTCAAGGGATCATGGCAAAGGTGATTGTCCAGAAAAAGAGCAGCTGTGACGGATGTACCGCAGGGGGGGCATGCCAGCACACACCTGAAGGAGCTGTAATTGAGGCCCTTAATCCTGTTAACGCGAAAGTGGGTCAGGTCGTCAAACTCACCTTAAAACCTTATACATATCTTAAAGGGACCATGCTCGTCTATGGAATTCCGGTTGTTGCGCTTGTCGCAGGCTCGATCCTCGGAAAAAGCCTTGGTGAGCTTTACCTTACTGAAATAAACTCTGAACTTATTGCTGCTGTTGCTGGATTTGCACTGCTTGGGCTCTCGCTGTTTGGCATTAAGGTCTGGTCAAAAAATATAGGATCAAAAACAGAATATAAGCCTGTCATAGAGAAAGTTCTGGACCAGCACGTTCAGGCGGATGATTCTGTTCATTCTACATAAAAAATATAATCTTGTTAAGGAGGGTTGGTTATGCCTATTGATGTAGACAAAATCAGGAATGTAGCAGTCATAGCTCATGGAGGCGCGGGGAAGACATCTTTGGTAGAAGCTATGCTTTTTAATGCTAAGGCAACGGACAGGTTGGGAAAGTCTGATGATGGCAACACTGTTACAGATTATGAACCCGAAGAGATTAACCGCAAGATTTCGATTTCTTCCGCCCTTGCATATTGTGATTGGAAGGGTCACAGGATTAATATTGTTGACACTCCCGGATACATAAACTTTCTTGAAGATACCAAGTGCTGTCTCAGCGCCGTTGACGGCGCTGTAGTTATCGTGAGCGGGCTTTCGGGCGTGAAAGCTGAAACAGGCAAAATATGGCAGTTTGCTGATACCTATGAAATTCCGAGACTGGTGTTCATAAATAAGATGGACCGGGAAAATGCCAATTTCCTCTCTGCCATGGACAGTGTGGAGAAGGCCTACGGCGTGTCCGTGGTCCCCCTGAATATTCCGATGGGAACTGACGGGAACCTGGAAGGTGTAATCGACCTTATCGCGATGAAGGCAAGAAGAAGCAAAAACGGAGAGATAACCGAAGAAGAAATACCAGAAGCGTATAAAGCCGAGGCTGATGAATACAGAAAGAAGCTGGTCGAGAAAATAGCTGAATCAGATGACGACCTGCTTGAAAAGTATCTTGAAGGAACAGACCTCACTAATGAGGAAATCATCAAGGGGGTCAGGGAGGGTTCCCTGAAGAGGAGCCTGATACCGACTCTGTGCGGTTCCGCTGCTTCCAATATCGGTATTCAGCAGCTTCTGGAGACCATCACCTCCTGTCTTCCTTCTCCTTCTGAAAGGGCGGAGACTTCACCCCTGAAAGGCAAGGACACAAAAAGCGGAGAAGCGGCGACGAGAAACCCTGTGGCAACCGATCCATTATCCGTCAGGGTTTTCAAGACCATTGCAGATCCCTTTGCAGGGAAGCTGACACTGTTCAGGGTATACTCCGGTGTGCTCAGGTCTGACTCAAACACGTACAATGCTACCCAGGACAGCAAGGAGAAGATGGGTAATATGTTTTACCTGCTTGGCAAAAAACAGGTTCCGGTAAAAGAGGTTGGTCCCGGAGAAATTGCCGCTGTTGCCAAACTGAAGACAGCCCAGACAGGAGATACCCTGGCTGATCCGGCAAAGCCCATACTTTTTGATCCGCTACAGTTTGCTGACCCGATGATATCCTATGCTATGGAGCCCAAGTCCAGGGGAGACGAGGAAAAGGTGAGCACAGGCCTTCACAGGATGCTGGAAGAGGATCCGACATTGAAATTCCACAGGGACCCGGAATCAGCTGAAATGATACTGGGCGGCATGGGGCAGATGCATCTTGAGGTGACCCTGGAGAAGCTGAAACGGAAGTTCGGGGTAGAAGTCATAATGAAGACACCGAAGATCCCATACAGAGAAGCCATTAAAACATCGTCGAGCGCGCAGGGCAAGTACAAAAAACAGTCAGGCGGCAGAGGACAGTTCGGAGATTGCTGGATCAAGATAGAACCGTTGCCGAGGGGCAGTGGATTTGAATTTGTTAATGAGATTGTGGGAGGTGCCATTCCGAGGCAGTATATACCGGCAGTGGAAAAAGGCATTGTTGCGAAGATGAAAGAAGGCCTGCTCGCAGGATATCCTGTCGTGGATTTAAGAGCGACACTGTATGATGGTTCTTACCACAATGTGGATTCATCAGAGATGGCCTTTAAAATTGCCGGATCAATGGGGCTTCAGAAGGCTGCTCCAAAGGCGAAACCTGTTATTCTTGAACCGATTGTCAAGGTTGAAGTAAATACACCGGAAGAGTACCTCGGGAACGTCATTGGAGACCTGAACGCGAAACGGGGGAAAGTGCAGGGAGTTGACTCACTCCCGAGTGGTCTTCAGAATGTCTCGGCACTTGTGCCGATGTCAGAGATGCTTACCTACGCAAACCAGCTGAATGCCCTCACCAGCGGTCAGGGGTTGTACACCATGGAATCTTCCCACTATGAGGAAGTACCGGCTCATGTAGCACAGAAACTGATTGCGGAAAAGGAAGCGGGAAAGAAGGAAGAGTAGCAGCGTAATACATACGCTATTTGTTTGTATTTGAGACTGTGTGGAAGGAGGAATGTTCATGTTAGTTGAATTCAGCATTATTCCGATCGGCAAAGGACCGGGAGTCGGTGCAGATGTGGCAAAGGTCATCAATATGGTTGACCGGAGCGGTTTGCCCTACAAGGTAAATCCGATGGGCACAGTCGTGGAAGGGAAGTGGGAGGAGGTTATGGATCTGATAA
>CAMYND010000002.1 GCA_947259645.1 Thermodesulfovibrionia bacterium | reverse complement strand
CAACCTGAACATATCTATCGGAGATATAAAAATAACAGGAAGAGAGTCAGATATCGCTTCTCTGGAGAAAGTAAAATTCGGGTTGGAACTTTTGCCACTTCTCAAAGGCAAGGTCAGCATAGATGAGATAACTATCAAAAGACCTGCAATTTCTCTTGTACGATTCAAGAACGGCGAGTTCAATATCACTCAAAAGATCCAGAAGAAGAGAAAAGAGGAAGAGGTGAAAGAGAAGGACACTCTACCCTTTGCGGCACATAACATATCTCTGTCAGATGGGAATATTGTTTATTCTGACCACAAAAATGGAACGGTCACTAAATTGAACGGGGTTGATGTAGCTATAATAAATTTTCTTGTGAAAGATTCAGAGCCAAGCCAGATACATGGACTTTCATTCAAGGGGGATATTGATTATTCTGACAATAATAGTAAAACTGCCACTAATTTAAAAGGGGTTGATATCGCAATAAAGAATCTTCTTGTCAGAAATAGGGCAAAACAAAGCCTGATACATGACCTTTCTTTCAAAGGAAGATTTAATTCAAAAAAGATCACTTCTCATGCCGTAAAGTTGTCAGACCTTACTTTTCAAATGAGCGCACAAGAGGGTCTCTACACCATCAGTGATATTTCCACGACACTGTTCAGTGGAAAAGGAAAGGGTGAGGTTACCTTGGACGTAAAAGGAAAAAAGCCTACCCTGAAAATTCAATCAACGCTCTCTCAATTCCGTCTTGAAGAATTCCTTAGTACATTTTCGGAATACAAACATATGGAAGGAGCGGTTGATCTCTCCCTGAATCTTTCAATGCAGGGGAGCGGCATGGATGAAATGAAAAAAACCATACATGGACATACTTCTATCCAGGGAGAGAACCTCGTGATCAGTAACTATGATATAGATACTGTCCTGAGTACGTACAGAAAAACACAGAATATTAGCGCTCTTGATATAGGTGCGTTTTTTCTTGCCGGACCTGCGGGCACGGCTCTGACCAAAGGATATGAATATGAAGAGCTGCACAGGAGTACCGGCGCCCAGGGAGGAATCATGAAGGAATTCGTCTCTAGCTGGAAAGTGGATAAGGGAATTGCCACAGCCGAAGATGTAGCCATTGCCACCCGGGAAAACAGGCTGGCCGTAAAAGGGAAACTGGATCTGGTAAATGAAAAGTATGAGAATGTTATCGTGGCAGTCATTGATACAAAAGGATGTGCCGAGCTGACACAGAAAATATCTGGTTCCTTAAATAATCCGCAGTTTGAAAAAATATCGATTATGCAATCTGCAGCCGGATCAATTCTCTCACTCATTGGCAAAGCAGGAAAACTGATTCCGGGAGCACAGTGTGAAGCATTTTACAAAGGGAACGTTGGACATCCTCGTTAATTTAAGCTTGCCTTCCGGATTTAGAAGATATATATTTTCACTCCAGTTGGAATTGCTACAATTCTGCTACATCTGTGGATATTAGATATGTTAAGAATGAAAATAATGTCTTAAGAATCAGCTACGAAAATGTAATTTGTTGGGTAAGAATACAGAATGACTAGTTCTGGTGTCCTTCACAATGTTAGTGAAGTTGAGAACAAAGCTTCTGGATCACCCGCGATTCTTGAATGCTGGTACAATCGAAGAATTAACACTTAAAGTATTTTCTAGATAAAGAGCTGTAACTTATTGTTAATTTCGTGCCACATTCATGACTCGAACATGCGACCAGGATTAGGAAGTCAGGTTATTCTTCAGAATTTGTGAACGCTGTTTCTGATGAACAACTCATGAGAGTCCGGCAGGCAGGGACTGGCTTAAATAAGCTTGTCCTCCTTGTCCTTCTCATAATAGTAGTCAAGTTCTGTCAACGGTACGACCACTGATGTGGCGATGTTGGTGAGGTGTGAAGACATTCTTCTGATAAAGCGGGCAATAAGGGTGTAGCAGACAGCCTCGTTAATAGAATAATTGCTGCTTGCAAGTGTTCTGACAATATTGTCACATTTTTCTTTGATGATTCTCTGGGAATCCCATGCTTTGGTCGCCTTTTCTTCATCTGACTCAATGAAGGCGTCTCTGGTCTGACTGAAAAGGTCCATCATGTCCTTATCTAAATCATTAAAGAGCTTTTCATATGATTCCTTTTCAATGGGCTTTTCCAGAAGTCTGCTCACTTCAAGAAGGTTCTTGGCATAATCCCCTACTCTTTCCGCGTCTTTTGAGACGCTGAACAGCAGAAGGCAGGCCGGAGCATCCACAGAGGGATTTACGGTCATATGCTCTATAATCCGTCTTCGTATGGCTTTTTGAGATCTATTTACCTTCTTGTCAGTTTTGAATATATCCACTGTCAGATCATGATCTTTTTTATTATCAACAAGGATGTCATACGAGGACCTGAACATTTTCTCACAATCATCAAGCATCACTTTGAATTCATCTGTAACCTGGGTGATGAAATCTTTTCCTTTCCAGAATTGAACCAGATTTTTAAACATGTCAGCCTCCTATTGAAACATCTTGGAAATCACAATTAATATAGTCGGTAATATAAAAAAAAGTCCAATTACATAGTACAGTGCGTATCTTCTCTTTCTGAAAGCAAGGTCGCCCAGCTTTGTGGCAAGAAATATGGGTATGCGCCTGAACAATGGAATCGGGTAAATGACAACTACACCTATGATGTTGAAGAGGAAATGGACAAAAGCTATTGTAATAGCTGATATATTTCCAGTTGCAAATGAAGCCAGGATTGCTGTAGCTGTTGTTCCGATGTTTGCTCCCATTGTTATGGGAAAGGCAAGGTCTATAGTCAGGAGTCCAGCTCCGATTAAAGGGATAAGAAGAGACGTTGTAATTGAACTGCTCTGTACAATTAAAGTAAAGAAGAAACCTGCGCATATTGCTATCAGGGCACTTCCGCCCACGACATTATGAAGGGCCGTCTCAACTCTGGAAATCACAAGTGTTTTCATCAACTTGACGATGTAGTAGAGTGATGCAAAGAGCAGAATAAAGGATATTACCAGGATTATGCTATAGGCAATGTTGTCAGGCAGCCCCGCTGTTTCGGTAAATAATGTCTTAAGGTAATTTATTGCCGGTTTTGTCACCGTTTTAACAGGACTGGTAAACTTGATGCCGCCAAAAAAAATAAATACACTTGCAAGATAGGTGGCCATTTTTTGCAGAAAACCGGTGGCAAGTTCAAGGGGAAACATGATTGACACACAGATAAGGTTGAAAAAGTCATGGATAGTCGCCCCTGCAATGGCGCGTTTAAACTCTTCTCTCCGCGATATATGACCCATTGAAACAAGGGTGTTGGTCACAGTCGTTCCGATATTGGCGCCCATTATAATCGGTACTGCATTCCCGATTGTTATAACTCCAGAGGCTACCATTCCCACTACAATAGACGTTGTTGTTGATGAGCTCTGAACCAGGCTCGTCGCCAGAATACCTATAAACAGTGCGACAAATGAATTGGAAGTGGTATTCAGCAGTACCTCGGCAAAACCTTTCCCAAATCCCTTGAAGGCAGTGCCCATGAGACCAATGCTAACGAGAAATAAATAGAGAAATATAATAACAGAGATTATTTTCAGGAGTGTACTAAAAGCTGTGTCACGTGAGCTCTCTTCTTTCATCTTCTAACCGCTAAATAGCATACAAAAAGCGGTCCTATAAGTCAATGTTCCCCGCACCTATTCTTTTTTAGCGAATCATACTTAATTTCAAGGACTTAGGAGTATAAAATAAGACGTATTGGAATAACACAGTACTCTGCCGAATGCAAAAGCCGCGCTCTGGAAGTAACAGAGATCCAGGAGCGCGGCTTCTCAATAGAGGTTACTTATATGCATCCCTGCGGTCGGGGAAGACCTGCAACCTTATAGGCTCCCCTGACAAGCCCGCACGGGAACAGGTCGCATAATTCCTTGAATGATATGCCGCAGTCTTTTACCACCTTGACCACTGCGGGACCTTTTTCATATTTCATGAAATGATCCCTCACATACATGATTACTTTCCAGTGACTCTCTGTCAGTCCGCCGGAGATATCACTGTCTCTGGCCAGTTTGTCAGCAACATCAACAGTCCAGAAATCAAAATCGCTCAGAAAGTCCTCGCAATGAAAATTCTCTTGCTTATGCTTCTCCATCTTCTTTCTCCTTTCCACGGCACTCACTTCTTATTATCAGGCTATTACCACCCCTCCCTGATCAAGAGGGGTGGCAACAGTGTCTTGATAATAAATCTATTGTGCCGCAGTAGCTGAAGTTTCTGCTGAATGTATTTTTCGGTTTTCCTCAATCTTCTCATCAACAACAAGTGCGTTCGCCACCAGGTTTACGAGCTGGGTAACATCCATTCCCAGCTTATAGTGACCTATGAGGTCAGTCAGACCGTCCACGCAGTTGTGGCACGACGTAACAACCGTTTTTGTGCCCGTAGCGCTGAGCTGATCAGCTTTCACCTTAGCTGATTTGAGACGGCTGGGCCTGTACTCTGCCATTGACATCGCACCTCCGCCGCCTGTGCAGCAATAGTTTTCAGCGCGGTTAGGATACATTTCCCTGAAATCATCAACAACAAGGCTCAGCAATTCACGGGGTTCTTCAGTCAGTCCGCAGCTTCTGGCATTGTTGCAGGAATCATGGAATGTATAGCTTCCCGGATTTTTTGTTTTGTCTACTTTAATTTTGCCTTCCTTGATATACTTCAACATGGTGATTACAGAGCTTTCTGAATCAAAGGCGATATCTTTCTTTGCCCAGTTGGGCCCTTCACAGCGCGTTGACCTGTAGCCATGTCCGCATTCTGATATCACGAGTTTCTTGCCGTTCAGCTCCTCAACCTTATCGTATACACGTCCTGCTACAGCACCGCCCAGTTCATCGTCACCGTTGAAGAGGCCGAAATTCGTCATGTCCCATCCTTCGCTCGGCATGGTATAATCTGCGCCCGCCATATAAAAGATCTTGGCCGCATCCAGGACTGAGCGGGGATCATGTTTTATTTCACGGGGATTGATCACATAAACGATCTCTGAATTTACCTTGTCAACGGGTATTCTTGCATTGGGGTCTTCCATTTCATCCTGGAGTTCCTCTTCCTGCCATTCTATGGTCTCGATGTAATCTTCTTTTAATACCCCCATCTGGTTTCCAATTTCCCACTGCTCTTTCGCGACATATTCAACGCCTTCGGGCATGATCCCGACATGACAGAGCAGGCCACGCGCCATACGGTTAAAGGTAGCAAGGTCTACACCCATCGGACAGTTAATCGTGCACCTCCTGCAGTTTGTGCATTTACCAAAGACTATGTCCTTCAGCTCTTCCAGGTCTTCATCAGTCTGCACTGTTCCGGCTTTCACCCACTTTGGAAATACTTTCCCTGTCCAGTCATAATGTTTCTTGAAAAGCTTTCTGATCCTGTCCGCCTTGTACGCCGGTGCAAATGTAGGGTCCCCCGGATTTGACAGGACATAGTGACAGGAGTCAGTGCACTGACCGCAGTGTACACATGCTGCCAGCGATCCCACCATCTGGCGTGTCAGCTTCTGACCCATTCTGTCAATGACCTTTTGTGCTTTATATGATCTTCCGTTTGTTGTTGTGCTCATTGAAACCTCCCTTTATATGGATAATTAATATTGTCGTTACCGATTTTATGCAGGCGTCCTCTTGAGAGGATATACACCCCTTCGTCCAAAATGCCTTCCCAGATATGTCCGTGTAAAGGGATAGTAGAGATAGTGTGAAATTTTGCTGAAAGGAACATACACAAGGAAGAACGCTGTCAACATGAAGTAAGCAAGCATAACCCCTTCCCCGCTGCTTATGTTGTTCGGTGCTGCCATGAAGGCAAAAGCAAACCAGCCAGTAAGAAGAACAAGAGAGAAGTGGTCATCAGGAGAACTGATTGCCCGCATATAGGGATTGGTAATCCTGCGAATGATCCTAAAGACACCAATAATACATGCTGCGCCGGTAAGAAGCTGAATCAGAGATACAAGACCTGCCGACTTCAGGAGTCCGGGACCGTAGGGAATAATAAATGACAATCCGATCGCCGCTACCACTCCCAGATGAAAAATCACAAACTGTGCATACATCAGAGGCTTGTTACGGGAGCTTTCCATTGCCCAGGGCATAGCGATTTTTCCCACAGAATAACGTGCTCCTTTCTTGGGGTTTGTGTCCCCCATTCCGGTCGCGGGCTGACGCTCTTTTGCCAGGGGCCATTTTAAAAACCATCTGACCCGCATAAAATATACTGTTGCCATAAAGACAAGTGCGATTTCCTGTAAAGTATGTGATGAAAAGTGCAGTAAATTACTCATAACGTCTCCTTTCTTATTTAAGTATTAAGCTGCTTTTTTGTTCAGATCCTGAAGTTTTGGTACGAGAGCCTTGTACTCTCTTGTATCATTTCCACAAACAACTACATCTTTAATCTCTGAACCCTTTGCCAGGTAGTCAGCGATGCTGTCGATGGTGATTTTTGCACTTAGATCAATCGGAACACCATAAAATCCCGCTCCCATAGGAGGAAAGGCGATGCTTTCAATACCGTTGGCTTCTGCCGCCTTCAAAACATTCTGGATAGTTGTCTTTAATTTCTCTTCAATGTTCTCTTCCTGAAACTTTGGTCCGCATGCATGAATAATGTTTTTTGCCTTCATTGTACCGGCAGTTGTTACGACTACCTCTGTTACATTCAGAGGTCCAAGGTTTTCAAGCTCTTTCCTGATGGACGGCCCGCCTCTGAGCGCTATGGCATTGCCGAATCCTGACCCGAGTTTGAGATCATTGCGCGCATAAAAGACAAATGCATCGATTTCAGTAGCAGTAATATCTGCCTTGATCACGCCCAGCGTGCTGTTGTTGATCTGTTTTTTTTCTGACATGAAATTTGCTGCTGTTCCGATGTGACTCTATAATTTTTTTGATCTTTAAAAGATAGACTGAATAATGCAAAGGGTATGCCATCAGGCATGTTGGTAATAATTGACTATATATTTCAGTCAGATAGGGCTATATTTGAGTTTCTTTAGAGATAGCCTTTTTAAGCAATGAATCTTTACCATATTTTACAAATAAGCCCAAGTGACTATTTTTTCTCTTTAATTTTCCTGCAAGAATTATTGCGCGTGCAAGATTTCTTGCAGGCTGATCAGAAAGCGCAGGAAATAACTATATCGTTTAGACGTATGACATTTCTCTTTAAGGTATTGTCCTGTCCGACCGAAGTAAAGAACTACGCATAACAGGGAGTCTGACAGATGAGTGATATGGAAGAATGGTCAAGGATCATTATTGATAACAATGATCAGCACAACGAAAAGGTAACATCAGAACAGAATAAAAAAAAGGATGACGGACAGTCAGAGAAATAATGCGGCTGCATGAATAGATAATGCCATCTGCATTATGAATTCTTATTCTTTTTCTTCAGCCTTTGATTCAGGGCCTGTCGGGTAATACCCAGAAGTGATGCGGCACTGCCCTGGTTGTCATCGGAACCTCTCATCGCTTCAGATATAAGAAAGTCTTCCATCTCTTTTAATGTTGGGAAATGTCCGAATATCTCTCTTACTGACAGGACAGAGTCACCTTGAGGGGCAAGGTCGTGGGTAATAACTGACTTCCTCTCTTTTATGAATCCCTTAAAACTGTCTAAAGAGAGGCGTCCTGATTTGTGCTGCGCTACCGCGTCATGAACCATTGCCTGAAGTTCACGAATATTTCCGGGAAAGTGGTAATTAGAAAGGAGTGTCACAAGTTCAGGTGACAGGGGGAGCTTTTTCTTACCCATTTCTGTTGAGGCGTCTTCAAGAAAATGATCAAGCAGGATCGGAATGTCCTGAAGCCTCTCCCGAAGAGGCGGTATCTGAATATGATGGGCGCAGAGACGATAATAGAGGTCATTACGAAAATTTCCCTCCTTTATCTCTTCTTGGATGTCTACGTTCGAGCAAGCTACAATTCTCGCATTGCTTTTCTCAGGCACGTCTGAACCGAGGGGATAGTAGATCTTTTCTTCAAGCAACCGGAGCAGCTTGACCTGGGATGACTTGCTTAAATCTCCTATCTCATCAAGGAGCAGCGTACCTTCCGCTGCCCTCACAATCAGCCCCTGTCTTTCCCTGTCCGCGCCGGTAAAGGCCGCCTTCTTGTGTCCGAAGAGTGTGTCAGAAAACATTGTGTCATCAAGCCCGGCAACATTGACCGCTACGTATTCTCCTGACAATCCACTGGAATCATGAACCGACTTCGCGATCAACTCTTTTCCAACACCGGTTTCACCTGTTATAAAAACAGGTTTCTGTGATCTTGCCACAGACTCGATGTATTGAAAAATCGCCCGCATCCTCTTGCTTCTCGTAATAATCGATGAAAAAACAGCCTCATTTTCCAGCTCTCCCGTAAGGAGGTGCTTTTTCAGAGATGTTATCTCTATTCAATTGTGATTTTATTCAGGAGCTCTATGCCGGACAGATAGGGCATTACCAGATCGAGGACAACCACAGCTATATTCTTTTTTGCGAGAAGAGGCATGACCTGCCTGCTGTCCTTAAGAGTCATAACATGCTCCATTCCCGCGCTCTTTAATATGAGGTTGTAACTGAAGAGGATATGCTTTTCATCATCGATCAATAGTATCGCCGGCGTTGTGGAGTTGCTCATCGTTCTGTTCCCTTAACGGCTCCTGCCCTGAGATTATCTTTCGACCCCTGTATCAGACTGTGATCACTTTCAGTCGGGCTCTTTACGTTGTCCTTTAATTTTTCCTTAATCATTGCCGGGAGGGTTAAGATAGCTGTTGTGCCATGTCCGGACTTTGATTTGAATTCCAGAGAACCCTTATGGTCCTTAATAATCGCATAGGAAATCGAGAGACCCAGGCCGGTGCCTCCTGCTTCAAGTTTGGTTGTAAAAAAAGGTTCTGTAATTCTTTCGAGAGTATCCCTGTCCATCCCGATCCCTTCGTCTTTTACTTTTATAATGACTGATCTTGTCGCCCGGTTATAGGAAGTCATAACCCGAACCGCAGAATTATTGTCCTTAAGGGCCTGGAGGGAGTTCATGATCAGGTTAATGATTACCTGCTCTATCTGCTGAGAGCTCCCCTTTACCGAAGGGATATTTTTCCCGCAGATCAGTTGAAACTTGTCTGTAAACTTCTTGATTTGATTCCCCAGTATTGACTGTGATGCGACAATCACTTCATTTACATCGACCCTTCCATTGAGACCTCCTTTTTCAGGCCTCGCGAAATCCCTGAGGTTGTCGACGATATGCTGAATTCTTATGGACCCCTCATCAATTCCCTTTATGACCTCCGGTGCAATCTTAACAACCTCGGAAGCGGGAAGCCCTCCCAGAAGAAAGTCACCATTCTCCCTGGCAAATTTATTTATGAGTGGACCTACATCTTTCCAGATTTTTGCAAAGAGCTGGGCATTGGATTTAATAAAGGTATTGGGATTGTTGATTTCATGGGCAACGCCCGAAACAAGGGTCCCGATTGATGTCATCTTATTCGCATGAATTAACTTGGCCTGTATTTGCTTTGACTCCTCCTGCATGCGTACCTTGGCAGTAATATCTCGTGCCAGCACCATAACATTCTTCACGTTTCCGGACTCATCGCGCAGGGGAAAAGCCCGCACATCCCACAACCGGCCGTCAGTGCCGGTGATGCGTGAGTTTTCTTCCTTTCCGGTGCGAAAACATATTGCCGATGGATAATCCCTCTCTGAGCCGTGGGCACTGTCATACAAACTGAAATAGGTTTCCCCGGTAAGCTCAGATATATCTCTGCCAAAGGAAGCTGCAGTGGCTTTATTTGCCCATTTAATTTTCATGTCAGGAGAAAGAAGTATGAGATTGTCCGGGATCGCATTCAAGAGCACCGTAAATTCCTGGGACAGTCCCTTGAATTTACTTTCGCTGTCTCTCAGTGCGTTTTCGATCTTCTTCCGCTCGGAAATCTCATTAAACATCTCTTTATTGGCCTCGACAAGCTCTGCTGTTCTCTCCTTCACACGCATCTCCAGCTCATCATGGGCTTTCTGCAGTTCCTCCTCCATCTGCTTGCGTTCAGTGATGTCCCTGACAATATGAATAACACCGATTACCTGCTTGTCACTGTCGAACTGGGGCATCGCCCTTATTTCAAGAAATTTGTTCAGGTGAGGTTCGAACTTTTCAAACTGGACCGGTTTCCCCGACACAAGACACTTGCAGCTCGGGCATCCGGACGGAGGAGAGCTTTCACCATGATAGTGTTCATAACATTTCGCCTTTGACGTTTCAAGAAAGGGGAGCCCGAGTATTTCTTCTGCTGCCTTATTTGCATGAACAATATTAAAATCTTTATCATGGATGGTGATCATATCTGTTATCGTGTCAAAGGTATCTTCCCAACTGTAGACTGACTGTAAAATCAGGTGATCAGCACGACTGTAATTACTCTCCATTTCTGAAATGATATGCCTCATTTCTTTCAACTCATGTATCAGCTCTTTTTTGGTTTTTTTGCTTTTGTCCACGATAACTCCGTTTATGCCTTAGATACATTAACTATACGATAATAAGCAGGCTATTCCGCCTCTTTTATCACTTTATAACTATATTTAATTCAATTTGCTTTGAAGACATCAGGGGAAAACCTTGGTCTTAAGCCGCGGGCCTGTTCCTCTCAGCATGAATCACCTGTTTTTCGAATCGATCATTATCGTCACCGGACCGTTATTGACCAGATCTACATTCATATGCGCGGCAAATACGCCTTCTTTTACTTCTATCCCGTTATCTCTTAAGGAACTGTTCAAGAGAAGCCAGAGATCTCTTGCTGTTTCCGGGCCTGCTGAGTGATCGAAACCGGGTCGATTACCCTTTCTGGTATCAGCATAAAGGGTAAACTGGGAAACACTGAGAACCTGTCCTCCAGCCTGAGTAATGCTCAAGTTCATTTTACTGTTCATATCTTCAAATATTCGTAATCGGGAGATCTTCTTTGATGTATATTCGATATCTTCAGTAGTGTCGCCTTTGCCTATTCCCACAAAAAGAAGCATTCCTTTTCCGATTGAGGCCTTCTCCCTGCCTTCTATGAATACACTCGCCTTTGTTACTCTTTGAATCAAGACTCTCATATTACCCCTCAATATCATCCAATAGGGTATATGTTAAAATATTACCCTGCCCATGTCCAACATTCTGATTGAAACGATTACGAGCAAAGAGGATTCGAGTCGACACCGTTCTATTGACTCCCTGTTAAGCGATAAGAAAAGTGGTGAACTGCTGAAGTACGCGGACGAACTGGAGGCATTTCGTAAATCGAGCACGAATCTTTATCACAAGGTGAGGGCATCTCTTTTTCTCTTTGTGGTTTACCGATTCTATCTAGACAAAGGGAATGAGTTCCCCCATCATGGGGAAATCCCCTTTGAGGGAGTTCAAGCCGCTTTCAAGAGAGACTTTGAAAAGTCAATTAATATATTCCTGAAAAGCGGGGGAAAAAACAGTTCTCTTTTCAGCGCCATTGCCGATTCATACCACAAACTGGCTTTTGACTATTTACTGGCCCAGGTCAAACTGTCAATCAGTCAGTGCGATGAAAATCATGATCTTTATGCCTTCAGCAGCCTTGATGATTATCCCTTCAGAGCTCCGCCTCTTCTGACAACGCAGGACAGTGACACAGGCCTTTACCCCGTTGGCTTTGATGCTTCCCCGGTCAGACTCGACCCATCTCATAGCGGATGGTCAGATATTTTCTTTCTCGGCATGGATTTCCCCGAGGGTGCCCGTGTGGTCAACCTCTCTGTAAACCTGAAGGTCCATGGCAGCGAAGGCCCTTTGCTGCCGCCATCTGAATGTTACTGCCGCTTTATCAGGGAGCCTATAATTCGTCTGACGTCCATTGACCTGCATATATCAAAAGATATTTCTGACGTAAAGGAATTATTCAGTTTCGGAAACGACCATCTCTCACTTCTAAAGGCCGGCGTTGTTGCTTCGGGGATCATACCACCCTCATATGAAAAACTGGACATTCACCTGAACAATATTCTTCATAAACTACTCGGCAAACCAGGCGGGATCGAGATAGTAACAAGGGTTAACAGTATCCCCAAAGGATCACGCCTTGCCGTCAGCACAACTCTTCTTGCAACCATTATAACGCGGTTGATGAGGTTCAGCGGCCAGATAAATAAACAGACTGGATTGTTGACAAACAGGGACAGGCGAATTGTAGCTTCACGCGCAATTCTTGGAGAGTGGCTCGGAGGTTCAGGAGGAGGCTGGCAGGACTCAGGCGGTTTATGGCCGGGCATAAAACTGATTACCGGAGTCCCTGCCCATGAGGGTCAGCCCGAGTACACCATCAGCAGAGGTTGTCTGCTTCCGGAGCACAGAATCTTTTCTGGTGAAGAACTGTCAAAGGAGGCAGAGAATAATATTCATAATTCTCTGGTCCTGATCCACGGAGGCATATCCCAGAATGTCGGCCCGGTGCTGGAGATGGTCACAGAAAAATACCTTTTGAAATATGAGAAGGAATGGAGGGCGAGAAAAAGAGGTATCGAGCTGTACGACAAAATAGTATCGGCCCTGAAATCTGGTAATATGAAAGAGCTGGGAAGACTTACTACCATGGACTGGGAGGAAGCGCTGCAGCCTGTTATTCCCTGGATCAATAACGCCTTTACACAGGAACTCATTGAAAGAATAGAAAGCGAGTTTCCTCATCAATACTGGGGCTTTCTGATGCTCGGCGGCATGTCAGGAGGCGGTATGGCATTTATCGTTGATCCATCTGCCAAAGAACCCGTTATGAAACGGATTGGCGAGATTATGCTTGAGCTGAAAGCTAAATATGGGTCATCATTTCCCTTTATCATCGATCCAATACTCTATGACTTTGAGATAAATCACGAGGGAATTACTGCACATTTATATTTTGGAAAGGATGCTTTGCTTCCGGAGATGCCAGGAAATGACGTTACGTCTGAAGCCGCACTATCCGGTGCGAAAAAGGGTGAAGAGGAGATAAAAGCTAAATATGGATTTGACGCTGATTCTCATGATTACATGAAGTCTCTTTTAAAAAAGGGCGAAATAGGCCTCGCGCAAAACCGGCTTTCTGCAGATTCAGTCATAGAAGATGTCCTCTACGATGACCTGTTTCATCTTGAGCAGATAACCGGTTCCCCTCAGCCGCCCTCTGCAAAGGAGTATCAGAGCGATGGGCCTTCCAGAGACATTTCTCTCGATGACTGTTTCCGTACAGGAGAGATATCATTAAAGGCTAATGAAACTGCGGTAGTGTCATTTTCAGGAGGCATGGGAAGCCGCTGGTCAGGTGGTTCAGCTGTTGTAAAGTCAATTAACCCGTTTGTACGCATTCAGGGAAAATACCGGTCTTTTATCGAGACTCATCTGGCGAAAACCATAAAAACCGGAACTCAATACAATAATCGGGTGCAGCATGTCTTTACTACCAGCTACCTGACACATGAGGCTGTTGCCCGGTATCTGGAAAGCTTTGATTATTTCGGATATAAAAAACAGATATATTTGTCGCCTTCTCAATCTATCGGTCACCGGGTCTATCCCATGGAAAGGGATTTGAATTTCCTCTGGGAAGAACAGCTTCAGCAACAACTTGCAGATAATGTGCAAAGAGTTCAGGATGACAGTCACAGGGCATTGATAGACTGGGCCAAATCAAAGGGAGAAGGGGATGATTATTCTGAAAATAAACCCATTCTCAGGTTTAACCCGTTAGGCCACTGGTATGAGATACCGAATCTTATAAAAAACAATACACTCGCGCAACTGATAATTGACAATCCCGGTCTTAAGTACCTGCTCTGTCACAACATCGATACCATGGGTGTGTGGCTCGACCCGACCCTTCTCGGTCTGCATATAATTCGAAAACCATGCCTGACATTTGAGGTCACGCCGAGACGCATTGAAGATGCCGGTGGGGGACTGTGCAGGCTACAGGGACATGTTCAGTTGATAGAGGGGATGGCATTGCCGCGGGAAGAGGATGAATACAGACTCAGTTACTACAACACGCTCACAAACTGGATTACTATTGATTCACTCCTCGCCTATATCGGCCTCGACCGGGACATTCTACTGAAGGCCTGTGGAAACCCTGAGTTAGAGAGGATTGTTTCTGATGCAATTCTTCGTCTTGAAAAAAAAATACCGACCTATGTCACGATAAAAAATGTAAACTATATATGGGGAAAGGGACAGGAAGATCTTTTTCCTGTAGCCCAGTTTGAAAAACTGTGGGGAGATATGACCTCCCTGAGAGATTTGAAGGTGGAATACGCGGCAGTTTCACGGTACCGCGGCCAGCAGCTGAAAGAACCTGCCCTGCTTGATTTCTGGGCAAACGACGGATCACTTGACTATGTAAAGGACACCTGTATTTTCAGGTAACGGCTGGACAGGCAAAACAGTATTTCTCTCTTTTTACTCGGTCACGATCCGTTGAATACAGCTCCCACGATTATGGAGGTATGATGAGCATCAAGAAAAAAGCTGCCCTTGTTAAGGGCGACAACCGTAAAGAAAACATCAAGGCATGCCTGTCCCTTATCGAGGACGAACTTGATTCAATCAGGCATGCAAAGAACATTCTGATAAAACCTAACCTTGTTGCACTGAAGCCTGACTTTGCCAATACCCATGTGGAGGCGGTAGAAGCTGTAATTGAACAGGTAAGAAAAATTGCCCCTGACACACCGATAACAGTAGGGGAAAGTTCCGCTACTGCCTTTTACCGGGGGTTGCCCACCACGAAGGTATATGAAGATTATAATTATTACAGTCTTGAGAAGAACTTTACCAATGTCACCCTAACCGACTTTGATAGTGATACAGACGTCATCGAGAGCCCTATCCATTCCGTTGTCGGTGACACGCATTTAAGGATTTCAAAGCGAATAGATGCCTTTGATTACAGGATATCGTTATCCATTCCGAAAACTCACAATTTTGCCGTTGCAACTTTTGGCATAAAAAATATGGCGGGCCTCGTTTTAAGACAGGACATGGCAATGATTCACGGCATGAAAGGCGGAATCGAAGTGGACGCACCAAAAACCCTACTGGATAAGCTGCCGCCGGGAACTGTCTCAAGAGCACGGAGGACCCTGCCAAACTGGCTCATTAATTTTCTCTTCAGGCAGTACCCGACATACCGCAGGAGCGTTAAGATGATTCACCGGAACATAGTTGAGTTCGCAAAGAGGACCTGGCCTGACCTCGTTGTCCTTGACGGCTTCGTCTGCATGGAAGGTGACGGTCCTGTTGACGGAACTGCCGTTGAGATGGGAGTGGCAATTGCTTCGGCAGACCCTGTGAAGGCGGACGGCCTGGGCGCCCGTTTAATCGGTTTTGAACCTGAAGAGATCGGCTATCTGTACTACCTGCAGAACGAGGAAAAGATGGGTGAATATTCTCTTGAAAACTGCGTTGGAGATGATATTCTCAGTCTCAAGAGGAATTTCAGAAGGCACGGCACATATGATATTCAAAGCCAGTGGGAAGAAAAAGCCGCTGCAGGCTGAAAAATCTAGTACTATCTCTTTGGAAAAGAGAAACCAATGGACTGGTATTATCAATAATGAACCGCATTCCGGAACCTGACATCATGGGTGGAGTTGAACAGGCCAGGGCTTATGCCGCGGCAGATTTCTCTGAACCCCATAATGCCTTTGTTCAATACTTCAAGGACCGTTTTCCTGATTTCACAGAGGGGGATGTCCTTGATCTGGGCTGCGGCGCGGCTGATGTGACGATCAGATTCGCCACTGCATATCCTTCTGTTCATATAACCGGAGTTGATGGTTCTAAGGCTATGCTTGATATTGCCAGAAAGGATATTAGCGCAGCAGAACTGAATGGCCGCGTCCGTGTTCTGAACTGTTATTTACCTGACAGGAACCTTTCCACTAAGAAGTTTAACGCTGTTATATCAAACAGTCTTCTTCACCATTTAGCAGACCCCGGCACATTATGGAATACTGCGATCGAGTGCACAGAGCATGACTCCCGTCTGTTTATGATGGACCTTTTTCGTCCGGAAACTACCGCAGAAGCCCGCGACCTGGTATCCCTTCACGCTGCAGAAGCTCCGGAGATACTCAAAAAAGACTTTTACAATTCTCTTCTCGCTGCCTATACTATAAAAGAGGTCCGTCAGCAGATACAAAACTTCCATCTTGAACATTTGAAGGTAGAAGCTGTCAGTGACCGCCACATTATTGTCTGGGGACGAACATGAACAATAGCAATAGCAGCGAATTTCTCGGTACCGCCTTCAGGGCGGCGATGCTTGCCGGTGACGTGATTATGAATCACCTTGGCAGGATATCCGAAAGAGACATTGATATCAAGCAGGCCTCTGACTTTGTTACGACAGTTGATAGAAAGTCAGAGGAAATCATTTTAAAAACTATACGGGATAAATTTCCTGACCACCACTTTCTCGCTGAAGAATCTGCACGAGAGACAGGAATATACCGCTGGATTATTGACCCTCTCGATGGAACAACGAATTTCATACACCAGTATCCTGTTTTTTCTGTATCCATAGCCCTGGAGTATGATGGCGATATGATCATCGGAGTTGTGTATGACCCGCTCAGAGATGAGCTGTTTACCGCGGAGAAAGGGAATGGGTCCTATTTAAATGGAAAAGAATGTCATGTTTCCTCCTGCCCGGATCTGAAAGGGAGTTTGATCGCGACAGGATTTCCCTTCCGCAAAAAAGAGATGATCGATGACTACCTGAAACTCTTTAAAAATATTTTTCATCAGGTCAGCGACATCAGACGAGCAGGTTCAGCCGCACTTGATCTTGCCCACGTTGCCTGCGGAAGATGCGACGGTTTTTTTGAGCTCGGGCTGGGCCCTTGGGACATAGCAGCCGGCAGCCTGATCATTCGGGAAGCCGGAGGAATTGTTACCGACTTTAACGGCGGTAATGACTACCTCGAATCAGGCAACATTATTTGTTCAGCTCCCGCACTGCATAACATGTTGCTCAGAGAGGCAAAAAGCATTTTTGACGGTTCTCTAAACGCCTGAAACCCATCTTATTTCTTCTCTCCTTATGACGTACAGCCTCCTGTCATATTTGCGTTGACACCTGCGGATGCTGAATGATAGGGTATAATATGTATTAAGCTGAACATATGGTATAGCCTGTATCGGACATGCTCTGCGAGGGTTCTGAATGAACAAGAGGAATATAGCTGTTGGCTTAATATTTATTCTGCTCAGTGTATGGATTTACTTCACACTATCCACGTTTGAAAAAGAACCGGGATCTTTTCCAGTAAAAATTATTCTGCGGGAGGGAATCGAAAGGTCAGTGAAGGAAGTGGCAGAAAAACTGTCGGCTGACTCTGGATTTGATTTGGAGGGAGCATATAAGACCGGGTACACACCCGCAGATGTTGCGGATTATCTGATGAACCACCCCCATACATTTCCGGTCTCATTTCACAATGGCAAATATTTCGAAGGACGGGTAACGTTGATGCGCATCATCCCTTTCTCTATCTCTATCTTTTTATTTATTACCGGTGCTGTTATACTTATCGTGAAGGGAAAAAAGAAGTAACATCCTCAGTTTCTCTTAATGATACTATTATGTTTTTTAAATTATTTCTTCTATTTTCGGTAATTCCCGTTGTCGAGCTTGCAATACTGATCAAAATCGGCTCTTTTTTTGGTGTTCTTAACACAGCGATGATTGTTATTCTGACTGCTGTAGTCGGCGCCTATATGGTCAGGCTTGAAGGCCTCGGTGTGTTATCAAGAATTCAGAACATGATGAACCAGGGTGAATTTCCCGGTGACGAACTGATCAGCGGGGCAATGATACTGGTTGCCGGGGCCCTCCTGCTGACGCCGGGGTTTTTCACTGACATCATCGGATTTGTCATGGTCATCCCGGTTTCCAGAAACATCATAGCAAAGCATCTGAAACGATATCTTGAGAAAAAGATATCCCCTAAGGATATCCACATTGATTCTCTATAGATTACCCGCCTCATCACTTCCAACCACATCCCGGATGGTATAATTACAAAATGAACATTATTACCGCTGCAGAACTGACAAAAAGCTATGGCCTGTTAACGGCGGTTGATGCTATCAATTTTGAGATCAGAAAAGGAGAATGCTTCGGTTTTCTTGGTCCCAATGGCGCCGGTAAAACAACAGTTATGGGAATGATTTACTGTTTCATGCCCCCAACATCAGGAAAAATCAGAGTTTTTGACCTTGATACAACAAAAGAACCGAGCAAAATCAAGTCTAGAATCGGAGTAATGCCCCAGGACAATAACCTTGATCCTGATCTTTCCGTACTTGAAAACCTGATTGTATATGCCCGATATTTTGATCTGCCAAAAGATCAATCAGAAAGGAAGGCCCGTGAACTGCTTGATTTCGTTGCGCTGGAAGAGAAAGTCAATGTGAACATAAAAGATCTCTCCGGCGGGATGACACGACGGCTACTTCTGGCGCGGGCACTGATTAATGATCCCGAAATAATCATTCTTGACGAGCCAACCACAGGCCTTGATCCCCGCAGCAGGCATGATGTATGGGCGCAATTAAGCCTTCTCAAGGCACAGGGTATAACACTCCTGGTAACAACCCATTACATGGAGGAAGCGGAACAAATGTGTGACAGGGTAGCTATCATGGACTCAGGAAAGATCAAGGTGATCGACTCACCCTCACATCTGATGTCCAGATATGGAGGAAACCTCGAAGATGTATACCTGCAGTTAACGGGCAAGGACCTTCGCGTGCATGATATGTCACTTCAGGGGCAGAAACTGACATGAATATCAAGCGGGCTTTTCGGGTCTGGCAGAGAAACTTTACGGTATACCGGAAGCTGTACAAATCCAGTTTTGTCTTTAACTTTGTGGAACCTGTCATGTATCTGCTTGCACTTGGCCTGGGTCTTGGAGCTTATGTGAAGGAAATAAACGGAATGCCCTATATTAATTTTATAGCACCCGGGCTGATCGCATCGTCATCCATGTTTGCAACGGTGTCCGAATGCACATATGGTACGTATGTACGTATGACATACCAGAAAACATTTGACGCGATACTGGCAACACCGGTGAATTTAGAGGACCTTGTCGGGGGAGAACTCCTCTGGGGTGCCACCAAGAGTCTTCTGTACGGGACTGTCATCACCATCGTGATATCCGGGTTTGGTCTGGTCAATTCACCCGCAATAATACTTGCTATACCCGTTCTTTTCATAAGCGGCCTGATATTCGCGGAAGTCGCAGTTATAACGGTTGCCCTTGTTCCGGGCATCGACTCGTTCACCTACTTCTTCACACTAATCATAACTCCCAGCTTCCTTTTTTCCGGAATATTTTTCCCTATAGATTCATTGTCCCCTGTTGTTGACAAGATTGCGTTTTTCACCCCCCTCTACCATGTTGTAAACATATTCCGAGCTTTTGCAGCCGGAAATGTATTCACTGTCCTCTGGGATCTCCTGTGGTTAGGTGTGGTTGCCGTTCTCTTAGCCCCCTACCCGTTCAGGCTTATGAGGAGACGTATAATTAAATAACGGCTGTTAATTCCGAAGCCGGCCAACGCCCCGATTATAATGACTCATCCTCTGTCGTGTTACAAAATAAAAAAGCAGCCATGAATAGCAACAATGTTCATCACTATTCATGACTGCCTATCAGTCAATCTCCAGCAGTATCAGTGCTCAGCACGAATTACTTGGTTACAATAGTTACTATAAGCGCGACAACCCTCCTGTTTCTCTGCCTTCCCTCTTTTGTCTTGTTGTCAGCTATGGGCCTTGATTCCCCGTAGCCAATAGCTTTAAGGCGGGACGGCGACACTCCGAGATTCCTGATTTTAGCGATAACACTTTCCGCTCTTTTCTGAGACAGACTCATGTTATATTGGTCACTTCCGGTGCTGTCTGTGTGCCCTTCAATTTCTGCGATAGTGTCAGGATATGTTTTCAGAAAGTTAGCGACCTTCTGTATATGGTCCTGATATATGCTCGTGACAACAGCACTGTTCAGAGCAAATTCCACTTTCAGCTCAATGGACACTTTTTCCTTAATTGGAATCGGGCATCCTACGGAATCAACAGATATTCCCTTCAATGTCCCGGGGCACTTGTCCAGATAATCGTATACGCCATCTCCGTCACTGTCCAGCGGGCAGCCTGCTTTATTTACAGCTGCTCCGGCCGGTGTCCTCGGGCATTTATCAAGGTAGTCATAAACACCGTCTCCGTCACTGTCCAGCGGACAGCCACTGCTGTTTACTGCGGCTCCTGCCGGAGTTCCGGGGCATTTATCCTTATCATCGGTGACGCCGTCACCATCGCTGTCAAGCGGGCAGCCTTTGCTGTCAACTGCAACTCCTGCGGGAGTGCCCGGGCATTTGTCCATATCGTCGGTAACACCGTCTCCGTCACTGTCCATGGGCGGCTGTTCTGTTTTTCCGCCAAAGAGCATTGTTAAACCTAATGTATACGCCAGGTTGCTGTTTCCGCCATCAAAGTCTACCAAATGGCGAACATCTCCTCGAGCTGCCAGAGACTCCGTAATAGCTACTTTAACACCAGCTCCATAATTACCTAACCAGCTGGAGTGATTTTCACCCCGATCGCTCTCTATATCAATATACCCCAGTCCGGCGCCGATGTAGGGGACTACATCCGACTCCGGCATGAAATGATAGAGCCCATCCACGTGTGATATCATGGAATCTACATCAATAGTCCGGTCAGGACCCTTCATGTCTGTGTCAATCCTGCTAAAAACACCCTCAATTCCAAAGCGTTCCGTCAAGTTATATCCCAGTCCGATAGCGTAGAGCAGATCACTGTTTATGTCCTGGGCACCGTCAAAGACATATCCACCGATCATCGGAGTCAGGGATATTGCACCTTTCCGGTTTTCTGCAGATACATTCAACACCATCATAAGTACTGCAGTACAGATACTAATACTGATTGCAAGTAACTTCTTTTTCATCTACTTTCCTCCTTAAGATTGAAGTTAAATTATATCGTCGCTTAGGTTGTCAGAATGATGACACTCTCTAATTGGATAACAGTATATCATATGACGCTTAAAATAATAGCAAGGATCAGAATTTTTTAAAACAAAAAAACACCCGGCAAAATTCGAAATAAATATTTCTTATACCAGTAAAGGGACTGTCAGCCGGGGCTCACATCTCAGGATCGGGAACTGGAGTGAAAAACAGAACTGCCCTTTATTATAGAGAGTTTCTGCGGACAAAGAGCGTAAAATCACAGGGCACATAATCATGGAACAGGGACACGTATGGTGAGAGATTATTGACTGCAAAGTCGAACATTTCAGAAGGGTGAAAATATTGCAGTACGGTGTCTTTTTTTCGTTCATGAGAGGACAGGGCATTAAATGCCAGGGCCACCCTGCATCGTTTAAAAAGCCTTGACAGAGATCTTTGCGCTGTTTCAACAAGACCTTCAATCTTCAAATTGTACACGCCGCTGAGAAAAATATAATCAAATTCATCATCAAGTTCATTTTCATCAATATCAAATACCCTGAAATCACACTCTGGAAATTTCTTTCTTGCCACGCTTACAAGCATTTCGTTTATATCAAAGCCTGAATACGATACCGCTATATTCCTGCGTTTCAGAAACTGGTAAAAATCGCCTTTTCCACAACCGTAATCCAGAACTTTCTTTCCGCTCATCTCCCCGTCGATCTTCAGCATTGTCTCGAATCTCAGGCGCTGACCCTCAGGTGTCCAATTGACAGCCTCAGGGTAATCCCCGTGCATGCTCAATGATCTGTTATAGAAGGAAATCGTGTATTCTTTGCCCAGCAGGTCCATCTAATCTACCGTGTCCTTGTTATGATGTCTCCGGGCAGCGCCTTGACAAGTGCGCTTAACGCATCATTTAGATCTTCCTCGGATTTCGATTCAGCGGTAATAATCACCCGGAAATCAGGCTGCCCGAGTACCGGATAGGAGCCAAATATCACATTATTATATTTCGACACAATGTTGTTTAATGTATGGGCTATACCTGATTCATGACAGTTTAAATACAGGCGTTTCAGATAGAACGCTGATGACCTGAATTTCTCTTTGATAAATGCAAATTTTTTTATTATATATTCAGGTATCCCCGGGAATATATAGATATTCCTGAAGGAAACTATGGGAAATCTCATCCCTTCCCTGTATTCAACCTTGCTGCCTTCAGGGACTTGTGTCATCTTCATCAGAGCGCTGTTCAGTGCCAGATCAATTTTTTCGTTGAATATCTCTTTAATTTCCGGATGCTCTTTCAGCGGTACGCCAAAGCCATGGGCAATTCCGGCCATTGTTACGTCATCATGGGTCGGACCGATGCCACCAGCCGTAAAAACATGATCATATGTTTCTGAAAACCTCAGGACTTCATCACCTATTATCTCTATTTCGTCCGGAATTACAGAGATTCGCTTGACATCAACACCAAGCTCCCTCAGCTGACTGGCAAGGTAAAAGGAATTGGCATCCCTCACTTTGCCTGAGAGAATCTCGTTTCCGATGATAATGATGCCTGCAGTTATGACCGTATTCATAGATTCACCCTGATGTGTATATGAAATTTTTCAGCAGCTCACGGTAAAATAAACCATATTCATAAAAAACATACAACATATTAAACACCATTTCCATAAAAAAGTGCCACAATTAATCACTCTAACCCAACTCGTCATCGAGGTATCGAGAAAGACAATTATGGCAGCTCCTTTTATTTATTGCCCCTGATATTTAGTGCCCTGACATTGACTTATACTTTTTTTTTGATAACAATACAATAGTTAGAGGATTCCGGTAATACCGTTCTCTACAGAAAAATGAAAGGAACAACGTGCTCTCGCTGCAACTGAAAAATAATTATGCCTGAAGATCCTGATATCAAAACCTATCTAACTGACAAAGCAAAAGACCCCAAATCAAGGTTCTTCATCATCATGGTCCTTGCTGTTATCAGTATATACCTGTCCAGCCTCATGTCTGAAGTGAGAGAGCCAGCGACTCAGAAGATCAGTTACAGTGAATTTATGGAGCAGCTGAATGCTGATAATGTTCTTTCAGTAACCATTAAAGAACTTCATATCAGAGGGGAATTAAAGAAAAGTATTGATCTCTATCTTCCCAACGCACCTCAATCCAGAAAAATCAATAAATTTCTGACAGTTCTTCCTTCATTTCAGGGGGAGGGACTGATTTTGCTTCTTAGGGAAAAAGGTGTTTTTATAGATGTTGAGTCTTCAGAACATCTATCGCCATTCTGGCAGTTTGTGGTAGGGTTGCTTCCCTGGATAGTGATTATAGGGATCTGGTTGATCATAATGCGGAGTGCCCAGAAAGTTCAGGGAGGGCCGGGGGGCCTTTTCTCATTCGGATCCAGCAAGGCAAAGCTCCATAGCGCTGAAAAATCTGATATATCCTTTCAGGATGTAGCAGGCATGGAAAATGCCAAGCGTGAGCTGAAAGAGACAATAGATTTCCTGAAGGATCCGACAAAATTTCGAAAATTGGGCGCCAAAGTGCCCAGAGGTGTACTGTTGATAGGACCTCCCGGTACAGGAAAAACCCTCCTTGCCCGGGCCGTTGCAGGCGAGGCAAAAGTCCCTTTTTACAGCATAAGCGCATCAGAGTTTATTGAGATGTTTGTCGGTGTTGGCGCTTCCCGTGTTCGGGACATGTTCCTCAAGGCAAAGGCGTCTCAGCCAAGCATTATTTTCATAGATGAAATTGATGCGGTTGGGCGGACCCGGGGTGCAGGACTCGGTGGAGGACACGATGAGAGAGAGCAGACCCTGAACCAGCTTTTAAGTGAGCTCGACGGGTTTGAACAGAATGAGGAAGTAATTGTGATTGCGGCAACAAACAGGCCTGATGTTCTTGATGCCGCTCTTTTGCGGCCGGGTCGTTTTGATAGACATGTAGTAATTGACCGGCCTGGTGTCAAAGACCGAAAGGCAATACTGGAAGTGCATGTGAAAGATAAAATCCTGTCAGATCAGATAGACCTCGGAGAGATTGCAAAGGGCACACCGGGCATGTCAGGCGCTGATCTTGAAAATCTGACAAATGAGGCTGCTTTAATAGCAATCAGAAATAATAAAGAGAAAATCGAGATGGATGACTTTGACGAAGCCCGTGACAAAATTCTTATGGGTGCTGTCCGAGATGACACTGTCAGTGAACTGGAAAAAAAGATAACAGCCTACCATGAAGCCGGTCACACCCTTGTAGCCCATCAGCTTCCCGGGACTGATCCTATTCATAAAGTAAGCATAATTCCCCGCGGCATGGCCATGGGTGTCACCCAGTTGCTGCCGGAAGAAGACAGACATTATTATCCGAAATCATATCTCATGAACAGACTGTGCGTTGCAATGGCAGGAAGAGTCGCCGAGAAGATCATATTCAATGATGTCAGCACCGGTGCTCAAAGCGACTTAAAAGAGGCTTCTTCTCTTGCGGAAAAGATGGTCGCTCAGTGGGGGATGAGTGATAAAGTCGGCCCGATCAGTCTGGGCAGGGGTGAGGAACATCCATTCCTTGGCAGAGAGTTGTCCGCACCTAAGCATTATAGTGATGACATGGCTTGGCTTATGGACCAGGAGATACGAAAGTTGATCGTTGATGCAGAGGAACGGGCTGAAGTAATATTATCGTCAAATAAACCTGCCCTTGAAAGGCTGGCTGAAGAGCTTATCAAGGAAGAGATCCTTGAAAGAGAAGATGTGGAGAGAATTATTAAGGAAGCACAGAAGTAGGCCTTTCATAATCACAGCGCATGTATGCCGCGAATGAACAAGAGTATATTAAATGAATTTAACCTGCGTGAAGACCTCGCATATCTGAATCATGCCGGTGTTTCTCCCTGGCCCCGTCGCACCGCAGAGGCTGTCCGGAAGTTTGCCGATGAAAATCTATATGAAGGCTCAGCCCGGTATCTGGAATGGCTCAAAGTTGAGGAAAGCCTGAAAAGAAAGGCCGGCGAACTAATCAATGCTCCCTCTTCTAATGACATCGCTCTTCTTAAAAACACTTCAGAGGCTTTGTCGATAGTCGCCTACGGAATAGACTGGTCCGCGGGAGACAATATAGTCAGCAGCAATGATGAGTTTCCTTCCAACAGGATTGTATGGCAGTCTCTTGCAAAAAGAGGTGTTGAATTCAGGGAAGCAGACCTGAAGAGCGCTGCTTCACCGGAAGAAGCCCTCTTCTCACTGGTAGATGCTAAAACCAGATTGCTTACTATCAGTTCAGTTCAGTTCTCCACGGGCCTGAAGACTGATCTGAACACCGTGGGGCAGTTCTGCAAAGACAAAAATATTCTGTTTTGCGTTGATGCTATACAAAGTGTCGGAGCGGTCCCTTTTGATGTCATGGACATACAGGCGGATTTTGTTATGGCTGACGGTCACAAATGGATGCTCGGGCCCGAGGGTCTCGCTATTTTCTACAGCTCCCCTGCATCGAGAGATCGCCTGACCCTTAATCAATACGGGTGGCATATGGTCAGGGCATTAGGGGACTTTGACAGAAGGGACTGGGAGCCTTCTCTGACGGCCCGCCGATTTGAATGCGGGAGTCCGAACATGATAGGCATTCATGCTCTGCAGGCAAGTCTGTCGCTGCTCCTTGAGGCAGGTATGGAGTCTGTTGAGAAAGAAGTTCTCAGGAGAAGCGAGTATTTAATGAATATCATTGATTCCCGGCATGAACTTGAGCTTATAACTTCCCGGGAACAGGGAAGGTATGCGGGTATCGTGACGTTCCAGCGGCTGAACCGGGATAATGGCGCCCTCTATGAATACCTTATGAGCAACAGGGTTATCTGTGCACACCGCAGCGGCGGGATTCGTTTCTCCCCTCATTTTTATTCCCCCATTGAACATCTGGACAGAGGGATAGAAATGGTTCTGGAGTTTTAAACAGTTACCCTGATTTACTGGAGTGTCTTTAAAAAATCCTTGTACTCATCGGGAGGATCAACAATTTCAAGACCAACGCTGTTGGTCATGTCCTCTTTCGAGTTATTGTAGGCCCATTTCACATTACAGTTCAGCTTGATCTCATCACCTGATTTAAGTTCAAACCTCAGATCAATTTCAGAGCCGGGTATATAGTCCTTTTTCTTCGGCGGGGTTGTAATCAGATGGATGCCGCGTTCCGACAGGTTCTCAATGAACACAGAACAGTTATGCGTACAGGAAAGGCGTTCAGCTTTCAATTTAACAGTGTGTCTCTCGGTACGTCTTCTTTCCATAATGGTACCCCTTTCTTTTCAGAGTCTGATCAGGCGCTAACAATGATAAAAGACTTTAATGGATAGTTTATTTTTTGTCAATAAAGTCTCTGTCATTGAAAGTAATCATTGCTTTTTTTCGCTTACAGCTCCGGCAGGTCTTTATGATTTTTTCAGGCATTTACACGGATATAAATATTACTTTTTTTTCTCTTCCTTTATTTCCTGAACAGTCCTCTCTATATTTACAACCTTTGCCTCTGAATTTTTCTTTTGCTCTTTCTGGCTCCCCTGCAGGCGGCTTATGTTTACTTCCACATCAGCCCCTTTTGCAATGGCAATATGCTCGCGGTAAAACAGTTCTCCCGATCCTTTCGCGCCGGCGCCTATTTCTATGTCTTTAGCCTCCAGTTTGCCGCTGAACTCCCCATTGACATATATAGTGCCACGGGACTCCACTTTGCCTCCCTTGAAGCTTCCTGTTATTCTTATGTCCCCTCCGGCAACAATATCACCTTTGCTCATTTTTCCTTCAATATCGACATTGCCTTCTTTTGTATGAATATTCCCCTTGCAGCTGCCTTTAATGATCACATTGGATTTTTGCTCGGAGGTAATATTTCCTTCGACCTCCCCGTCCATTTCCATGTCATAGTTTATTATGATATCTCCAGTCAGCTTGCTGCCTTTTACAATTGAATTCGGCCGGTGACCCGCTGATACCCCCTTTGGAATTTTATCCAGAGCTTCCATTTTTTCATCCTCCCTGTATTGTTCCGGTTCTGTGTCTTTGGATTCCCTTCGTTTAAACATATAATCCTCCCTTTTCCTGATCTCTCAGTACCTACAGCATAATACCTCCTGCTTCAATTTACAACCTCTTTTATTAAATCAACCTCAGGACGATGATAACGCCCTTTGATTGCATGAGAACGGTAAATCAGGTGATATGTTACAGTTTAGATCCGCACCGCTTGCAATGCACAGCATCGGGGCTGTGATCTTCCGCGCTGCACTCCGGACATACCCTGTGCATTTTTTGTGCGTCCTTGGCATGTGCAAGTTCCACCGTAACAATCCCGGTGGGAACAGCGATAATTCCGTACCCCAGTATCATGATGATGGATGCAAGCACCTGTCCCACGTTTGTCTGGGGAGAAATGTCTCCATAGCCAACAGTTGTCAACGTTACAACAGCCCAGTACACGCTGCGGGGAATACTGGTAAAACCATGCTCCTCTCCCTCTATCAGGTACATCAATGACCCAAAAATCACGACTATGGTCAAGACGGCAAAGAGAAATACCGCAATCTTCCGACGGCTTGCATAGAGCGCCTGTATCAGCACGCGTGACTCCTGCATATATTGCGCCATTTTAAGTACGCGAAACACCCTGAGTATTCGTAATATCCGTATGGCTATCAGGTACTGGCTGCCTGGAATTAACAGGCTTACATAGGTGGGAAGTATTGCCATCAAGTCTACAATCCCGAAAAAACTCCTGGCATATTTGGCAGGCTGGCCTATGGTCAGAAGGCGCAAAATATACTCCAGCGTAAAGAGAATCGTGAAAAACCACTCGATTTTGTACAGCAGGTCACCATGTACTGACTCTATTGACTGTACGCTGTCAAACATCACCACGACAACGCTCGCAATGATGCTCAAAATGAGCGCGATATCAAACCATTTACCCTCAAATGTATCAGCCTCAAATATGATTGAGTAAATAATCTCTTTCCAGCTTTTCCTGTAATCTATTTTCTTATATCTGGCCATAGGATCAGTTGAACCTCTGTTTTTTACCATATTATATTTTCCCCTGAGTAAGTGCAAGTAATTTCTCTCATAAATCATGCTCTCGGAGATAAGCCGTTCCCGTGCGCTGAGCACTATTCCTGATCTGAACAAAAGACTCACCCTAAATTGAAGTTGTATTTTCATAAAGCCGTATATTAATCTTAAAGAAAGTTATCTGACTCGAAAATAAAGGTTTTCCATACCTAATGAGTATATGGCAGGTTTAAACAACGGTTAAGCACTATGTACTATGAATATTTCGGATTAAAGGAATCTCCCTTCTCTATCGCTCCAGACCCTCGTTATCTGTATATGAGTGAGCAGCACAGGGAAGCGCTGGCCCATCTTGTCTATGGGTTCAGCAGCGACGGAGGGTTTGTCCTGCTTACAGGAGAAGTGGGTACAGGCAAAACAACTGTCTGTCGCTGTCTCCTTGATCAGGTACCTGAAAACAGTGCCATCGCTTTTATACTGAATCCGAAGTTAACGGTCGAGGAGCTTCTTGCAACGGTCTGCGACGAATTCGGCATCATGTATCAGGAAAACAGCAGTATTAAAATATTTATAGACCTCATTAACAATTTCCTCTTTGAGTCACATGCGCAGGGCCGCAAGACCGTTCTCATAATCGATGAGGCGCAGAACCTCAGCCCTGATGTTCTTGAACAGCTCAGGCTTCTGACAAACCTGGAAACAAGCCATCAAAAACTTCTGCAGATAATCCTCCTCGGTCAGCCGGAATTAAGAGACAAGCTTGCGCAGCCTGAATTACGGCAATTATCGCAGCGTATCATAGCCAGATATCATCTCGGATCTCTTTCGCGCCAGGAAATTGGTGCATATCTTTCACATCGTCTCGCTGTTGCAGGTTCCCGGGAACAGCTGTTCTCTGAAGGGACTATCAACCATCTGTACAAATTAACGGGAGGGGTCCCCCGTTTGATCAATGTCATCTGCGACCGCTCCCTGCTGGGAACCTATACCCGCGGGGAAAAACAGGTCAGCAAGTCAATCATGAAGAGTGCGGCCCTCGAAATATTCGGCCAGCCGGGGAATGATGAGTATCAACGCAAGAAAAGTGCTTATACCTGGGTCTTACCGCTGATCATTGTATGCGCGGTCGGGGTCGTTCTTGCGTCAACCTATTACAAGAAAACACCGCTGCAGAAGACAACTCTTTCTGATGACAGCGTACTCAATTCAGACGAGGTGTACATGTATAAACCTGCCGCAGTAAAAGATCTTTTGCCGGATGACTCGATGCAGGATGAGGTTCTTAAATGGCCCGGTGACCAGCCTGTAGAACAGAGTGAAACTCTGGCATTTCAATCTCTCTTTAGACAGTGGGACGCAGAATACAGGGCGGAGCAAAAGGGTCACCCCTGTGATCACGCCCTTACCCTTGGGCTGCACTGCTCATACCGCAGTGGAAATCTTCGCAGTATCATGTATTTAAACCGCCCTGCTGTTTTACGTTTGTATGATAAACAGGGACAGATGTTTTTCGGCACCCTGACAGGGCTGATCAATGATAGAGCATACATTACTATCGGAACTGATGATCTGGTCGTCCCGGTCAAAAGTATAGAGGACCTCTGGTTTGGTGACTACCTGCTTCTCTGGAAAGCACCGCCTCATTACAAGTCGAGCATCTTTCCGGGGAATAAGAATCCCGCAGTTCCGTGGCTTGCTCAACAGCTTGCGATTATTGAGGGGAGGTCCGCCCCGCCTGACACAGGGATGACCTATACTCAAGCACTGGTAAATCGTGTCAAAAACTTTCAGCGCTCTGAAGGCTTGAAACCCGACGGTGTTGTGGGCATGCAGACCTTTCTCCGGATTAACAGCATAACAGGAACATCGTTTCCGTCATTAGTGCCAAAGAACGGTGAGGGCAGCTGAATATGTCTTTTATTCTCGATGCACTGAAAAAACTGGATGAAAAGCGCAGCGCAGGCAATGTTCCAAACCTGTCAACCGTTCATACCGTGGGAATGCACAGACCGCGGAAACGGCCTGCATGGCCCTATATCTTATTCATAGCCTTACTGATCAATGCGGTTATTCTGTCAGTATGGCTGCTGCGGTCAGATTCAGGTGACAGTAAGCCGGAAACGTTATCTGCTGCACGTGAGCCGTCACGAGAGATTGCTGAGCCAACAGTAAAAAACATCAGTAAAAGCGAGCCGGAACTGACTCCACCCGCTGCTGTTCAGAGAGATAACATGCCTGCAATAAAACAAGATATGGCAGCGCTTCCGAAAACAGAGAACGCTTTGGTAGAACCAGCAACAGAAGCAGTTAAGAAATCAGCGGAACCGGTTGCGGAGGAAGCGGTCCCTTATGATGAACCTTCTGTTTCTGATGAAGCGGATACCCAGTATGCCCCTGAGGAAACCCTGGAACTGAATCCTTCTGTCGAAGAGCTTGAAGCGCTCAAAAAGATTATCAAGGATGAGCAGGACGTCGCCGGCAGTATGATAATTCAGGATGAAGAAGAGCCTGCTGAAAGATTGATCAACAGCGCTGAACAGGAGATCCGGCTTTATAGTGAGCTTCCGGCTGAGCTGAAAAAGGAAATTCCAAAATTTACCATTGCCGGACATATTTATTCCGGCAACCCGTCTTCCCGTATGGCAAACATTAACGGCAGCATTGTCCGTGAAGGTGATACAGTGACCGGTCAGTTAAAAGTCAGGGAAATCACCGAAACAGGAATTATTTTTCAATACAGGGATTTGGACTTCAGGGCACGGGCCTTTTAAAGAGCCGGAAAATATATTGTGAATGCTCCCGGATTATTCCGCTTTTTTCTCTTTCGCTTTATTTAACTTTTTCTTCATTTCAGAGAGCTTGTTCAGCGCCTCAAGAGGAGTCATGCTCATAATATCAAGGCCCAGCAGTTCTTTTACAACAGGATCAGCCTGCGTGGCAAAGAGGTCGAGTTGCCCGACTCCCTGGGCCTGAGGCGCATCGTTGCCAGGGGCGTAGGCAAGTTTTGGAGCACCCAGTTCATTCAGCTCTGACTTTTCCAGATTAGAGAGGATATCTTTTGCCCTGTTGATCGCTGTTTCGGGCAGGCCCGCAAGCCTGGCAACCTGAATGCCATAGCTTTTGTCCGCACCGCCTTCTTCAATCCTCCTGAGAAAAATTATCTCATCACCCCACTCTTTTACAGCTACATTTAAATTTCGTATTCCCGTGAGAATCAGCGAAAGCTCAGTGAGTTCATGGTAATGAGTAGCGAACAGTGTTCTCGCCTTTAATTCCTTTGCAATATATTCGACAACAGCCCAGGCAATACTGATACCGTCAAAGGTGCTCGTCCCCCTCCCTACCTCATCAAGCAGGATCAGACTTTTTTCTGTAGCGTTGTTCAGTATATTGGCTGTTTCTATCATCTCCACCATAAAGGTGCTCTGTCCCCGGGAAATAACATCTGAGGCCCCGATCCTCGTGAAAATTCGGTCAACGATGCCGACCCTGGCTTCAGCCGCAGGCACAAAGCTTCCGATCTGAGCCATCAAAACGATAAGGGCTGCCTGCCTCATATAGGTCGATTTCCCCGCCATGTTCGGGCCCGTGATAATCGAGATATTGTTTGAATTGAGGTCCATTAAGCAGTCGTTTGGAATGAATTTATCTCCAAGGGTCATCCGGTCGAGCACAGGATGTCTGCCCTCGGATATTTTTATTTCATCACCATCATACACAAGAGGACGCTCATACCGATATTTCTTTGCAATATCTGAAAAACTGTGATACACATCGAGCTCTGCGATCGCTGCTGCTGTTTCCTGAATATTTTCGGTCTTGCCTGATATTTTCTCGCGTATGCCGAGAAAAACTTCATACTCCAGGTTCCTGAGCCGTTCCTCAGCGCCAAGCACTTTTGCCTCGTATTCCTTTAGTTCCGGAGTGATAAATCGTTCACCATTGACAAGTGTCTGTTTTCTTATATACTCCTCAGGCACCTGGGAGGCATTGGATTTGGTGACTTCTATGTAATATCCAAAGACCTTGTTAAATCCCACTTTAAGAGAGGAAATCCCTGTTTTTTCCCGCTCCCGTGTTTGCAGAGCCGCTATAAAGTCTTTTCCGCTGCTGCTCATATCTCTCAGTTCATCAATATCAGCATTGAAACCTTTTTTAATCAGCCCGCCCTCCCTGACCGTCATAGGGGGCTCATCTGCAATGGATTCATCAATTAATGCCCTTGTGTCTGATATAAGATGGATCTGGTCTGACAGGGATTTTATGACCCCGTCTTCGCAGCGGTGAAGCAGTTCTTTTAAATCAGGGAGCCGTTCCAGAGAGTTCTTCAGAGAGATAAGGTCTCTTGCATTGGCAGTACCACTGCTGATGCGCGAGGCAAGGCGTTCCAGATCAGAGATAGCTTTCAGGTCTGCTTCTATCCGGGAAAACAGTTCCTGATCTTGTAATAGCGCCTCCACAGCATCCTGTCGCCTGCATATCTCGGCCTCGTCTAGGAGCGGGTTTAAAAGCCATGTCCTCAGCAACCGTCCGCCCATCGGGGTAAAGGTCTCATCAAGGACCCAGAGAAGACTTCCTTCTATTTCATTGCTGCTCATGTTTCCGGTTATTTCAAGATTTTTCAGAGTTACGGCATCAAGCAGCATCTTTGATTCACGTCTTACTACACGTATCCTGTTAAAAGTAAGCGCGGCTTTCTGGGTCTCTTCAAGGTAGGTCAGGAGCGCGCCTGCGGCTGAGATCGCGACGATCATCCCTTCACAGCCAAATCCGTCAAGGGAGGTCACTTTAAAAAAGGTAATAAGCTTGCGGTATGCCTCTATATAATCAAAATACCAGTCGTCATACCCCGTCAGATAATAATCTCGCAGACACTCAACAACCTGGGTAGTTTTAAGACTAAAAGGGTAGAGAATCTCCTTTGGCTGAAATCTGTTTATCTCATCTTCCAGGCTGTTATGGGTCTGATAAAGAAAAAATTCGCCTGTAGTGACATCAGCCGCGGCGATTCCATATATATTCTCCTTTTGAAAAAATCCAACGATGAAATTATTCTCTTTCGGATTGTCAGGGTGATAGGTACCCGGTGTTATGACCTTGACCACATCCCTCTTTACAATGCCTTTGGCCTCTTTGGGATCCTCCACCTGCTCGCAGATCGCGACCTTGTAACCGGCCTTTATGAGCTTTGAGATATAGTTGTCAGCAGCAAAATGAGGGATACCGCACATGGGTATGGGATCGGCCTTTCCCTTGTCCCTTGATGTCAGGGTAATCTGAAGGACTTTTGATGCTGTTACCGCGTCCTGGCCAAACATTTCATAGAAATCACCGAGACGAAAAAAAACAATTGCATCTGGATGATTACGCTTGACCTCCTGATATTGTCTCATTAATGGCGTTGGTTCTGACATATATTACCCTGTGTTACGGCAATGCGCAGTTGCGCGTGATTGCGCAATAATTCTCAGTAAAATACTCTGCTGAAGAGGATCTAAGACTATAACATATTGCAAATAACATAAAAAATAAGGCATACGCCCCTGCTCACAGCACAAGATAATTATTCTATTATTATTAAATAGGTTATAATTTCATAGATAAAGTTGTTTCTTAAGTTAATATTAGCTGTAGCCGGTTGGATTGAGTCGCAGCACCGGCCAGCTGATCCTGGTGGTGCTCAGTCTGTCATGAACGTGCTCGAACAGTCTATATATGAGTAAGCCAGCTATTATATTCCCTGGCTTCGCCTTTAACAATGTTAAAGAACAGTTTCTGCAGTTTTTTCGTCACTGGTCCTGGCTTTCCTTTTCCGATTACCCTGCCATCAACTTCTCTGATTGGCGTGACTTCAGCCGCTGTGCCGGTGAAAAAAGCCTCGTCAGCGATATAGACTTCATCGCGGGTAAGGTTTACTTCCTGAACCTTGATCTTCTCTTTTCGTGCCATTTCTATAATGCTTTTCCTGGTTATACCTTCAAGTATTGACGGCAAAGGAGGAGTGAGGAGTACACCGTCTCTCAGAATAAATATATTCTGCCCTGTACCTTCAGACACATAACCGTTTGTATCAAGAAAGAGCGCCTCATCATAGCCCGACGCAACAGCCTCACTCTTGGCGAGCGTTGAGTTGACATAATCTCCGCAGGTCTTGCTCTTCGTCATCGTGACATTAACATGGAGTCTGGCAAAGGATGAAACCTTAACCCTGATGCCGTTTTTGATCCCCTCTTCGCCCAGATATGCGCCCCAGGGCCACGCAGCGATAGCAACTCGTATGGGGTTCCCCTTGGTATACAGTCCCATTGCACCATAACCGATAAATACAAGCGGTCGGATATAGCACTCTTTCAGTTTGTTAATTTTAACGGTGTCGATGATCGCTTTGTTCACCTGTGCTCGAGTAAAGGTCGGCTTAATATCAATAATGTGACAGGAATCAAAAAGCCTGTCTACATGCTCTTTTAATCTGAAAATGGAAGAGCCTTTTTTTGTTTTATAGCATCGTATCCCTTCAAATGCGCCCGTTCCATAATGCAGCGTGTGAGTTAAAACATGGACATTCGCATCAGCCCAGTTGATAAATTGGCCGTCCATCCAGATCTTTTTCGACTCCTTTAGCATTATTCCTCCTGTATGTTCTTCAGTCAATGATTCCTATTGTTTTACATAAAAACCCTGTTCCTGTCAATAATCTACTCTTCCTCCCAGCCTCTTTTTCCTATCAAAGGAACAAAAACACAGGGGGTGGACACAGTCTTTTCAATCCCTGTGGAAGTTTTTTTTATGACGTAGAGAGTCTGGGCCTGCCTGCTTCCGGCCGGGATAACAAGCCGTCCACCTATTTTGAGCTGATCAATGTATTCCTCCGGGATTTCAGGGGCCCCTGCAGTAACAATGATGCTGTCAAAGGGGGCATGCCCTGGCAGGCCGACTGTCCCGTCAGAGACTTTGACATGAACATTTCTATAATTCAGCTTTCCGAGCAGATCCTTTGCTCTTTCAGCCAGAGGCTGCAATCGTTCAACCGTAAACACTTCCGAAGCAAGGAGAGACAGGACTGCTGATTGATAGCCTGAGCCGGTGCCGATCTCAAGTATTCTCTCATGACCCTGCAGTTCAAGGAGCTCGGTCATGAGTGCGACCATGTATGGCTGGGAAATAGTCTGTCCATGCCCTATTGCCAGCGCACAGTCATCATAGGCACGGTCCTGCATCTTGTCTTCAACAAAAAGATGCCTCTGAACTGACTCCATCGCAACAAGGACTCTCTGGTCCTTGATTCCCCGGGGCAGGAGCTGCTCAATAACCATTAAATGTCTCTTCTGCTGATCTGACATGATAGCCCTGTCCGGTCTCTTCGCGATACACCTACATTCTTCTTAATATTTCTCTTGCCGCTATAATACCTGAAACAGAAGACTGAATCAGCCCCCTGCTGACTCCTGCTCCATCACCTATCGCAAAAAGATTTTTAACATCTGTTTCCAGATTCGTACTGAGCTTAATCTGCCGTGAGTAAAACTTGACCTCAACACCGTATAAAAGAGTGTGCGGACTGTTTACTCCCGGCGCTAGCTTGTCCATGACTTTGAGCATTTCGATAATATTTGAAATGTATCTGTGAGGCAGGGCAAAACTCAGGTCACCGGGGGCAGCATCAGTTAAGGTTGGTTTGACCTTTCCCCTTCTGATTCTGGCCTCAGTAGACCTGCGGCCGGCCTGCAAATCTCCCAGCCTTTGCAGTATAAGCCCTTTTCCAAGAAGATTAGCCAGCCGTGCAACATATCGTCCGTATAAATGGGGCTCATCAAAAGGTTCAGTAAAGTGTGTACTCACAAGGAGAGCAAAATTTGTATTTTCTGTTTTCTTGTTCGCATAACTGTGACCGTTCACTATCCAGACGCCCTTCACATATTCTTTAACGACCTCCCCGTAGGGATTAACACAGAATGTCCTGATCCTGTCATTAAACTTTCTCGTCTGATAAATCAGCTTCGGTTCATAAACAATTTTCGTCATCGGCTCCAGCACCGGCGCGGGAATTTCAACTCTCACCCCTATGTCAACGGGATTCTTCAGGAGCGTTAAGCCCATGGACTTTGCCTGCTTTTCAAGCCAGAGCGCCCCCTCTCTTCCCGGCGCCACGATCACATTTCCTGCATTGATCCTCTCTCCCTTGTCTGTTTCAACACCTGTCACTTTCCCATTCTCATTGAGGATCTTTGTCACATTCCGTGAAAATAATATATCAACAGCCGGCTTCAGTTCAGCTTCCATTCTCTTGAGAACTTCCGGACACCGGTCTGTTCCTATATGCCGTATCTTTGACGGGATAAGCGTCAGCCCGTTTCTCTCTGCCTCGTCTTTCAGGCTGTTCACCTTGTCAATGTCTCCCCCGTACACACTGTCAGGGGCACCATATCGTATATAGAGATTGTCAACATAATGTATCAGTTCCTGCAGATCTGCATCATTTATGTATCGTGAAAGGTTCCCTCCGATTTCCTTTGAAAGACTGAGCTTTCCATCACTGAAAGCCCCTGCCCCGCCCCACCCGCAGAGCAGACCGCATTCAGGGCAGGCCTTACACGCTACATCCCTGCTAACAGAGGGACAGAGCCTTTTGTCTATGTCTATGCCCTTTTCAATCATTAATATACTGAGATTTTTTTTTGCTGAGATGAGTTCCAGGGCGGAGAAAATTCCGGCAGGCCCGGTACCAATGATAAGAACATCGTAATTTTTCATAGTATCAATGCATGTCCTTTTTGGAGTGTAATAGTGTATGCGGTCTCTTACGCTAAAGGTTCATGAAATCTGCCATATAACGTAATGCCTCATGATTTGTAAGATCCAGATGAACAGGCGTCACTGAGATATAGCCGTCATTTACCGCTTCGAGGTCTGTATTGCCACCGGGCTCCCATTGCGGAATGCCACCGCCGATCCAGTAGCAGGGCCTTCCCCGTGGATCTTTTATTTCATGGATCGAATTGTCATAAACCCTTTTCCCCTGCTTTGTTATCTTGACTCCTTTCACATCAGCGGTATTGGGATAGTTTATGTTCAGCAACGTGTCCTTTGGCAGCCTCTTCTGTAATACTTTCTGTGCTGTGTCCCTGATGAATTCCGCGCAAGCCTTGAGACTTTCCCTGCAATTATCCAGGCTGTCGCCATTATTATAATCTCTTGCAAGAGACCCTGCTATGGAAGGTACGCCGAGAAGTGTACCCTCAATTGCCGCGGCAACAGTACCGGAATAGGTTATATCATCGCCGAGATTGGCGCCGTTATTGATTCCCGACACAATAAGGTCCGGCTTTACGGGAAGAAGTTTGTTCATCGCGATTATCACGCAATCTGTCGGGGTGCCATTTACATAGTACCTGTTTTTGCCTATTTCTGCGGCCCGCAGCGGCCTGTGAAGGGTCAGCGCGTGTGCAACAGCACTCTGCTCTGTCTCCGGAGCAACTGTGTAGACATCACCAAGAGCAGCAAGTACACTTTCAAGCACCTTTATTCCGGGAGATGATATTCCGTCATCATTTGTAATAAGTATTGTGCTCATCAGTTATTGTAACAAATAAACAGCCATTAAAAGCATCTGATCATCGTTGTCTGTAGCCGCATCTGTATTGATTGTGAAGCATCGACTCATGGTATTTGCCTTAGAATTAATTATGGTCGCATGTATTTTTCTCACCATGATTTGCTAAAAAATCCTGCACAGAGGAGTATTTCTTTATCTAATGTGCCTATTAGTCCGATAATATGTTAGTTGCAATCGAGGCTTATATACGATACATTAAGAATATATACGATAAACATAGAATTATATTTTTTATTATCCGGGGACGATATGAAAAATGACGGGAGTTCAACAGGCGCTATTGTCTTTATCATCGTTCTTGTGCTGCTTTTCTGGACTATTGAAGCTGCAGTAGAATCGTTTCTTCTATTCCCCGGGACTGATTTCTCAGAAGCATTATTCCATCCGAACCTTCACTCGCTCTGGATGCGCTCTTTAGCCATAATACCGATTATTCTCTCCGCTATTCTCATGCGGATCCATCTCCAGCGCAGAAGAGCAGAAAAACAGAGCCAATACGAACGTGAGCGCCTGGAAAACATAGTAGAAGGTATCGGCGGAGGACTGATACTGCTTGATTCCAGTCTCAATATCACCTGGGCAAATGATATCTTTCAGAGATGGTTTGGTACTGAGGAAAGTATAATAGGCATGTCCTGCCCAGAGCTGTTTAGTGCAAACAATACACCTGGCGGATGTGCCGGACTCTGCTCAAAAAAGAGCGGAAAAATTGAACATGGTGAATGTCACGCAATAACCGTGTCGGGAGACAAGCGCTATTTTCAGATTACTTCTGTTCCAAAACGTGAATATGGTGGCAAGGTAGCAGGGTTTGTTGAACTGATCCAGGATGTTACAGAGAAGAAAGTCTCAGAGACAGCCCTCCAAGAAAGTGAACATAAATTCCACACCCTCTTTAATCAGGCCTCTGATAGCATATTCCTTCTGTCTCCCACTGAAAATGATCTTATAATCGAAGATCTGAATGAAGCGGCCTGCAGAATTCATGGTTATACACGGGATGAATTGATCGGAAAATCCATTGGACTTCTGGATGATCCTGAAACGAGGGGAAAATTGCCTGAGTGGGTAAAAACCTTAACCAGCGGCAAGCGGCTTCATGTTGAATCAACTCATGTACGAAAAGACGGATCAATTTTTCCTGTTGAGATAATTGCCCAATTACTCATCCTTGGTGAAAAGACCTATATTCTCGGCATTGACCGGAATATATCAAGACGAAAGAAGTCAGAACTGGTGTTAAAGGAAAGTGAGGAACGGCTGAAACTTGCATTAACCGCTTCACGACAGGGCCTCTATGATCTCGACCTCAGAACAGGTGAGGCTGTTGTTAACGCTGAATACGCCTTAATGCTGGGATATGACCCTTCAGAGTTTAAAGAATCAAATCAAAAATGGCTTGACCGGCTTCACCCTGAAGACCATAAGAGAGTCGTTTCATATTACCGTTCCTACGTGAATGGAGAAACAGACCTGTATCAGGTAGAGTTCCGCCAGAAAACGAAAAGCAACGACTGGAAATGGATATTGTCTCTCGGGAAAATAGTAGAACGTGATTCTGAAGGCAATCCGATACGTATGCTCGGGACCCACACTGACATAAGCGGTCAGAAAGAATCTGAACGGGATTTACTGGAGCGCATACAACTTGCTGAAATGAATGCTGATATTGGTCTGGCCCTCACAGCAGGGAAATCTTTACGGGATATGCTACAGGGATGTACCGAGGCCTTTGTAAAGAGCCTGGATGTCCTGTTTGCCAGGATATGGATTTATAATGAAACTGACGATGTCCTGGAACTCAGGGCAAGCGCTGGCCTCTATACCGATATTGACGGCAAGCATAGCAGAAAACTTATTGGACAGGGAAAGATAGGGATGATCGCGGAAAAGCGAATATCCCATTTGACAAACAACGTGGCAGGAGATCCTCTTGTCACTGATCAGGAGTGGGTGACCCGTGAACAGGTTGTGGGCTTTGCCGGACATCCTCTCGTTATAGATGAACGTTTAGTAGGTGTCATGGCATTATTCTCTCGACATCAACTAACTGATCTCACTCTCAAGTCACTCGCATCTGTGGCTGATATCATCGCTCTTGGAATAGAGCGCAAAATAGTTGAGGAAAAAGTTAAGGCAGCGGCAATCACCGATGTCCTTACAGGACTTTTTAACCGGAGGGGATTTTTTACCTTAGCAGAACAGCAGTGCAAAGTCGCTGATCGTGGCTCAAATAATATGTCTCTTATATTCCTGGATCTTGACGGATTCAAAAACATAAATGATGAACTCGGCCATAAAGCAGGCGATCAGGCTCTCCGCGATACAGCGCATATCCTTACCTCTACATTCCGCAAGTCTGATATAGTTGCCAGAATAGGCGGAGACGAGTTTGTGGTTCTTATAACAGAACCTCCGGACAGCCATTGTGAAAGCATAATTTTGAACAATATAAAGAAAAGTTTAAACACCTTTAATGAAAACGCCGGCCGCGCATATGAAATATTGTTCAGCATTGGATTAGCGCACTATGTACCCCGGTGCGGTTCCTCTGTCAGTGATCTTCTGAGCACAGCTGACAAAAACATGTACGAGGACAAAAAGTATCATAAGATTCTTGGAACAATGACAAAGATGACCAAGATGAGAATGTACAGACGGTTCCTGCTGCGTGATGGGTGTCAGGCAGAGCTTGATATTTCCAGCAAAATAAAAATTGTGAATATTAGCCTTGGTGGTGTCTGCCTTGAATCTTCAGAGCCGCTAACCATGAATGAAACATATACCCTCACATTATCCCCATCCAGGGATGAGGTCACCACCTTTTCAGGCCAGGCGGTCTGGACCAGGCCGAAAAAAGATGTTTCGAGGGACCATGCTGCCTTCTGCCATGAGTCAGGGCTTATTTTTACCGACATATCCAACACAATGAAAGCTTCACTATCCAAAATCACAGGGGCTAGCGCTGACTAAACCAGACCGGAACAGCCCGGTGCTTTATACAATTACCCTTTTTTTATCTTTCAATAAATAGTAAACAATAACCGAAATAGAAACTATATTGCACAGGTAATTAAACATCATCCATGATACCCATCCGAATTTCATCAGCACACTGATTATGTAACAGATTTCACCGAGCAGCCAGAGCGCGATAAAGAGTGGGCTGATTCCCCGTGCGCTTTTATTCCTGATACACTCCCATGCCTGGGGTATGCCGCATATTGCAAAGGCGACAGAACCGACCCAGCCAATGAAGTCAGCGGAGATAAGATATCCTTCGTTCATATAATTGCTCTTATTAGTGAGAAACTGAGAGGCTGACTAAAAATAGACAATTGTCACCGCTTCACCGCCATCACCTTCTCCTCCCTTCTCAAATCTTTCCACTAAGGGATGTGACTCTGCAAAGTCCCTTATTGCCTGTGAAAGCCTGCCAGTGCCGACTCCGTGAACAATTTTCACCTTTCCTGCCCCTGATAATGACGCATCATTGAGATAGCGGTCCAGTAATGAGAGAGCAGGCTCCACTCTCTGACCAATGAGATTCAGTTCATGAGGAAAATCAGCATCAACAGAACTGTAGGAAGCTTTATAGTTTATGCTTTTCTCGTCCCCGGTACGCGTATTTATCCGCCCCTGAGTTTCCTTTGGTGGTTCATACAGGTCCTGTGCTGAAACAGTTATTTCTTTACCATCCACCACAACCCTGCATTTACCTGATTTTTCATTAACCGACTGTATAATGCCCTTTAAGCCCAGTGTGGGAATAAAAACGTCCTGCCCGGCTATTATTTTATTCAACCTCTGCGACTTTTCCGGAGAATACTTCCTGCTCATCTTTTTTAGCTCACTATGCTTCAGGTCAAGAGCTTTTGTTTCCCTTGCTGCCTCAGTGAGTTTTGATTTCTTCATGCGCATGAGAATATCAGATGCCTCAACCTTAGTTTTCCTGATAATTTCTTCGGCCTCGTTGAGGGCCCGGGACATAATTTCATTTTTCGCGGTGCGCTGATCAGAACGTTCCTTCTCCATTGATGATTTCAGCGCTCCTGATTCTCTTTTTATCGTCTCGATCTCTTTCAATCTTTTCCTTACGTCCGCCTCTTTTTCTTTCAGAGTTGAAATGAGAGACTCCACATGAAGGCCTTCACCGGTAACAAACTTCCTGGCCTCCAGAATTATTTCCCTGTCCAAACCGAGCGATTCTGCTATCTCAAAAGCATGTGACGTACCTGGCTCGCCAATCAGCAGCTTATAGGTCGGCCTGTGTGATTTAGCTCCATTAAGATCAATCTCCTCCATTATCATCGCACTGTTTACTATCCCCTCTTCACTATGGGCAAAGACCTTCAGCATACCCAGGTGGGTTGAAATGACAGAAAGTGTTTTCTTCTTCATTAATTTTCTTAATATAGCGCATGAGAGTGCCCCGCCCTGTTCCGGATCAGTACCGGTTCCGAGTTCATCTATGATCACCAGCGTGTTTTCACCGCTCTTCCGAACTATTTCGGCAATGCGGGTAATATGCGCAGAGAATGTTGACAGGTTATTTTCAATAGACTGATCATCACCGATGTTGGCATACAGTCTTTGTAAAAAAGGAATTGTAGTGCCTGATTCTGCCGGTATATGCATTCCACAGAGCGCCATGAGAGATAACACGCCTGTTGTTTTGAGGGCCACGGTCTTTCCGCCTGCGTTTGAACCGGTAATAACCATACTTGAATTCTGCTTCCCCAGTTCCAGATCAAGGGGAACCAGGTTGTCTTTTCTCTCTGATTTATTCAGTGCCCTCCAGAGAAGCGGGTGGCGACCGCTGTTTATTTTCAAAAGCCCTTTTTCATTTATCTCGGGAGCGGACATGCCCATCTGGTCGGAAAATCGGGCACTACTCTGCAGGGCATCTAATTCTGCTACAAGAGCGTAATCATTCTCGATCTCGTCCAGACTCTCCCTCAATGCAAGGGAAAGCCTTCTTAATACCCTGAAGACTTCAAGCTTTTCTTCCGCACGGCATGATTCAAGCTCATTGCCTGCTGTCTGAACCGAATAGGGTTCAATGAAGGCTGTTTCACCTGTGTTTGAGATATCATGCACTATTCCGGGCACACTTCCCTTTGAGTCGATTTTTACCGGAACGACCCACCTGTTGTTTCGCTGCGTAATAAATTTATCCTGCAGGTGCGGTTCCAATTCTCTGCTCGTCAACAGATCTTCCAGCAGAGCGTTTATTTTCCTCTCCAGAGCCTTGATCATCCCTCTGATCTGAGCCAGCTCCGGTGATGCTTCATCGCGGACCTGTCCTTCCCGGTCAATAGCGGATTCAATGGCCCTCTCCAGATGAGTGTGGGTATTTATCCGCTCAGCAATCACGCCCAGGCCCGGGAACTGTTTGTCATCATTCAGAGCCTTCAGATGCATTGCTGAGACAAATAATGGAATAAATGACCTGTACTCAAAAGGCTCAAGGACCGCATCTGCAGGCTTAATTCTCTTAAAGAGGGGGAGTAGATCATCGATATGCTCGATTCCGGGCGGCCTGCCCTGAGAGAAAAGAAACCTGTACTCACTGACATTGCTGATCCGCGACCTGATGGCGTCTATGGTATCAAGCGGCTTTATGTTTTTTATGACTACTTTTCCCGGAGCAGTTAGGGCATAAGAAGCTGCCATATCAAAAATCTTGTCGAATTCCAGTACCCTGAATGTCTGTTTGTCCATAGTTAATCTTAAAAAATGGCGATGGCGAAAGCAATTATCATCAGGATAATAGATAGTTCTTTCCTGAATGAAAATAATGCGTATATATGCTCAGAATCATTTTTTTCGATAGATTTGACAATTATTCAGTATTTAGTTTATGATTAGAGGTTGCGATTATTCTGCAGTGTTGTCCATCTTACCGAGTATAAGAGGATACATTTAAGGCGTATAGTGTGTAACAAAAACGGGATATTTGTGCGAGTTCACATATAATTTTAGTTCATTGAAAGGAGGTACGCAAAATGGCAGGAAAAGGTAAATCAAAAACTGACGTTGCTGCACGGAGCGGGGCAAAGGGCCTTGCAAAATTATGCAGCTTATGCGGTAACAAGGTAGACGTTGTCATGTCTGTTTCCCCAACTGGAAAGAAAAGCATGAGACGCCTCTGCTGTGACATCTAATGTCTGTCTCCTGCGTCAGGGTAATTAATACTGCCGCAGGAGATAGTTTCCCTCCCCTGATTCAGATGTAATTCTTTTTTCCGACTTAATTGACATATAATCCGGTCACGCTCCTGCTATCTATTTAATGGCTGACTATTTACCTGAGTTGTTGCGGTAACACTCTTGGATTAGCACTACTCAATCGTGTTACAATCATTCAGTACTAGCACAGGAGGATTCAACCATGAAAAAAGATGTTCATTTATCCTGCGCCAGCTGCAGTGCAGTATGGCAGAAAAGCGGCGAGACAAATTGCTGGAGCCGTGATCAGAATGACAAGTCTCCCAGACCATCCTACTGCCCTTCTTCAGAGCACGGGGACCTGATCGATGAGTCGCGAAATATTTATCTGGGCGACAGTGATGACGCGAAAATGGCCAATGTTGCATCCCGTGTAGAAGGAATGTGTTACCAGCCGGTTCCTGGCAGCGATGCTGTCAATGCGCGATGGACCCGTGTGGAAGATACTATTGCCTTCGCCAAATTGATGGGATACAAGAAAATCGGCATTGCCACCTGCGTAGGACTGCTGGAGGAAACAAACAGGCTTTCATCTATTTTAAGTGCCCAGGGGCTCATCCCGCTCAGTGTCTGCTGTAAGACAGGAAGTATAGACAAACTGATTATTGGCCTGAAGGAAACCGATAAAATCCGTCCTTCGACCTTTGAACCTGCCTGCAATCCGGCTGCACAGGCCAAGCTGATGAACCGTGCAAAAACAGATTTAAATGTAATCGTCGGTCTCTGCGTTGGACATGATATACTCTTCACAAAATATTCAGATGCCCCGGTTACAACGCTTGTGGTGAAGGACAGGGTCACAGGGCATAACCCGGTCAGTGTGCTCTACGGTCAAAATTTCTACTATAAACGACTGCAGACACAGCCAATGGAGATTACAGAGGAATAATACGGTGTATGTGCTTCATCACCAGGAGAAGTCGGTTGAATTTGAACTGCTCAGTATTTTTTCCTCCAGTCTTGTGAAATCACTTTCTGTTAAACCGAGAATTTCAAGTGACTCCTGTTCAAAAGGAAAATTCGGGTCCTGCCGTGACGGTGCTATCATGTTCTTGCTGACAATATAGTCTGCCTGATGAATCACTGCCACATGTTTTTGGTTGTTATTAGCCAGAGAAGGTTTGTGATGGTAGAGCACTGTATCCTTGATATTTTCCGGAAGTGTCCACTTTTCTGCAAGCCAGTGTCCAATATCTGCGTGTGTAAACTCGAAAACAGCCTCTTCTGATTCAAGAATATTTTTATTATCCTGATACACTTCAATGACTTTTTTGTAATCCTCAGAAAAATATCTGATCATAACGAGAAACCCTATGTCATGAAGCATCCCGTCCATCATAATTTCATCAGATATTCCGCACTTTATTTCCTTTGCCAGCATCCGGGAAATAAATCCCACTGAAACGGAGTGGTTGAAAACTCTCTGGTAATCCGCAATACTCTTTTTCCCGCCGTCTTCCATAACAGTTATCAGCGAGACACCAACCGCTATATTCTTTACATTATTGAAACCTATTCTCATTATAGCGCTGCCAAGCTCCCTGGTGGGTGACTTGACGCCAAAGTACGCTGAGTTGGCAACACTGAGCACTTTTGCTGAAATTGCGGGGTCGTTCTCAATGATTTTCTCAAGCTTGTCAACAGGCAGGCGTTCGTCATCAACAAGTCCCAATATTTCCTGAGCAGTCATAGGCAGCGTGGGAAGTTTTGTTATTTTCTCTACGTACTGACGAAGCGAATCATTCATAGTTTCCCCCTCATTCCCTTTGGGAGCCCATCAAAGGTATGATTATATAAAATGGTCATCTTATTTTAAATCTTCAAAATGAGTAAGTCGTTTAAATTCATTGTAACGGCCTTCAATCTCAGCATAGTCAAGTGCCTTGATCTTATCGAGACTGAATGCTTCCACATTAAAGGATGCCATAACGCTTCCAAAAATAATTGCCTTACGAATATTCTCTTCATCGAAGTTCATGGTACTCGACAGAAACCCCATAAAGCCCCCGGCAAAACAGTCCCCCGCACCTGTCGGGTCATAGACTGACTCAAGCGGATAGGCGGGGGCAGCAAATATGCGTTTATCCTTAAACATCAGGGCACCATATTCACCGCGCTTGATAATCAGTGTCTTGGGCCCGTAGGAAAGAATAACATTGGCCGCCTTAACAAGGTTCGGTTCTCCGGACAGCTCCCGCGCTTCACCATCATTAATCAGCAGGATGTCCACCAGTTTCAGCGTCTCAAGAAGAGAATCTTTTTTCCCTTCAATCCAGAAATTCATTGTGTCACAGGCCACAAGTGCCGGCTTCCTGACCTGTCTCAGCACTTCCCTCTGCAGGTCCGGATCTATATTAGCAAGGAAGACGATCTTCTTGTCTTTATAGCTCTCTGGCAGTTTAGGTTTAAAGGACTGAAATACATTCAATTGAGTGTCAAGGGTTTTAGCCTCATTTAACTCATATCCGTATTCACCCTTCCAGCGAAATGTCTTGCCCTCTGATCGTTCAATTCCTTCAATGTCAATCTTACGGCTTTTCAAAAAAGTAAGATGTTTATCAGGGAAGTCAGTGCCAACGACTGCAACTATCGACACATCAGTGAAATAGCTTGCAGCTGTGGAAAAATATGTCCCCGAACCTCCAAGGACTTCATCAACTTCTCCAAAGGGTGTTTTTACAGAATCAAATGCTACAGACCCTACTACCAGTAAAGACATATAAGACCTCCGTATATTCTATTTTGTTCGCTCTCCATTGTTGTCCTGCTTAACCGTTACACTTCAAGGCTCTCTGCCAAAGCAGGGAGTTCCCTGCCCCTGTCAGGGTTTAAGTATGACCTTTATTGAATCCTTCGCTTCTGCTACAAGCTGAAATGCCTCATTGCTCTTATCAAAAGGAAGCACATGTGTAATCATATCCTTTATATCAACCCTCCTGTTGCTCAGAAGCTTGACCGCGGTTTCAAGGTCATAGGGACTTGCACCGTATGATGTCATCAGGGTAATTTCATTTCTCCACAGATCATTCATCGGAACAGGGACCATTACTTCCGGTTCGGGAACAGCAAAGTAGAGAACCTTGCCTCCCCGCTCAACAAGGTGTAACGCATCAGTTGAGGCGGAAAGAGCGCCGGCACAGACAATAACAAGGTCTGCAAGGCGGTTTCCATTCTGCTCCAGCAGGCGTTCCTTAACATTATCCCGGGCATTGACAGCTATGTCTGCGCCAAACTTCTTTGCCGCTTCCAGGCGATATTCAGTGATATCTGTCGCAATGATCCGCCCTGCTCCAAGGGCCCGTGCCAGATTGATATGTAAAAGTCCTGATATCCCGCTGCCGATAACAAGTACCGTTTGTCCGGCCTTGAGTCCGGCAAGCCGCTGACCACGAATGACGCAGGCAAGTGGTTCTATGAATGTTCCCTCTTCATACGACATTTTTTCAGGAAGAATGTTGATACCGCTCAGAACATTTATTGCCGGAATCCGGACATATTCAGCAAAGCCACCCGGGTCATAGTTCGTGTTATGCAGTGTTTCACAGGCAGTGTGAGAACCCGTGAGGCAGTAATCGCATACATTGCAGGGCACATGGTGGGAGACAAACACCCTGTCACCTTTCTTATACTGTTTTACCCCTTCACCGACTTCCACAATTTCACCAGTAATTTCATGACCGAGAACACGGGGGGCTTTTTTAATCCGGTACCACTCCATCACATCGCTTCCGCATATGCCGCTGGCATGAACTTTCACCAGGACTTCTCCGGGACCTATTGCCGGTACAGGCATCTCTTCAACGCGCACGTCACTGTTGTTGTAATACATTAAAACACGCATATCACTCAAGCATTCATCCCTGAAGTCTGAATCGGGTAACCTTCATCAACTAGTTACTTTTTATCTGTTTTGCTCTTGATTTCACTGAAAATTTCATTTGCCTCTTTCGGAGTTGCCTTTTTGTGAATAACTGCGTGTAGACCCCTCATCATAGCCAGGGGATACTTATGCTGCCAGACATTTCTTCCGAGGTTTACCCCGATTGCGCCTTTCTGGATCCCGTCATGGACAAAATTAAAGACCTCCAGCTCTGTCTTACACTTTGGGCCGCCTGCAATGACTATCGGCACGGGGCAACTGGCGGTAACCTTGTCAAAGTCCTCACACCAGTAGGTCTTAACAACCCTCGCACCCAGTTCAGCTGCGATCCGTGAACAGAGCGAAAGATATCGGGAATCTCTCTTCGCAAGCTCCTTACCGACTGCCGTAACTGCCATGACAGGTATCCCGTATCTCTCACATTCGTTCACAAGTTTGCCGAGATTCGTTATGGTCTGCTTCTCATACTTGCTTCCTACAAAAACAGACATCCCAACAGCCGAGGCATTCAGACGAATAGCCTCTTCAACGGACGTTGTAATTTCTTCATTTGCCAGATCTTCACCGATCACGCTAGTTCCGCCGGATACCCTCAGGATAACAGGCTTGCTCTTGTTGGGGTCTATGGCGTTTCGCAGTACACCCCGTGTTACGAATAAGGCGTCAGCGTAGGACACGATAGGCTTAATCGTGTCTCCGGGTTTTTCCAGACGGCTGGTCGGCCCCAGAAAGTAGCCGTGGTCAATCGGTAGAAAAAAACATTTCCCATCAGGTTTAATAAGTTGCGCCATACGATTCTTCATTCCCCAGTCCATACTATTGCCTCCTTAATCAGTTCTGGTTATTAACTATATTTTTTTAGTATCAGGAATTAACTGCTATTTCTTTGTTTTGAATTTTTCGGCATCAGGTTTCAACGTGAGCGTTTCTTCAAGCATCATGACGTACTTTATATATCTGACCCCGAATTTAATAAGCTCAACCTCATCTTCCCGGATCTTTGCTACCAGGTCATCATCAATATCAAATATATTCAGAAACTCGCTCTCAAATATATACTTTTTAAACCGGTCAAGATCATAACTGGCCATATAAAACTGAAACTGTTTCTTTTCATCAAGCTCCGCCTCATTCGGAAGATTCTTGCGCAGCATGAGTCCCTTCCACTCTTTGTTTACCTTGTCATAAAGGGCCGCATCCTGATCTTCCCGCCAGGATTCTATCGTCCATGCCTTCTTTTCATTAAAACCGAGACAATGGGGCTCCTTTACAAAAAAATAGAAATCTTCTTCGACAATTTCATCGGAAACCTCTTTTTTTATTGTCCCCTGTCCAACAGGATAGTAGCGGCAATTGGCAGGCCGGTCACTGTAAACACTACATCCATCATCATTGAGAAAGATGCATTTCCGCTCCTTGTCATCAGACATATTAAGTATCGCGTTGGGATGGGAAGTTTTCTCATCAATTTTCATATGGGTATATTCATCGAGAAACTCATCGGAAAAAAGCCCGAGTCTTTTTTTCAGCCGTACAACATCATAGGGCGTCAGCAGAATCTCGATATTGCTGCAGCATTTTGTAAAACATTGTATGCCTTTATGGCATCTGAAATTAAACTTAGTCTCAAGTGAGTGCTTTTCAGGCACAACTGAATTCATTTTACTCATTTTTTCTCCTTAAACCTAAAGAATGTGAATAGGAATTATAACAATATTTATCTATTTAAATCCAAGATCAGCCTGGTGTTCCGGGGTATTCTGTTCAGTACATTAATGAGCTGACGAAGCGCTATTCAACTCCTGCAAGTCAGTAATTTAACCGGCAGGCGTGCTAAACGACCTAATTCTCACTATATTGCTTATGGCATTTCTGACACAGCTCATAGAGACTGGCAACTTCAAAGGCCCAGAGATGAGGATAGTTTGAGGCATGGGCGGAATGGCAGCTCGCGCAGGTAAGTTCTTTCCCGACCCTGAGAGGATCCTGTCTTCCACGGGTTGGGTGCCCCTCTTTAAAAAGTGTATCGGCTATGACATGTGCACCATCAGCTTTCGCGGCATGACAGTTCACACAGAGGTCCCAGGTGGACTTGAAGAGATTAAAGGCATTATCCGATCCATGAGGGCTGTGACAGATAGTACATTTGCCGATCGTAACCGGACCATGGGTATATTTCTTTGAAAGCCAATCTTTCTTCTCATCAATGTGGCATTCATAACACAATTCAGAATCAGGTGTTTTTACTGAATAGTCAGGTATGGTGTCATCATCGTGGCAGCTCAGACAGCTCCAGACCGAAGCAGGTCCATGGACATAGGACTGTGCAGTTATTTTTTTGTGGCAGGAATAACAGGTAGATGTTGTTTCTACGAGCTTCTCTGATTCAAAAGATTCTCCGGGATATGTAGCAGGGTTGACAGGTTTCAAATCATAAACATTGGGCTTGAGTATGTGGCACTTTGTGCATATCTTTCGGTCTTCCGAGTGAAAATTATCTTTTTTAAATCCGGGAGGAACATTTCTGAAGCCACTGATCAGCTCTGATCTGCGGAATACGTCAAAGATGATGTTTTCAACAACATCGTCTCCTTTATACGCTATGAGCTCAACAGTATTAATTCCCGGTTCCAGGGGAACACTGAAACATTCTGTTCCCAGAAGAGGTGTAATCGTGGCCCTCTTTTTGCTGTTTACGTTCGCTATGATTCGATCGCCCAGATCCCTGGACAGGTTTACAGAGACACCCAGAAGTCCATATTCACGCACTGTCTTATCAGGGGGGTAATTAATGGTAATGGCTTTTTCAGTTCCCTGGACCGGCATAGCTGACACAAGTAAAAGAGCTGTTATCAGCAGGTATGTGAATCTTATTGGCATTTAGCAACAGATGACGGGAGAATTTGTTTATGAATTATTTTCTCTATCGCTTTTTTATACATCGCACTAGACGAGTCCTTGTCCCCTTTTAACTCATAGGCTTTTCCAAGCTCGTAATAGGTCATTTGAGGATAGGGGTTGCCCTTTGTCGCAGGTTCAAGAGTTTCTATGGCTTTGTCTGCATCCCCTTGTAACACATATGCCCCGCCAAGACCGGTGATAGCCTCTTTTGAGTGGAAGTTCAGACTAATCGCTTTATTAAAGGCCTTGACCGCGCCATCCGCGTTTTCAGTTTCCAGGTAGAGAAATCCCAGAAGAATAAGGGCTTCCTCCATATCCGGCTTTACTTCAACCGCGTTTTCTGCGGATTTAATGGCCATGTCATACAGCCCTGAAGAGGTAAATTTGCTGGCCAGGTTATACATCCTCTCCGCATCAAGGGTCGCCTTATCCTTCTTGTCTTTGTGCGGGGTAATTATCTCATTTAACTGGGCTTCATCAATCTCTCCAAGGGCTTTGCTTACATGACCCTTGAGCAGCTTCTTGTATGAGAGAGGATGGCTCGGAATATCTTGTATGATTGTCCCCTCTTTGTCGATTATTATCGTTGTCGGATATACGCGAATACCGTAATTGCTGTAGACCTGCCTTCCCTGATCCAAAAGAACAGGGATTTCAATGCCATTACCCGTTACAATTTCCTTTGCTTTTGTTTTGTTATCGCTGTCAGCAATAATACTCACAAATTCTACGTTTTTGCCTTTGAGAGTTTTCAATAGTTCATTACTGTCCTTCAGCGCAAGAAGAGAACGCTTATGCTCTGTTCTCCAGTAAATTAAAACCACAATCTTACCGTTCAGCTCTGCGAGAGATACTGTTTTTCCCGCTGCTGTTTTCAACCTGAAAGGAGATGCAGGTTCACCAAGGGGGATGCTGATCGCATTTGACACTGAACAGAACAGCAGTATTGCCACGAAAAACAGAATAAAACGTTTCATTTATTTAACTCCCTCTTTACCCTGTCATATTTTTTGATCTTGTGGCACCCGGGCGTGCAGCTGCCACCGGTTTCTGTCTTCTGAAAGTTGACAGGAAGCTCCCAGGAACCGAAAGGCACAGCTTCCCGGATATGTTTCGGATGGTTACTGGCATGTGTTTCATGACACGCACGGCATGTTCTTCCCTTAATAGGCTTGTTAACATGTGTGAAATGGAGATTGTCCTTGCCGTTTCTAAAATTGGTCAACCTGGTGGTTTCAGGATTTAAGACAAGCGTCTTTTCATGACAGCTGAAACAGAGGTTGTAATGGTCCTGCGCAAAGGGTTTGTAAAATGTCTCAGGATAGGGGTTTCTCAGTAATCTGAAATTCGCAGAACCATGGGGATCATGACATCCGGAACAGTCTTTCTGCTTTATGGGGCCATGATGGTCTGTGTTTTCCGCCAACCACTTCTTTATGTCCATAATGGATTCGCCCTTCTCCTTCGTATATTCCCTATCATGACAGGCAAGGCAAAGGTCCATTGGCTCCTGCAGGAGGTTTTTGGCAATATTGGAACTGTGCGCGTCATGACAGTTCAGGCAGGTCTTGTCAGTTTCAACTGCTTTATGCTTCACAGAGGCATTTTCCAACTGCTCCCTCTTGTCTTCATGGCAGTCAAGGCACAGTGTGGGAGACTCAGAGGGCAGCATGAACTCCTTTGCCGCTGAATGGGGGTCATGACAGTTTACACAGTCATCTGCAACGGGTTCATGAACAAACTCAGAAGTGCTGATGGCTTCAGCCTTGTCAGTATGGCACATGTAACAGAGTTCAGGCGATTTGGCCCTCAAATTCTTGCTGTAGTCCGCTGTATGCGGTTCGTGGCAGGCTATGCACCCACCGACTGCAGCCGGCCCGTGAACAAAGTTTCCGGCTATCAGCTCATCGTCATGACAAATGAAACAGAGATCGCCCCCCTTGGACACAAGCTGAAATTTATTGGGCGAGCTGTGAGGGTTGTGGCATGCGGTACATTCACCGTCTTCAACCGGCATATGTGTCATAGCCTTCGGGGCAAATTGATCGTGGCACTCATAGCACAAGACTGACACGTCAGGTATCCCCTTGAATTTATACTTCCCTGGATTCTCCTTGTGTCTGGGCGCTTCACCATGGCAGAATGTGCACTCACCCTGGGCAATCGGGCCATGAACATATTTTTCTTTATCTAATGTAGCATGGCACTGTGCAGTAATACATGACTCCATCTTAATGGGATTTTCCTGTTCTGCTGAGAATGTTTCTGTTGAAAACACAAAAATAGTGAAAAGAGAAATCACAACTATAAAAAGAAGGGTAAACGTTTTTTTCTGCATGTATCCTCCATTTGCATATATCATATTTACAATAAAACTATTGTTTCCAAATTGGCAAATTATGACAACGGATCAATTTTACTGAAATTTACCTATAAATGCAATAATTTCTACAATAAATTAAGACTTTTTGCCCATAGTGCTCACTGAGAGCATCAGTTCACAGATAGCCAGGGGCATCGGGGTATTAAGACCTGTATTCGCTTTCTTACGTTATGATTATACCGGCATATCCCACTACTGAATCATAGTCGCCGGTTATATCGCCTGAAGTCATATATTTTACGAGACTGGATTCACGAGCACCGATTTTATTCGCGGCAAAGAGCATGGTCGTAACAGGCAAAACACCGCACATGGAAATGCCATTGTCCCGAACAGTAGAGTAAAGCCCTTCAGGATCAAGGTTCGTGATTCTCTCGATGGCCAATCGGTCTTTTTCGCGGGCAGTTGAATCTTTCTCATAATGGCTCATGTCAGAGCTGGCAATAATGGTAACAGAATATTCAGTCTCCTTAATAACATCGGCAATGGCATTTCCAACAACTCTGCAGACCTCAAGGGAGTCTGCCATTATCGAGAGAGGGACAATCTGAACATCCTGCCGGTAATGCATGATAAAAGGAAGCTGAACTTCAAGGGAATGCTCCCGCGCATGGGCATCATTGTCATGGCTGATCTCCTCACATTGTTCCGCTAATTTGCGGGCCAGATTTTCATCAATACTGACAGATCCTGCGGGCATTTCCCATTTCCCCGATGACATCAGAGAAACCGGTTGTCCATACCCTGTGTGGTTCGGTCCAAGAAGAATAAAGGTCCGGGGAAAATCAATCCTTGAAAAAACAGTACCCGCGACCTGTCCGGAATAGATGATTCCGGCATGGGGTGACATAATACCGATCGCCTTTTCTTTCGGAGCATCTTTCGTGAGATAGCTGCTGATCTGAGCGTCAAGTTCAGAAGCTGAGGAGGGATAAAACTGTCCGGCAACCACTGCGTGTCTCTTCATAGCACTAACCTGCTAATTAATATTCACTGTAATCGTGATCAGCAAGATCTTTAAATTTAGTATACTTGTCTATAAATGCAAGCTCAATAACCTTTGTCGGACCGTTTCTCTGCTTCGCGATATCCAGTTCAGCCAGTCCTTTTTTCTGGGAATCATTCTTCTTGTAATATTCATCACGGTAGAGAAAGAGAATTACATCCGCGTCCTGCTCTATCGCACCTGACTCTCTCAAGTCCGCAATTATCGGGTTTTTCTTCTCACCCCGCTGCTCGCAGCTTCTGTTGAGCTGGCTGATTACAATAACGGGCAAAGACAGATCTTTGGCAAGAGCTTTTAAAGATCGGGAAATATCAGAGATAACCTGTTCTCTCGATGTAATATTACTGGTTCCGCTCATGAGCTGCAGATAGTCAATTATGATGAGGCCCAGTCCATGTTCAGCTTTAAGTCGTCGCGCCTTGGCACGTATATCAAGAATTGAGTTAAAGGAGTCATCAATGTATATTGGCGCTTCAGAGAGCCGTCCTGCGGCATTGACCAGTTTCCGGTAATCATCTTTGCTGTGAAATCCTGAACGTACTGCTTTTGAGTCCACTTCAGCCTCGGAACAGAGCATCCTCAGCACAATCTGCTCCTTGGTCATTTCAAGACTGAAGATCGCAATCGGCACATTCTCCACAACTGCGGCATGGGTGATAATATTGAGACAAAAAGCTGTTTTACCCATTCCCGGCCTCGCCCCGATAACTATCAGGTCACCGGGATGAAACCCTGTCGTTGCCTCATCAAGGTCCCTGAAGCCTGTGGGCAGCCCTGTAATGTGCTGTTTCTTGTCAAACAGCTTGTCTACCAGTTCAATGGTGTCCCTGACAACATCCTTGATATGGACATAAGACCGTTTTACCGCCTGCTCTGAAATACTGAACATTTTGGTCTCAGCCATATCCAGCAGCTCATGCACATCCATGTCAGAGTCATAACTCGACGATACAATACCTGTAGCAGTAGAAATAAGGTGTCTCAGTATGCCCTTTTCCCGTACAATTTTTGCATGGTAGCCTGCATTGGCAGATGTGGGAACAAGGCTTACAATCGTGCTTAAGTAGGAGGCGCCGCCAATAGATTCAAGCTCTTCTTTTTTTGTTAACTGCTCGGTAAGGGTTATCAGATCGATCGGCTCATTCTTTTCGTAAAGATCGAGCATTCCCATAAAAATTTTCTTATGAGCGGTCTTGTAAAAATCATCAGGACTGAGCTGTTCGACAACCGCGGAGAGGGATTCATTCTCAAGCAGGATGGCGCCAAGCACTGACTGCTCTGCCTGAATATTCTGGGGAGGAAGGCGATCAAGCTCAGCTGAAGGGCGTGTTGATCCGCCGGCTGAACCCTTCTGACGATTAACGTTCTCAAGCATCGAACAAACCCCTATGCTTCTTCAGATTCTTTTTTCTTCACCTCAAGCTTAACCGTTGCGGATACATCCTGCTGAATCTTGATGGCTACGTCATACTCTCCCAGTCTCTTTATCGGCTCATCAAGCTGAATTTTCTTCTTGTCAACTTCCATGCCCTTCTCAGCTATGGCTTCTGCAATGTCCTTTGAGGTAACAGAGCCGAACAGCTTGTCTTCCTCTCCGGCCTTGGCTTCGATGGAGAGAGTCAGGGCAGAGAGTTTTTCAGCAAAATCTTCTGCTGTTGCCCTGATTTTACTTGCTTTTACAAGGATCGCGTTTTTCTGATGTTCATACTCTTTAATGTTTTTCGAGCTTGCTTCAACCGCGAAATTCCTTGGAATTAAATAATTCCTCCCATAGCCCATTGCAACATCAACTATAGCCCCCATTACACCAAGATTATCTACATCTTCTTTCAATATTACTTTCATCGTCAGTCACACTCCTGTCTATTATTTATTCATTCCGAGATTTCAATACAGTTGCATATTGTAGCTTAAGAGACGGTAAAATTTAAAGTCTAAAACACGCGGGCTTCAGATTTACGGGAAGATTTTTCCCGGGTTCAGTATCCCCTTCGGATCAAAAACGTTTTTAACAGCTTTCATGATTTCAATATTTGTATCGTCCAGATCCATCCCGATATATTGTTTTTTTGTAATACCAACGCCATGTTCACCTGAAATCGTTCCCCCAAGCCTGATGGTAGCCTCAAATATCTCTTTTATTGAATCCAGTGCCCTCTGATACTCGTCAGGGTTATTTTTATCTGTCATCACATTAACATGAATGTTCCCATCGCCGACATGGCCAAAGCTGGGGATAGGCAAATCATATTTCTCAGAGATTTCCCTTAATTTTCCGAACATTTCCGGTACACTCCCCCGGGGCACCACGATGTCCTCGTTAATTTTTGTAGGACTTATTTTGTAGAGCGCTGGAGAGATGGCCCGCCTTGCCTCCCAGAGACGCTCCTTCGAATACCTGTCCTCGGCAATACGAACGCTCCCATTACAAGAGGTACAGAGCGAAGCGATCCGTTCACTCTCCTTTGATACAGTTTCGACAGGACCGTCTACCTCTATTAACAACAGTGCCTCAGCGTCCATGGGAAGCCCAAATGCCTTGTATTTCTCAACAGCGTGAATAGATTCCCTGTCCATCATCTCAAGAGTTCTTGGAATGATTGAAGCCGAGGTGATTTTACTCACGGTGCGTGCCGCATCGTCCATACTGGTAAATGTACATAACAGGGTTGCGACTTCTTCCGGCAATGGCAGGACTTTCAGAATAATTTTCGTTATGATTCCGAGAGTACCTTCTGAACCCACCATCAATCGTGTAAGGTCATAGCCGACAACTCCCTTATAGGTTTTACCGCCTGTGGTAAGTATCCTGCCATCAGAAAGAACAGACTCGAGGCCGAGAACATAATCCCTGGTAACACCATACTTGATCGCCCGGGGACCTCCTGCATTTTCCGCAACATTACCTCCCAATGTGCAAAATTTCATGCTCGCCGGATCTGGAGGATAAAAAAGTCCCTTTTCTTCAAGCTTTTCCTGCAAATACCCGTTCATTACCCCCGGCTCAACAACAGCTACCATATCATGTTGATCAATCTCCAGGATCCTGTTCATCGCCTCCATCGAGAGGACGACCACATCCTTCATGGGCACGGCACCGCCCGTCATTCCGGTCCCTGCCCCTCTCGGTACTATCGATATTGCATGTTCATGTGCAAATGCGGCTAATTGGCCTACTTCCGACGCATTCACCGGTTTCACCACAGCCAATGGTCTGCCTTCAGAGGATGAGGCGTCAAACCCGTAGCAAAATAGTTCCTCCGGGTCGGTCAACGTGCGGTGAGGAAGAATATCCTGAATCTTTTTCTTTTTAATCCCAAAAGCCATTATGCATCCATTATACCAGTCTCAAGTTATTTGGTGTTTCTGACGATAGATATAATCAGCTAAGACTTTGATTTTGTGCTGCAAATCACATAATTACGTTGAAGAGAGGGCTATAATTCAGATAGGGTATTTGATAAGAAATTGAATTTAATATATAATTTTATGCGCTACAACTCAGATAAAGGAAGACATTTATTATGAAACGGTTACTCTTTGCATTAAGCCTGTCAGTTATTATCGCGATCCTTCTGGCTATAGGATCTGCCTTCGCATGATTTTTTGCCCCCTCGTTATCTGATATTCCAGAACTTCCATTAATATAATTCGCCACACTGACCATACTGTATTCCCTTGCCACCGTTTCTGGGAATGAATAGCCGTTTCGCATTTCTCCATCTACAGTCATAAACTGCCATCATATACATGATTTAGTTTCAAACTATCATGATGAGAATTAGTTTCATACGTTTGATAGTACAATATACATATGCCTTGAACTACAGAGAGATTACAATAATAAAGGAGCGCCTCCATGAATAAGAAAGCCTTCGAGCAATACCGGTACTTTTTAAAAGACAGTGTACGCCTTACTATTGATTTCTATCAGACAGCCCAGTCAAGAGGAATAGCCCCTCCTCCGATTGAAAAACCGTTCTCCAAAGAAAGCAAAAGAGTCGAGCTCCCATCGCAGGACAGCTGGTCAAACATCAAACCCGTAGACCTTATAACCGCGATCAGGAACAGGCGAAGCCACAGAGTCTTTCAGCCCGATTCCCTGTCGCTGGAGGAACTCTCTTTTCTTCTCTGGGCCACACAGGGCATACGAAAAACCGTTGATCATGGGACAGCCTATCGGACTGTCCCGTCTGCAGGCTGCCGCCACTCCTTTGAAACCTACCTCTGCGTTCTGAATGTAGATGAGCTTGAACAGGGTATTTACCGTTACCTGCCGCTTGAACACCAGCTGCTCTTTGAACATCATGAAAATAACCTTGAAGAGTCTATTGTAGAGGCCGCACTTGATCAGCCTTTCTTTCAAAAAGCTCCTGTGACATTTATCTGGACAGCTCTCCCCGTTCGCATGGAATGGCGATATGACATTGCGGCACATAAAGTTATTGCACTTGATGCAGGGCATGTCTGTCAGAACCTCTATCTCGCCTGCGAAGCCATCAGTGCGGGTACCTGCGCGGTGGCAGCATACAATCAGGACCTGATAGACAAACTTCTCAGGGTCGACGGTGATGATGAATTCACCATATATATGGCCCCAGTGGGAAAAGTACAGTCATAACGCTTATGCATTACTCTTAATCCTTTAACAATTCTGTCAATGATTATACCTTTGAATAATCAACAGGAATAAACCGCCTTCTGTTCTTTCAGGGCTGTCCCATGATAAAATCACCTGTGGCAAATGATAATTCAAGATTAGTCTATTCCACAGATCAGCCTGTCCAGCAAAGAGGAAAAGTCTCTGCTAAAAGAAAAAAGGACAGCCCGGCAGCTGCTCAGGAGAGAGTCATCGTTCGAAAAGAACGAAAAGGAAGGGGAGGCAAATGCGTAACAGTAGTTGAAGGTCTCCCCATGAATCCCGAAAACTTAGAGTCCCTGTTGAAGAAATTCAAAGAGATGCTCGGAACCGGAGGTACTATAAAGGGTAATTCGCTCATAATCCAGGGGGACCGCTCTGCCCCGATTATAAATGAGCTAAGAAAAATGGGCTGCAACCCCAGGCGTTCCGGAGGGTAAGACATGAACAGCAGGAACTTATCAAATCCTTTTCCCTTTAAATAATATATTTCCTGTTAAATAGACCGATATGAGAAGACACAACAAAAACAGTCCGCCTGCATCTCCATACATTACCCCTGAGGGACATAAACGCCTCAGCGAAGAGCTATCTCATCTCTGGAAAGTTAAACGCCCAAAGGTAACCCAGGCTGTTGCTGAAGCAGCTGCAATGGGCGACCGTTCCGAAAATGCCGAATACATTTACGGAAAAAAACAGCTTAGGGAGATCGACTCCCGCATGCGCTTTCTCCAGAGAAGGTTGAATGAATTAACCGTCGTTGACAGGGTGCCCGATGACACGTCGAAAGTTTTCTTCGGTGCCTGGGTTGAAATAGAAGATAATGACGGTACTATTTACCGATACCGGATTGTCGGCCGCGATGAAATAAACCCCGGAAAAAATTATATCAGTATTGATTCACCTATGGCCAAGGCGCTGCTGCAGAGAACTGAAGGCGATGAAGTCACCGTAAAGCGGCCGATCGGGACATCGACTTTTGTGGTTATCTCTGTTGGTTACTGAGATGTTTGGCGCAATGTCAAATATCAAAGCTCAAATGCCAAATGAATGTCAAAATCTTAATTTCAGATCAGAACTGTTACTTGGAACAGGTGGGCAGGATTACTCCTTGATAATGCAATGAGTCTGATTACTCGATATGCTGGTCTTTTGAAATTCGGGCTTTAACATTTGTCATTAATGAACGATGAAACGTATTTACAAGCCTTGAGTATGAATTTAATGTTCAGGACACATGCCGCTTAAAGAACAGGAATTCCTGATATATTGACGATGATCCAATCCTTTACCGGTCCGGTCCTTTTCTTAATCCTGATAATACCATTGCTGAAGCTGTGCTGTTTACCTTTCTCCAAAGACCATTTCTCATCAGCATCATCTTTTATTTCCAATGTAATTGAACGAAGAACAACATCAAATCCCGGAGTGCCCATATACTGTTTTTCACCCATTGGCATGGGACGGATTTCAGCAATATCAAGATGCACAACAGTGTACCCCTTTAACTCAAAATAGTTTATCACCACATTCTTTACAACACGTTCTTCTGGAGCTGAGGAACATGCTGTCAATAAGAATATTAGTGCAGCTGTTATGGCACAAAACAGTGTTTTGGTTTTTTTCATTTCATTACATTAAGGAAATACAGAGTCCATCTATTTCTTTATCTGACTGAATTGTTCTTCTCAAGGTATTTGGCCTCTTGTATACCTTTCTCTTCATCAACAAAAAAAAGCAGTGCACCACCTATAATAAATAAAACTGTCAGTGAAAGTATGCTTATACGGGAGGCCGTGTCGCTGCTGTAGCCCATATTTCGAACCACCAGGCCAACCCCTCCCATTATAGCAGGGCCAAAAACCGCTGCGAATTTGCCAAGCATATTGTAAAAACCGAAATACTCCGCCGACTTATTCTTCGGAATTATCCGTGCGTAAAAAGATCGGCTTAATGCCTGAATACCCCCCTGAACCAGACCGATCACAACAGCAAGAATATAAAACTCCCTTGCTTCTTTCATGAATGCTCCCCAGAGAGTAACAAAAAGGTAAACAGTTATTGCTATGAAGATCGCCTGCTTTGCCCCGATCCTCTGCCCCAGGTAACCGAATACAATCGCTGACGGAAACCCTACAAACTGGGTAATAAGTAATGCCTTTATAAGGTCATCCGATTCAAACCCGATAGAGATGCCGTAATCAACGGCCATGCGAACAATCGTATCCACTCCATCAATATACATCCAGTACGCTCCAAGAAACAAAAAAACTGTCTTCAAATGCCGTATTTCACGAAAGGTTACCTTCAACTGGTTAATCCCGGCCTTTAACGCACCCGCGCCCTGCACTGCTCCTGCATTTTCTGGTTCTTTGACAAAGAGGAACACAGGGATGGAAAAAACAGCCCACCAGATACCAACGGTAAGGAAAGAAAAACGCACTGCCTCTCCCGCATTTTCAAAACCAAATGTGCCGGGGCTGAGAGTCATCCATACATTCAGCGTGAAAAGCAGTCCGCCGCCCAGATATCCAAAGGAAAATCCCAGTGCAGATACAAAATCAAGTTTTTTGTCGGAGGAGACCCCTGTAATAAGAGAATCATAAAAAATATTGCTCCCGGAAAATCCCACTGTTGCAACTACGTAAAGGATTACCGCCATTTGCCAATCCCCCTGGGAGACCATATATAATGATGAGGTCATCACCACACCTGTGAAAGCAAAGAAAAAGAGAAATTTCTTTTTGGCTGTTCCTTTATCCGCAATCGCGCCCAGAAGAGGAGCCAGCAGAGCCACAACAATTCCGGCAGCTGAATTGGCAAGACCAAGGCGAGCAGTGCTTATGGTTGTGTCAGCGCCGGCGCTCCAATATTTTTTAAAAAAAAGGGGGAAAAAGCCGGCCATCACTGTAGTCGCAAATGCTGAATTTGCCCAGTCATAGAAAGCCCATCCGATTATCGCCTTCTTATTATCTTTCTGCATACTCATATATCCAAGTGAGACATCTTATTTGCCCGGGTGTTCCTGAGCGCCAGAAGTTTTACTATTTTATGGCATTTAAATAAGAATTGTCTCTTAATGTCTCTGCAATGGGCTTTCTCCCCCAGGTGAGTGGGATTTAACGCAAGACTTTTCCCTAGGGATTTTATCATTGGCATAACTCACTGATAAGATGTATTTTTTTTGGCCATTTCTTCAGGCATCATTTTTGCAATTCATTTATCATCCTGAGAAAGGAAGGTACTGTATGGATAAGCTTAATTGCTGGGAGATTAAAGGGTGCGGAAGAGAAACAGCTGGAATTAACACTAATGACCTTGGTGTCTGTCCCGCTGCAGTAGACAGTACTTCAGAAGGTATGAACAATGGAATAAATGGAGGACGCATTTGCTGGTCTGTTGCCGGCACATTCTGCGGCGGCATAGTTCAGGGGCGGTTCGCCCAGAAAAAAGTCTCCTGCATGTCCTGTGAAGTCTTCAAGACCGTAAAAAAAGAAGAAGGTACCGATTTTACTCTTTTGAAATCAACAGAAGCGTTCAAATCACTGATGTAGCTGTCAGCACCATCTGTAGTTTTCGTTCAGAGCTCGTAGCGTTTCCCCTGTTCCGCAAAAATAAGACGAAGTCCCATTGAATTGCGCGATTCCAGCTGCCTCTTCACAATATCGCGCGGAGAAGGTCCGGCTGAAAAATCAGGTTTTATATGTGTTATTACCACTGTCAACCCCTCAAGAACTGTATCTGGATTCTCCGGGTCTACAATATCCGCAAGCTGCCCAAAAGCCTTCATCAACCATGCTGGTGTAAGGTGAGAGTATAACTGATCATCAGGCCTTTCATCCGGATACGATGCTTCAATAAATATCGCATGAACACGCTGTTCCCTGACCAGAGGCGCTATCTGTTTCCATAATTCATATGTTGTTTCACATTTTTCTATTTCATCCGGTCCGGTATCGCCCATGTACAACACGTAAGCCCCTTCTGATTCAATCAGAAAGGCTGCTGACTGAGATTCACCGTGAGCAAGCGGAAACGCTCTCACACGCAGGGACGTGCCATTAATATCAGACATCTCATCTTCCTTCAGAGTGATATATGAATATAGACCGATAGCAGGCGCAGTTCCCGAGTCAGACAGATTGGGCCATATTCGCCAGTTAAACAGGTGAGTCTGAATGTCCCTGATTACACTGCCGATACTGATAATCGGCTTTTTACTGTCATTGGGAGAAATAACCACCATCCCTTCAAGGTGGTCCAGGTAGGAATGGGTAATTAAGAACGCCTTGATATGATGATGCAGCACCGAACCTTCAAATGTCAGTGATGGATCGTTCTTAATGGGCATATTGTCGAAGCAGTGATTCCGGTAGGCAATACTCAGGCCAGTCAGCACAGTGCCTGCATCCAAACAGATAAAGTCCGCTGATCCAAGGGGAGTGAGCAGGTGAGCTGAAAGGTTGCTTTCATCCAGTCCCCCTTCAACTCCAAGAGGTATCCAGAGAAATTTTGCGGCCTTCTTTTTCATGAATTTACCCGGATTAATATTGTGTAAGACTGTACTTAAAAAATACTGGCCAGTCTTTCCACTGCTTTTCGAAGGCGAATGGCCAGGACCTGATTCAGTCCCTGCAATATTTTCGCACCAATTGATGGATGCTGCTCTATGAGGGAATTCATTGATGCTCTTGTCAGTGCGATGAGCTCAGAGTCCTCAGAAGCGCTCACCGTTGCAGACCGGGGCTCTTTTTCATTAACAAGAGACATTTCACCGACAAAAGACCCTTCTTTCAACGCAGCAATAATCACTTGCCTTCCCTTGAAATCTGTCTGTTTCTTTACTTCAAGGTGTCCCTGCATAATGACTCCCACGTAGTCACCTTTATCACCTTCATTAAATACTGTCTCACCTTTCTTAAACTGCAGCAGATCAAAAAAAGGCAGGGCCATATCTACTTCTTCGCTGTTCAATAGCTGAAAGAGTATCAGCTGGTCCTTGTGACCGAGTATGAATTTCTTAATTTTTTCATCCATAAAATAACTGACTCCCGTTTAAATAAACAGATCCTTTTGCAGATATTCAGACGCGTGCGCAGACTTCTTAACATCAGCACTCGTAAAATCAGCTAATGCTCTGCTTTTCCGGTTTAATTATACCGGTGCCTGCAGACAGCCTTGGTCTCTGATCCTCAGCTATCCTGCCCTGACTTCCGCTCTCGCTAAACTCAACGAGTTCGACCTGCCCGTCTCTTCTCTCTCTGTAACAGAGATGTTCATCCTCTGTTCTCGGGAAATATTTTCCGGATATGTCCTCATAAAGATCTACACGGTAAAGCGGAGTGCCAGAACCATTGTCCCCTTCCCTGCTCAGTGAAAGGAGACCCTTATTCTCCCGAACAAGATACTTCCCGTGTTCATTTTTATATCCAACAAAAAATTGTTCGCCGTCCTTGCAGTATATATCAGCATTCAAGGGATAAAGAGACTTATCAACTTCCTCATAATAACTGTTATTCTTTATAGTGAATATTTTTTCTGTGAAACAGACCGCCCACTCAGACACAAGTCTGTCGGGACCATGAGTTAAAATAGTCCTGTCCTTTTCCAAGACTGTTTTATTCAGCTTCTCATAGTCTGTATGGACCGTGCTGTTCCGGCATGAAACATCGTGCATAATAATACCGTCATTAAATGCATTAACCGCCTCGTTATATCTTTCTTCACTCCATGTCCGCTCCGTATAATCGTTGATATCACCGTAGAGAAAAGATGCGTCTTCATACTCTTTCACAGGCATCTCAAGGTTCTGAACTCTTTTCTCTCTCCACAGTGCCTCCCACAACTCTGTATTGTGGACAGTATCTGAACTGAAAACCAGGGTCTCTTTGCCTTTCTTGATTTTTATACCGATATTCGGGATACCATGCCAGACAGGAGATTTTATCGCCTCAATGGTAAAACCCTCACCGGATTCATAGACATTCCTGTTCTCTTCATAAAACACCTGCGATGAAAAGGGGTAAAAACTCTCAGGCTCTACCCACTCCTGATAATGAGGGTCCTTGAAGAGCATCCTGGGCCTGCCGGTTTTCCTGCTTATCACAACCTTTGCAACGTCCGGTCCAGGTATATTATCATTCAGATCAAGTATAGAGAATCCTGTTTTACCCCTTCCTTCTCCTTTTGAGGTTATTCTGTACTTTGCCCGGGGGCCGATCATTTGATATGACACATATTCATCCTTAGGGATGTCTACAATGAGCTTTGAATCCTCTGAAAGGCTTCTGTCCAGTGCGGTCCTCGATGACTTCAACAGCTCACTCTGGACCTCCTCCGAAGTAAGGAGATTAATCTTGAAACCCGCCTTGGGTTCATACCTGTGAAATAAAGCCAGATCCGTAAACCATCGTTTGTGGTCATCATGACAGTGCGTTATAATAATCCCTTTGATGTTTTTGAGGTTCGGGCTGCCTATCTGCTGAAACAGAGGTGCGCCGCAATCTAACAGATATATAGAATCCCCGATTGTCACCTCATACCCGATGCTTTTCCCCATCATTGAAAAGGGACCAAAATCACCCAGTACCCGGACTTTTATTTCATCAGCCATAGTGGAAAATATTTTATCATATTAGTCTTATAAATGCCGTGCTGTTAACGGGGCAGATGTGATCTACCTATAATCGTCTATAATATCGATAGTTATGTAAAGTGAATATTCACATTACTCATGCAAATATGTAGGGATCCGACAGATGCTATTGGCGCAATTCATTGCCGGGTGCTACCAGAAAAAAACCATCTCTCTCAATAACCAGTTCTGTGTGGGCCATTACTTTAAGGGCCTTTGAGATCGATTCTCTTGATGATCCGATATGAGCGGCCAGCTCCATGTGCGTGCGCTTCTTCGTCTTGAAGTAATTCTTATTTCCTACATCAACGCTCTCCTCGGAATTATCGAGAAGAAACTTCGTAAGCCTTTCATGGACGTCCAGAAATGCCAGGGTCTCTATCATGTCATCAGCTTTTCTGAGGCGGTTTACTAAAGCGGTAAGCAGGTCCAGAGCAATAGCAGGTTCTTCTTCCATTTTCTTTACAAACCTGTCTCTTTTCAGACTACCCAGAACTGTCTCTTCCATCGCTACCACATTTGCTGACCGGGACTTCCCGTCAATAAGGCTCATCTCACCAAAAAAATTACCGGCTTTCAGGGCAGCAAGTACAAGTTCATTTCCATCTTTTCCCGAGAGGCTGACCCTGACGATTCCCTTGAGGACGATATAAAGGTCTGTCCCCTCTTCTGCCTGAAATACTATATCTTCGCCCTTCCGGACCGAAATAATCTGGAAGCCGTCCATCACAGAATCCAGGTGCGCGCTGGAAAACGTTCTGAAAACAGGGACGCTCTTAAGAAATTTGGTGATTAACAGCCTGTCCTTCTCACTGACATTCTTCCTGATCATTGATTGGGTTCGGAGTACTATTTACTCTTTCTCAAAAACATATTTACTGATGAGTTCTTCCAGCTCAATAGCAGATTCAGTCTCAATGATCTCCCCGTTTGTCTCTATGAACTCTTCAGATCCGCCTGTCTTGATTTTTATGTACTTGTCTCCTATTATGCCCTGTGTTCGGATCGAGGCTATAACATCTTCCTGCAGTTTCACATCAGGTTTGATCAACAATGAAACAAAGGCTTCATAGTCATCAAGACTTATCTTTGAGACCTTTCCAACGGTAACTCCGGCAATTTCAACTGTAGCGCCTTCCTTGAGTCCAGATACGTTTACAAAACGTGCGTTCACCTGGTAATGGTCAGTGCCAAACAGGCTTACATCACCAAGCTTCATTGAAAGATAGCCCAGGCAAAGAAGCCCTACAACGATAAATATCCCCACTCCGGTCTCAACATTAATTTTCTTCATAATAATCCCTCCACTTCACTTGAATACAGCTCTCCCATAGTTTCTCTTACAAAAGATTTAATTGCCGGGTTTTCTGAAAGCTGAAACTCCTCGGGAGTGATACAGCCCTGCATGACCCCGTCGAATAGCAGCGAAACATAATCAGCAAGCTTGAATATTTTCGGCACATCATGACTGACAATAACCGCGGTATATTGTAACTGTGCCTGAGTCCTGAAAAATGCCCTGTAAATCTCATTGCTCTTTTCAACATCAAGCCCGGTTGTAGGCTCATCAAAAAATATGATCTTGGGATCTAACACGATTGCACGGGCAAGGCCGACCCTCTTTTTCATTCCCCCGCTGATCTGCGCGGGATATTTATCATCACTTCCGACAACATCCATCATCTCCAGTTTTTCATGAACGATATCGCTGATTTTTTCCTCAGCAAATTTAGTCCTCTCCCTGAGGGGCAACGCCACATTGTCATAAACTGTCATTGAATCAAAAAGCGCTGAATTCTGAAAGAGAACACCAAAATGGGTCCTCACTTCCTTCAGCTGTTTTTTATTAATTGCATTAATATCTTTGTCAAAGACTTTGACTGTTCCGCTGTCTGGTCTGATAAGCCCGAGACTGTGTTTTATAATCTGGCTTTTTCCCTGTCCGCTTCCACCGACAATAATCGTGGTTTTCCCCTCGGGAATGGACAAGTTAACACCACGCAAAACATGCTGTGTCCCGTATGATTTATGAACATCTTTAAGCTCTATGGCAGGTTTCATATGTTATATCAGAATAGAGGTCAGGAAAAAATCAAAGAGCAGTATGGCAACTGATGATAAAACAACCGCACTGGTCGTTACCCCGCTGACGCCTTCAGCCCCGAACCCGCCTCCTTTTGTCATGTGAACATAAAATCCTTTTGCGGAACTGATCCATATAATGAGCACCCCAAAGCAGAGTGGCTTCATCAGACCCATATAAATATCTTCAGCACCAACATTGTTGTACATGCTGGTAAAAAAAGACCCCTCATTCCCTCCAAGCAATTTGACTCCCACAAGATATCCCCCAAAAATTCCCATCACATCAAATATTGCTGTCAAAAGAGGCATCGAAATAATCCCCGCTATAAACTTGGGAGCGATAACATATTTGTGAGGATCAATGGCCATACAGTCAAGCGCATCAATCTGCTCTGAAATTCTCATAATTCCGATTTCCGCGCACATTGCTGAACCGGCCCGACCCGTTACCATTAAAGCTGACAACACAGGGCCCAACTCCCTGATCAGTCCAAGGGAAACAAAGGAGCCCAGCACACCCTCAGCCCCCACTTTGCTGAGCGTATGATAGCCCTGCAGACCAAGAACCATACCCGTAAAAACACCGGTAAAGAGAATGACAAATACTGATTTTGAGCCGATCACATACATCTGCTTTATCACAGGGCCGGGTTTATAAGGAGGCCTTACTATACTGAGGAAAGAATAAAAGAGAAATATCCCCATCCTGCCTATTTCATTGAACTGCAAAAGAGCACTTGAGCCCAGTCGTTCAAAAACTTTCATCATAAATCAAACCCTCTTGATGCGGTGATATTATACTTATTTTCCAATACACTTTAACCCATTTCACGAAAAAAATAAATCGCAAAAATATAAAAGAAGGATGTTCGAGCTTAATAAGACCTCATTGCCAGTCCGGCTCAACTCATCGGCACTAGAGTTCTGAGAGCTCTTTTTCAACGCAGGCCAACATTACCTGATAACTGCCGCCAGTTGAATAAGAGAGCTTTTTGCAGTAGGTTGTTACATGAGATGGGATAGTCATTTCAACAAGCCGCTGTTGTGCAGTCCGTTCCTGTTCTATACAGGTGCGCATGAAACCTCTGTTCTGCTCTTCTCCGGAAATCCTTGAGCAATAGGCCTTAATCTCAGGCGGAACAGATATTGTCTGCTGTATGCTTGCACAACTCATCAAGAGTATGCTGAATATGAGGCAACTTAATTTCTTCAAATCAGTTTGTCAGTCCTCTCTCCTCAAGGAGCTCTTTATCTTCCTTTTTCAATTCTCATTACGAGAATCTCAGATAGATCTCTTGCGCACGTGATTACGTTCAGTCAAGCTCAATTATTGCCGGCATCATGACTGTTAGTCAAGAACAGGACTGACACTGAGACTGGTTTGATCAGGAGGATGGGAGGGTAAGGTTATAAATTTGGCCACGCTGAAAGAGAGCCTAGTTCGAGCCGGATAAGATACTGTAAATAGTTGGCGCTCACCTCTTGAACCCTGACCCCCATCCCCTCATATATTCCGGCACTGGCTGACCATATAACAGAAACGGGAACCTCTATCGGCGGACCTTCTATGGGAATAATTACGTTAAAGGCGATGCCCGATGAAAAAGAGATGCCGCTTTCAATGTACATCCCTGATTCCGAGCAGTTGTTCAGCACAGCCGAACGTATCACACCGCCAAAATCGATGACTACATTTTGATCTGCACCTATTCTTCTCTGTGATCTTCTTTCATTTAACATTCTGATGCCCTCTGCCTGCAACGCTTTTATGTGATTTGCAAATATGGGACCAGAAATAGAAATAGAGTTATTTCAGTAGATTTTACAACTGGTTAAGCAAGAAATATCAAGCCTGATTTCACGTTATAAAGGAATGAAATTGTATGGTATACCCTGCAGACATTTAAATTATACTGCACAGAGACACGCTCATCCCGGCAGCGCATTAGCTTCCGGATATACCGGTGGAGCTTGCATTGGTGAAGATGGTGAAGCATTGCCGGAATCTGATGTAATTTTCATAATGCAGTTCGCGATATCATAAAAACAGTGACTGGCTATACTGTCTCTCTGTTCAGTCAGGTACTTTGTCATATTGTTTATCGACATACTGAGAAGCTTGTCATACTCTACTGTTCCCAGTGTGCCAAGATTCAGGCTTAAATAATTTTGTGCAACGGTTTTGACAATTTGAGTTACTTCCCTTTCTTTCGGCTTCCTTACCATATTCAATATCAGGTGAATATTAATATCCTTCATATATTGAGTCAATCTAACCTCTTCTTCTTCATCTGACATTCTAAAGGCTTCTTTCAACTTTTCAACAGATTCGATTTTGTCTTCCTTGCTAATGGAAGTGGCGCGATTGATCAGTTCTTTACTCTCGGTGTTCTTGCTGCAAAGCCGGCTTAATCCACGATAGAAACTTGATTTTATAAACCCGTAGGAATTCTGTATTGATGTTGCCTGAGGCGTGAGCACCACGATTTTATTCGGAGCATAGAGAAAGAAATCCATTGTTGTATATGAAACGCCTGCACCAAGATCAAGGAGTATATAGTCTGCTTCCAGCCTGCTGAGATGATTAAATATTTTTGTTTTCTGCGTGTACTTCGGATTAGCTACTCCAAGAATATCGTCTGCACCGCAAATTAATCTAAGATTTTCCACAGGAGTGTCAATTATTATATCTTCGAGACTTTGTTTGCCTTTGTTCAGAAAGTCATCCAGTGTGTGCTGCGGATACCGTATGCCCGCCAGGGTGTGAAGATTACTGCCTCCCAGGTCTGCATCCACAAGGATGACCTTCTTGCCCTGCCTGGCTAATGATTTGCCGATCATGATCGTAACAACACTTTTTCCAACACCGCCTTTGCCGCCGCCGATTGCCCACATTTTCTTTTTCAGTTCATCCATTTCATGTCCCTTTTATGATTTATTCTCATACTGCTCCAAAAGGTTCCACATCATATTGCGATCCTGATTTTTCAGGATAATTAATTTTCTGATTCCCTCTAACTGCCACTCTTCCACACTATTGAACTCAATACCCATTTGAATGATAAATTTCTGCTCTCGCTGCTTTTTGGCCCATTTTATAACGGAAGGGAGCGTGATAGTCTCACCCTGGGGGGTACAGACCCTGATTTTAATTTTTGCGTCAGGGAGATTCGTCAAATCCAGCCGTCCATATCTGTCTTCAATTTCCATACAAACACCGCTTAAGGATAAATCCTGAAGAAACCCTCTGTAATACGACTGCTCTGTCCCTGGTGAGATAAGCCTGAACTCTGCAGGATAGGAAAAGGTTGTGCGGGGATTCTTTCTTCGATCTATCAAATCCTGCTCTGTCATCTGTTCATTGCCGGAGTCACTCTGCATCTCCTGTATGTCATCCGGTGGCAGTTTCAGTTCGGTTGGATTAGCGAGAAATGGTGAATCATAGGCTGTTCTTGGATTGCAGGCCTGAGAGGAGGACTTACCTGCGCCCTCGCCCTCTGATGACTCTTTGTCTCTTTTGTCTAATGTATTTGAATTGTCATCTGTTCTATCCAACTCCTGAACCTCCTCGCATTTCTATCATGATCAATTCACACCTCATAATAAACGTGGATAAGCGATACATTCCTCTGGTTATATCTGTTCCAGTTCTGTTAACTATTTTTCGGTATTACTGGTGGAAAGCTTTAGAACTATTCTCTCTCTGAATAAAGAATAAAAACAGAGAATCATGGGGTAAACCTTCCGCGCATTCCAAGACAAACACTTCCTGATAATCAGCGTCTTTTATTAATGTATTTTCACGGTATACTACTATAAACTGCTATTTTCATTATTTTTTTGGTTTTATTGAAATACTGACCTCTGTGATCAGAAAGTCACCAATGGATGATACAGGATAGTCTGCGATTTACATTATTATATAAGCAGCTATATTGAGGGTTTTTAATTGTTCTTTATTTTTAAAGCCTTATAAGTAAATACAATCGAGCCCGGGAAAATCAGTAAAAATATTGTCCATAACATATATAATGTCTACATGATTAAGATCAATAATATTGCTCTATTCTTAATATTTCTGCCCCTTTTTTTTATTATTCTCCCGCCAGGAGAGAGCCTCGCCTGCGGAACTGTCAAGAATTGGGTGAATATTTATTTAAATGACAAGCACAGGAAACAGGATGAGGCCCTGTACAAAATCAATTGTAAACCCGCAGTAACAACCAGTTATAAAGCCACTCCAACAGAGCAGGAATCACTGGCAAAGATGATTAGCAAGGGCCTCAAGAGTCTTGACTACTGTGACCGGAGCCTTGCAACAAAAAACTTTTTTCTCTTTGACCAGCTATTCTGGCTTCAGGGAAGTGACGTCTACGATGAAATAGTTACGAACATCGAAGCCAGAATAAGCAGGCCTGTGCATACGGTCACAGGCGAGTTGTCTCTCTACGAAGGAGAAGAGAGGGAGGATTACTGCGCGCGGGTGAACTTTGAGATAAAAGGGATGAAATGGGTCAGTGAATCAAAGTGTATCACTGACACCTGCAAACAAATTGAAATAAGCGCGTTCAAAGAAAAACTTGGGCGTATAGCTTCCTTTACCCGTCAGACTGATAAATGCACTGTCGAAAAATCAGAAACATCCCTGAGAGACCGGATAGTGGAGGTTCAGAGCAAAACCCTGACTCTGAGAAAAAAACCCGCCCCTACCGGCACGGTACTTGGCAAGTTAAAACGTGATGATCTTCTTCTGGTAAAGTCAGAAAAAAACGGCTGGCTCCACGTCATTAATAAGAAATGTAAAGAAGGATGGGTCGGAGGGTATCTGACAAAAAATGCGCGGGGAAAGTAATTTTTTCTTGATTATGAATAAGTGATTCATCAGAATCCAAGAATATAATCTCTATACAACAGCATGATTGGGCGACATTAATTAATCGTAGAAATATCTGCAGATTCGATATAGTGCCAGTGGTCCCGCAGTAAACATTATACTTATTAGTACATTTTCTCCAATTATATCTCTTCCGCTCACAGAAACAAGAATAATTTCCATTATCAAAGATGGTAATAGTACGGCTCCACTGATCAACCAGATATTGCTTTTCATTATTTGTTGATTGCATAAAATGAGACTGCCTAAAGGAAGAAAGATAATGGCATACCAGAGAATTTTGTACTCTCTCAAATGAGTTGCTTCAATTGGTGAAAAATAATTAAACGCAACTGCACCTGGAGAAAATTCAAATATATGAGAATTGTCAACACTATCAGCGTAGATTCGGAGAACCGCTCCATTGTATGATATTGCCACCTTTCTCGGGTCTGTTGTGGAAAA
>CAMYND010000001.1 GCA_947259645.1 Thermodesulfovibrionia bacterium | reverse complement strand
TTGTTGTTAATAAATACCCGGGGCTAAGTATAGCAATTACGCTATGAATTGTCTACCGACTGGAAATGGATGACCTGTTCCTGATCTCTCATGATCTGCGTGCAACCACACAATGTGAGGAACCATACACATATCATTATCGTGCCGTTGTCTAACTGGCTTAATTAATGATATAAATTTATGGCTGAGTTCTGGCACATTGATTGCAGATATATTGCTATGATTGAGATTGTTAAAGCATTTTGCATATCATTTTTCTTCTCACTAATGCTTGTGGGCATTGCATTTTATTCTATTTATTAATCAGAAAAGACAGGAGCGAATCTCAGGCAGGATTGAGTTCCGGCAGAATAAGTATCGCAGGCCAGTAGAGTGTTCAGACATGGCATTACAGGAAGGCTGAGATAGATTGCATATACACTTCACTGTCCTCAAGGGAATCAAGCACAATATCAGCTTCTGTATTAAGAAGGTCTTCTCTTGAATAGGGACCGGTTGCCACTGCGATTGCATAGGCATTATGAACTTTCGCGCACTGCACATCCCGCGGTGTGTCCCCGATTACGATGCAGTCTTGAGGAGAGAATGCCAGACCTTTCTTCCTGAACTTTTCGATTGCCACGGGGAGAAGTTTGTCCCTGTCTTCATCATCGCTACCAAAGGCACCATCGAGGAAGTATCCTCCGATACCGAATGAATTCAGTTTTATTGAGGCCCCTTTTTCAAGGTTACCCGTAAGAAGCCCAAGGGCCATCTCCTTTTCTGTGAACAATTCAAGAGACTCCCTGATTCCGGGCATTAAAAAGCGCCGGGGATTGTGAATTTCTCGCTGCAGATACACAAGGTACTGGTCTGTCATTTTTCCCACATTTCCGTCCATATAGGGGAAACCATGGTTTTTTAACCCCTCTTTCATGATCTGTATGTCTGTTTTTCCTGCCATCGGAATATTTTCAAAAGCATCTCTTATACCAAAGAGATCATGAAATGCCAGATTCATGGCCCGTGTACCCGCACCGCCGGTGCTGACCAGTGTTCCGTCTATGTCAAAGAGTATCAGTTTTTGTTTCATCACTCCCCTAGTATAAATGAAAAGGCCTCTGATATTCTCTATCCCGTTGCCGAAACTCAACAGGCAGAAACCTGTATTCAGAGGTTATATCCGGAGAGGAGTACAGGCCCTGAAAAAGACCATCTTAGTTGACTTTAAGTGCTGGATTCTGTTAATTTCTAGACTGCCCTGAAATGCAGGCGGTGTAGCTCAGTCGGTCAGAGCACGCGGCTCATATCCGCGGCGTCGCTGGTTCAAATCCAGCCACCGCCACCACACATCAAATTTGTATATAAGAATGGTATACGGCATTTATCCCGTCATAGTTGAAGATAATAGAAAAAACTTCGAGTTACATTTTCAGCACCTTCCTCGCTGCTTTTGCGATGAGCGTCTCCTTTGCCTGTAATGCGCCGTGGGGGCATACCTCGATGCAGCAGTAACATCTTATGCATTTATCGTAGTCAAAATGAATTTTGTTCTTCTCCGGGGTAATCGCCTCGGCGGGGCAGTACTTCCAGCACTCGCCGCAGTACTTGCAGAGACTATCGGTGCATACAGGCCTCTGGGTGAGGTGTCTCCGGAGAACACCATGGATCAGATCAGGGCCGAACACAAGCTGAGTTATCTCAGGAAGAATAAAGTTATCTATTTTGCCTGCTTCACCGTCTATGACAATGTCCGGCTTCACCAGCCCCTGCTCAAGAGCAATCTTATTTGTCAGCACCGTACCCGGTTCAATGCCAAGCATCATGCATGCAGCGCGATCAAGGGCCGCGGTATTTGTGCTTGCCATGACAACACCAAGCTTCCGCGGGGTCCCGCCTTTGCCCGGTCCCTGGCCTTCCATTGCGAGGATACCGTCAAGAATCGTAATTGCCGGGGAAACTGCCGCATAGATCTTAACCAGAAGGCGGGCAAACATTTCCCTGTCCACTCCGGCCCTGAGATGCCATTCAGGTTTTTTTAGACCGATGATACAGCCGAAGAGGTTTTTAATTCCGAGAGTCAGCAGCATCTGCGTATGGGTCTTCAGCTTCGGTACATTTATGAGAACATCCGCGTTGACCGCTTCTGCTGCGATCTCGATTTTCTTGAACGGTTCTCCCACATCAACACGGCATGGCTCTTTGAATTCTGCAACACTTACTTTTAAGCCTGCCAGGGCATCTTTAATACCGCTTTCCCTGAGAACTTTTTCAATAGATCCCACAGCAGGGCTGTCCGAGATCATCGGCTCTCCCCCGTTCTCAAGGACATACTCAACGAGCGCCCTGACAACGAGCGGGTGGGTAACAACAGCTTTTTCCGGAGGGGCAGGTGCGAGAAGGTTGGGTTTGATAACCACCCGGCTGCCCTTTTGAATCAGGCTGCTGCCAAGGGATTCCATAAGCCCGAAAATAAGGGGTTTTAATGTGCTGTAATTATACTCAGCTGATCTGACATAAACGGTTGACATGGCTGAAATATAGTAACACAAATAATGCCACGTGCCGTGTAGATGAGAGGAGCGGATACCGGGGTTGGTGTTTAGCTATTTTGCAGACAGAACCTCGCCTGCCTGCAAAATAGCATGATACCTATGAAGTAAAAGGGGGTTGTGATCTCATCCCTTTGATGGAAGCGCTGATAACTATCTGCGCCCTGCCATTGCTGTCTTCTTTTCTCTTGCAGGCTGTATCCTGATCTTTCTTCCGTTTAAGAGCGTATTATCAACAGAGTGAATGACTTTCTCGGCAAGCCCTGTGGGGACTTCAACAAAACAGAACTTGTCAAATAAAGAAATTCTCCCGATCTGTTTTCCGGGAATGGCCGCACCCTGCGCAATTGACTTTACAATATCAGAGACTTTAACCATGTCATTTCTGCCGACTGTCATAAAGAGTCGTGCAAATCCTTTATGAGATGCCAGATCCGGACGGGAGATCTCTTCGATCTCTTCCACATCAATGTCAGAGCAGATTATGCCCAGAGCAGCTGCAGCGATGTCATTGATCGAGTGTGTTTCACTCAGTTCATCCAGAAGGGTACGGTAATCATTATGCTTGTCACTTTCAAGCATGTATTCGACTTCATTCAGCACTTCCTGTTCCCGTGCCCTGATCACTTCCTCCCGCGTTGGGAGCTTTGCCTTTTTGATCCGGGTATTTGCTGAACGTTCAATCATTTTCAGCATTCTGTATTCCCGGTGAGTGACCAGTGTTATGGCAATGCCTGATTTACCGGCACGGGCGGTCCTTCCTATCCGGTGAATATAACTGTCAGGGTGCTGGGGAATGCTGTAATTAATAACATGAGAAACATCCGGGATATCAAGGCCCCTGGCTGCTACATCAGTGGCAATGAGAATATCAATATCACCTTTTTTAAACCTGGCCATAACATCGTCACGATGGGCCTGCGTGAAATCTCCATGAATTGCTCCGGAATAGTAACCCCGCTGCTGGAGTTTTGCATGGATATCATCAACATCTCTTTTTGTGTGGCAGAATACAAGCGTCAGTGAAGGGTCTTCCACATCCAGAAGCCGGGTGAGTGCCTTCAGTTTATCGTTTTCCCGTACTTCATAAAAGACCTGCTCAATCTTCGGTACAATCATTTTCTCCGCGTCAACCGCAACCTCTCTGGGGTTGCTCATATGTCTGGAAGCGATGCGGACAATCTCCTTCGGCATGGTTGCTGAAAAGAGCATTGTCTGACGCTCTGAGGGGGTTTCTTTTAAAATGGTTTCAATATCATCGATAAAACCCATGTTCAGCATTTCATCTGCCTCGTCAAGGACAAGAATATTGATGCCACTGAGTTTCAGGGTTTTTCTCCTGATATGGTCCAGCACCCTGCCGGGTGTTCCCACAACAATATCAACGCCTTTTTTCAGAGACCGGATCTGGCGGTCTATTGCCTGTCCGCCATAGATCGGCACTGCCAGGGTTCCCTTTTTCTTGCCGATGTTATTCAACTCTCCCGCTACCTGAACAGCGAGTTCACGTGTTGGAGCGAGAATTATTGCATAGGGAGTCTTGCCTCTTACCGCTTTCTCAACAATAGGTATGCCGAAGGCAGCGGTTTTTCCTGTCCCGGTTTGTGCCCGGCCAATAATATCATGGTTTTCCATGGCAGGTGGTATGGCAATTTCCTGAATTGGTGTTGGCTCTTCAAACCCCATTTCAAAGAGTGCGTTAAGAACTTCATCTGATAAGCCGAAATTATAAAATCTTTTGTACATTTTTTTCCTTTTTCCTTTTAGGTTTTTATGGGTTTTATTAAATTAAGCGGACATTGGCTCCCCATGTTGTAAGGCATGCCGAACAGGCATGGCTCTTTTGCACGGATTACACACGTTGAGCATCAGTCACTGTTTTCCTGTGTTTTTTAATACTGATATTGTATTACGTTCTGAAAAGAATGGAAGGAGTAAGTTGTGTTGGATAGTATGAAGTCTAAGAAATTAGCTGGCAGGTCTTCTTCTTTGCCCATAAGAGCCTTTGAACCGGGCACTCTTGGCTCTCTTTTTTGCCGCTTCCCTCTGTTTAGCTTTCCGTTTTACAGAAGGCTTTTCATAATAGCGCCGTTTCTTCAGTTCTCTGAAGAGGCCTTCTTTTTCAGCCTCACGCTTCAGAAGTTTAAGCGCTCTCTCAATATTTTGTCCTACAACTTTTACTTCCAAATCATTTTCCTTTTAAAAAAATAACCCGCAAAATTAAAAGCTATTGCGGTGATTCAATCAACAACTACTTGAAACTAGATGGTTACTATGACACAAGCATAATAAAAAAAGCAATAATTTTTATGAATTATTGCGGGAGCGAACAATGGTGGTCATAATTCATTTAAAAAACAGCAAGTTAAGGTATTGTCTCAATAGCGAACTTCAATCAGTTCAGCTCTCTTTAACAGGACAGCTGTTATGAGAGAATTCTGCTCAGTTATTTACAAGGTATTTTGCAACTACGGTCTCAACTGAACAGGATGCCGGTTTCCCCTGATTCAATGCCTGCAAAGCTTCAAGGTCAGACTTCCAGGCACTGTTTCCCGGAGCGAGAAAACAGGTGCTTCCGGGCTCATGCTCTGTACGGAGTGTATTGTCTTTAAAGTAATAGTATTCAGTACAGGTATCAACCGGATATGCATGCATTGACGGCGGGATATCATTGGGCCTGAACCAGAGTTTAATTTCTCTTTCCGCTTCTTCATCAGTCGCAGATGCATGAATCAGGTTGTCCATACGTTCACCAACTATTTTTCCCTGTTCATCTTTCAGGGGTGCCAATGTTCCCAGGGCCCGTATGCAGCCCGGTTTTTCCTCACGGGCAACAAGAGGATTTGTCGGGCCGACGAGACCTCGTATCTTCTTCACAGGATCAGGTCCCTGATATACTATCGCGATTACCCTGTGCTTCCATGGTTCATTGGCGTAATGAATATTTCCCATTATATACTCCAGCAGGGACGGGAAGAACACCTTTCCCTTATGCTCTGCATAGTGCTCTTCCGCGAGCATGGTGTTAACATGTACAATCTTTATCCCGGCAAAGCGCAGACCGGTATGAAATTCCGAGAGTTGAGAAAGCACGTAGCCTGTCAATGAATTTTTTAGTGCGTCCGGTTTTATAAGAATGAGTGTCTGATCCTGGCTATAGCTTTGCATATGAAGTCTCCTCTGTATTAACTCTCTATTTTGGCCATTAATTCGCGTACCGCCTCAGCTGACTTATGCAGAGCTGCTGTCTCATTCTCAGTAAGTTCAAGCTCAACAACCTTTTCCAGTCCGCCTGAACCGAGTTTTACCGGCACACCTGCGTATACCCCGCTTATGCCATATTCCCCATTCAGGTAGACTGAACAGGGAAGGGTCTCATCATTTATCCCCAGTATATTTTTTATCATTTCCACAGTGGATGCAGCAGGCGCGTAATAGGCACTGCCTGTTTTCAGGAATGCTACGATCTCGGCCCCGCCGTTTTTTGTCCGTTCAGTTATCTGAGAAATGGTTTCTTCTGAAAGAACGTCCCCAATGGCCTTGTCTCCAACCTTTGTCAGCCGGGAAACAGGCACCATAAGATCACCGTGGCCTCCCATGACAAGTGCCTTGACATCTTTTGGGTGGGCCTTTGCTTCCATGGCGATAAAGCTTCTCATCCGCGCGGTATCAAGGACCCCTCCCATGCCGAGCACCCTGCTGGATGGGAAACCAGTGACATTCATCGTTACCTGCGCCATCGCATCCATCGGGTTTGAAACAACGATAATAATCGCTTCAGGTGAATGGGGCGCGATGTTTTTTGCGACTTGGCTGACTATTTTGGCATTTGCCATGAGGAGGTCATCCCTGCTCATTCCCGGTTTTCTCGGGAGGCCGGCGGTAATGACCACGATATCAGAAGAAGCAGTGTCTTCATAGCTGTTTGTGCCGGTTACCTTTGAAGAAGAATGCCAGAGCGGACACGCTTCAAGGATGTCAAGAGCCTTTCCCTGGGGAACTCCCTCAATAATGTCAATGAGTACTACATCGGCGAGATTTTTTTCTGCAATAAGCTGGGCAGTTGTGGTCCCCACATTGCCTGCTCCGACCACTGTAATTTTTTTATTCATGCCGCACCTCTATTTTTTTTTCAGGATGGATCTCATTATATCGGAGATATGGAAAATTCACAAGCCATTCGCCTTGTTGTGAAACAAGGGTAATCTTCTGGTAGAGAAAAGTAATATACTGCACTTATGAGTCTGAGTAAATGTCAACAAGCCGTTCATACCTCTGGCCAAAGGTTTCTTGCAGAAGCGGCGCAAATCTTCTGGCGATCTTTAAAAAATATATATCATGCCGTATATAGTCTTCAGCTGTCGTGACAAACCCTTCATTCATACTCCATATAGCCTCACAGCTGCTGTCAGAAATCTTTCCTATAACAGCTTCCCGGGAGTCGACGACAAGGGTAAACCCCCGTATCGCCCTGTGCTCATAGATGGTATCCTCGACGGGGTGCTGGTAAATTGTCCCGATTTTAATGCCCGTTGCCCCATAGTGAATAATCCCGATTTTAACGCCCTGTTCCTGCGCGTACAGAAGGGCATTGCGCAGTGCATTCAGCTCAGGGGGCCACAGGGAGAGAGTCACGGTCTTTTGAGCGGTTTTTAACATTCTCTCTGTCTTCAGAATCAGACTTTCATAGTCCCTCATATGCCATGTATAACTCGTGTCCATTCCCTTTTTTATATCTTTGAATTCATCCCGTATTGTGTTGAGGTTCTTGTCAACAGAGGCGGTATAATTCTGGATAAACTCATCGATTGAAGCAGGAACAAAAATCCTCGATCCCTCGCCGTGAATAGCCTGCACCATTTGCCTCTGCTCAAGCTTTCTGATCACTTCATAGATCTTTGACGTCGGTATCAGAGATTTTTTTGCTATTTCATAGGCAGTTAAAGGGTTTTCCTGTAAAAGTGCGGCATAGGCCTTTGCTTCATAGGCTGATAGGCCGAGCTCCATTAGCTTAGATAGTGCCAACTCCACAGATTAATAACTACCATAGTAGTCAATGGTCTGTCAATATGAATTTTACGAGTAAGGTTTGCAACGGAAAGGGCGAGTTCAGTTTTTGGGGGCTAAATTAACTGGTTCCTCAAAGACAAAGGTTACTTGGATCGGTCAGCATTCTACTGATGAGATGAGCGTTTCCATATACTCCACGATTCGTTCAGGATGGCATGAGATACAGGACTCTATCCCCTGGATTATCAGCAGGTCCTGGCATAGCATATATGCTCTCTTCAGTTCGAGGTCCTTGACTCTGTGTATTACAAGCTGTTTTGGTTTAATAAAGGATTTACCACAGGAGAGGCAGATCCAGATAAAATTATCTATTGCTTTTTCAACACAGCCTGAACAGACGTAGACCATAGAGTCACGTTCAACCTCCACATAGTTGGACGTGTGCACATTATTACAGATAGCGCATAGTCCGAGAGTATTTTTTATCTGCTGTTCTTTTCTCACAGAGTGCTCTTATGTATATATCGGTATGATTTTCCGATGTCTTAACCTGTAGATCTCCTTTTATGCATGAAGCAGGCGGGAATTACCGGAGGGGGTGTCCTCAGGAGCGGCCGGCTCTTATTGATTTTGAATTTCACAGTTATGTAAAATAAAAACAGATTTAACGGTGTTTGGAGGAAAAAACAATGAATATATTTAGAACAATGGCCCTGATGACAGGGCTTACACTTGTTTTGCTCTGGGCTGGTAATGCCCTTGGAGGGAAGTCGGGCATGACGATTGCTCTTGTTCTGGCCTTAGGGATGAATGCGTTCAGTTACTGGTTTAGCGATAAATTGGTCCTGAAAATGTACCGGGCCCAGGAAGCAACCAAAGCTGATGCCCCTGAACTGCATGAGATGGTGAGGAGGCTTGCCCGCAAGGCTAACCTGCCGATGCCCCGCGTTTACATCATTAACCAGCCGCAGCCGAATGCCTTTGCTACAGGCAGAAACCCCGAACATGCCGCAGTTGCGGTTACAACGGGAATAATGAGAATCTTAAGTGTTGATGAGCTGGAAGGTGTCATAGGGCATGAACTTGCTCATGTCAAACACCGGGACATTCTGATCGGCACTGTTGCTGCCACCATTGCCGGAGCTATCACTTATCTGGCTCACATGGCTCAGTGGGCAATGATATTCGGCGGCAGGGATGATGATGACGGCAATCCCCTTGTCGCGATTGCGATGATGATCGTTGCTCCTATTGCTGCAATGCTGATTCAGATGGCCATTTCACGGTCAAGAGAATATGCTGCTGATGCTGGAGGCGCAAAGATAGCGGGCAATCCGCTGCACCTTGCCGGTGCACTGAAAAAACTGCACTCTGCTTCTCATCAGATACCGATGAAGGCAGAGCCGGCCACTGCTCACATGTTTATTGTGAACCCTCTTTCCGGTGGAGGCTTTGCAAAGCTTTTCAGCACACATCCTCCCATGGAAGAGAGGGTGGCACGGCTGGAAAGTATGAAGAGATATTAATAACGTGTAGGGGCACGGCGCGCCGTGCCCCTACAACTGTTGCCCTCGCCTAAATTTTTATTCTTTTGTAAAATGTACCATGTCTTTAAAACGAATCGAAAAAAACGTCCTTGCTGGAAAGCGCTTAAACCCGGAAGATGCACGTGCTCTTTTTGAGTCTGAAGATATATTCACCATTGGCAGGCTGGCAAACACTGTTGCTGAAAGGAAAAACGGAAACAACGCGTACTTTGTCCAGAACCATCATATTAATCCCACGAACATCTGTGTGAATCGCTGCAAGTTCTGCGCCTTCAGCCGCTCAAAGGGGGACGAGGGCGCATACGAACTCACCATTAAACAAATCATTAATAAATTACGGAAACATGTAGGGGCACGGCATGCCGTGCCCTCTCATAGCCAGAGTACAAGCTTCTCCGAAGTCCATATTGTCGGCGGGCTCCACCCGGACTGGGGCATTGATTTTTATCTGGATATGCTGGGCAGCATTAAGAAGAATTTCCCGGGTCTTCACATAAAAGCATTCACCGCTGTCGAGATAGACTACCTCTCAAAGATGAGCGGGCTGTCGCTGAGAAAAACACTGACCGCATTACAGGAAGCAGGGCTTGAGTCAATGCCCGGCGGTGGTGCGGAAATATTCAGCGGCCCGGTACGAAACAGAATCTGCCCCGAAAAAATCAGCGGCAGAAGGTGGCTGACTGTCATGGAAACCGCGCACAGGGTAGGTATAAAATCAAACGCCACCATGCTTTACGGTCACGTTGAACAGTACAGGCACCGGATTGATCATATGGCAAAACTCCGGGACCTGCAGGACAGGACAGGCGGGTTTCAGGCATTTATCCCCCTGGCATTCCACCCGAAGAACACAACTATTGAAGGGGCCCGTTACACATCAGGCATTGATGACCTTAAGACCATCGCTATATCCAGGCTCTTTCTTGACAACTTCCCCCACATCAAGGCCTACTGGATCATGCTGGGAGAAAAGATAGCACAGCTTGCACTAAAGTTTGGAGCTGATGACCTTGATGGTACGATTATAGAAGAAAAAATCACCCATTCCGCCGGCGCCCTCTCGGGCGTTGCCATGACAAGAAAAGAGCTGGTTAACCTGATTCAGCAGGCCGGAAAAATCTCTGTGGAAAGAGATTCTTTTTACAGAGCGATACAATAATGGACAGACATATCAGCCGAAAAAAACAGACTCCCCGCATTACCCGGAAAAAAGGCCTGCAACTCCTAAAAAATGCTGATCTTCTTGAACTCGGCTCTCTGGCAGACAGCATGAGGAAGTCGCTCCATCGGTCGAAAGACGTCAGTTTTATTGTCGACAGGAACATCAATTACACGAATGTCTGTATCAATAAATGTAAGTTCTGCGCCTTCTACAGGGAAGAGGGTGATTCTGACGCCTACATACTGACAAAGAGAAAACTCTTTCAGAAAATCAGGGAAACCCTTGCTTTGGGCGGGACCCAGATCCTTATGCAGGGCGGACTGCATTCCGGTCTTGGCCTTGATTATTACATTGATCTTTTGAGATCGATCAAAAAAAAATTCCCAGTTCATGTTCATGGGTTTTCACCTCCTGAGATCACCTATATAGCGGAGACTGCCCGGCTCTCAATCAAAGAGACCCTGCTTGCGCTGCGGGAGGCAGGGCTTGATTCAATTCCGGGAGGAGGAGCAGAAATATTGTCAGATAGGGTGCGTGAACAGGTAAGCCCGAAAAAAATCAGGTCAGGTCAATGGCTGCGCGTTATGGAAGAAGCGCATGGCATCGGAATGAAAACCACAGCTACCATGATGTTTGGAACCGTGGAGGGGCCTGAGGACATCATTGAACATCTCCATGCCTTGCGCGGTCTTCAGGACAGGACAGGGGGCTTTACCGCGTTTATTCCCTGGAGTTTTCAGCCGATGAATACGGAGTTAAATAAGCGGTCAGCGGTCAGCGGTCAGCGGTCAGCAACACAAAAATCAAAAAATCATCGGATCCATCCAGCAACTGCTGTTGAATATCTGAGGGTGCTTGCGCTTTCCAGGGTTTACCTCGACAATGTTCCCAATATCCAGGCCTCGTGGGTAACGCAGGGACTAAAAATGGCGCAGGTAGCGCTCAGATTCGGCGCCAATGATTTTGGCTCAACAATGATCGAAGAAAACGTAGTGGCCGCTGCCGGAGTTAAGTATTGCGCTGCAGTAACTGATATTGTGTCTGCCATCAGGGGGGCTGGTTTCAGACCTGTTCAGCGGGACATGTATTACAATATTATCAATAATGACCTATAGCCGGGCGCTTTTCAGGCAGGCCTCGATTGCACGGCAATGCTGCTCCCGATAATACGTTCTTATGGTAAAATAATAAATGGAATCGCGTTGTTCAGAGAGGATTATTCTTAACCTTCCCGCAGAGGTCATCATGGCTGGAAAACACTACGCCGGCAGCATTGAGAATCTATCACCTGCAGGAATATATCTCGTCACAGCGCCAACAGGAAACAGTGCTGACTTTACGCCTGAAGCGCTGCTTACGCTTAAATTCACCCTTCCTTCCGGAGAAGGCGTTGACCTGAATTGCAAGATAAAATGGTCTTACCTGACACCCCCCCATGGTTTCACTAATAGTATCGGCCTGGAAATCATAAATCCCCCTGCATCGTACAGCACGTCTTTAAGATCACTGAAATAAGGTTATTGGGTTATATCAGGAATTTTTCAGTTTGACAATTTCAGCATCGATAGAATCTTTACGCAGATACAGCAGTGCAACCGACACGGGCAGCGAAAATCTGCGCGGTCCGGCGCTGCCCGGATTCAGATAGAGAACGCCATTATGTTTACTGATTGAAGGTTTATGTGAATGACCGCTTATGACAACATTGATTTTGGCAGCTGCCGGTTCAAGGTCCATTCTGGAGAGGTCATGAATTACATATATAACGGTCTTATTTTTCTCAACAATGCTGGTTTTCTCCAGATTGTGGGCCCAGTCAGTGCTGTCCATATTTCCCCGTACAGGGACAACAGGAGCAATCTGCTCCAGCTGCTTCAGAATTGCAGGGTTCCCGATGTCTCCGGCATGAATAATAAGATCAACACCATCAAGGGCTTCCGTAGCCTCGGGCCTCAACATTCCGTGAGTGTCCGAGATCACGCCAATTTTGATCTGCTCTTTTTTCGACTCTGATCTGTTCATTAATGAAAATACTACCATATTTCAAGCAGATGAGGAAATAATGACCTAAAGAGGAATACACGTGAACTGTGTATATAGGGGCTGATGCAGGAATGCTCAGGGTATTGTCAAATCCCTCAAATTATAGCATATAATCAGCCAGACAGTATGATTTAAATCATATCATATGTTTTTACATCGCATTATGATTTTATTACAAATTAACATGGGTTAATAAACTAAAGGAGACTCTCTTTGCCAACAGGAGAAGTCACAGGAAAAGGAGGAAAGATATGAAATCATTACCTTTTTACGTACTCTGTGCCGTGATCGCCGCAGGCTTGATGTTTGCCGGTCAGGCACAGGCGCAGCAAAAATTAATAGGAGGCGAGTTGCTTCCGACCAATGCCCAGCCTGGTGAATGTTATGCCAGGGTGTTTGTACCGCCAACATACAAGACAGTGACTCAAACAATTCTTCGGAAAGAACAGTCAAGCCAGCTCCGGGCTCTTGAGCCCGAGTTTAATATTGTCGATGAAAGAGTATTAGTGAAGGAGGCATCAGAGCGGCTTGAAATTATTCCGGCTGAATATGCCTGGGTAGAAGAGCAGGTAATGACGCAGCCTGAACACAAGCACCTGAGGACAATTCCCGCTGTATACGAGACCGTCACAGAACAGGTTCTTGAAAGACCTGCGCATACCATCTGGAAAAAAGGCACAGGCCCCATTCAGAGAGTCGACTACGCAACTGGCGAGATTATGTGTCTTGTAAAAGTTCCTGCAGCGTATAAAACAATCAGAAAGCAGGTACTTGCAAAGCCGGCCTCAACGAGTGAGATCATTAATCAGGCCCAGTACAAAACAGTACGCAAACAGATCATGTCAAGGCCGCCTGAAGTCCGCAAGATAGAGATCCCCGCCCAGTACTCAACAGTAAAAGTGAAAAAGCTGAGAAATGAGGCGAGTGTCTCCAGTATTCCTATTAAAGAGGAGTACCAGACAGTCACAAAAAAGGAACAGATCACTGAAGGCAAAATGGAGTGGCAGGCAATCTTATGCGAAACCAATGCAACTCCCACATTAATCATGTCCCTTCAGAAGGCGTTGAAGTCAGCTGGGTATAATCCCGGTTCTATAGACGGAAGCCTTGGTTCTCAGACCATGACAGCTGTCCAGGCATTCCAGAAGAAAAAAGGGTTACCCCAGGGTCAGCTGACCATGGATACCATGAAAAGCCTGGGTCTGGAGTTTTAAATTGTATTTCCCTCACAAACCCGGCCACGCCATATTGGGTGGCCGGGTTTTTTTATCTCATCATGTCACTGTAACCTGTTCTGATGATCCTCCGGTAACAATACCGCACTAGCTTATAACTGCCTTAAAATATTACATTCCTGTTGCCGCACCAATGCAGAAATCAAGAAATTACTCCTAAGTTCCGATAATGATATATAAAGGAACAGGAGCCATGATTCAATGAGAAAAACAATTAAAAGAAACATCAGGCAGGTTTTTACAGGCATATGCGCTCTGTGCATAACAGCAGCTGCGCTGCTCATAGTGCCTGTCGCCGGTTATGCCAATAATACAGACGCTGACCAGAGACAGGCAATCGTAAAGATTAACACAGTCAGCACTGAACCATACTATTTCAATCCCTGGATGACTATGCCAGCTGAAAGTTCAAACGGCTCAGGAAGTATTATCAAGGGCAACATTATTTTAACCAATGCCCATGTCGTTGCCAATCACACATTTATTGAGGTGTGGAAATTAGGTGATGCGAGAAAATACAAAGCCCGGATCCTGCATATTTCCCATGAGGCTGATCTTGCGCTCCTGGGCGTTGAAGAGAGGGAGTTTTTTTCAGGCGTCTCACCACTCCAGATCGGGGACATGCCTGCCGTTCAAAAAGAAGTCCGGATTTTTGGTTTTCCCGGGGGAGAGACCCTTACGGTAACGAAGGGCATGCTCTCCGCGTTAGGGCACCGTGATTACATTCACAGCAGTTCATTTTTGCTGGCAGGTCAGATTCAGGCGCCAATAAAACCGGGTAATAGCGGGGGGCCGGTCCTCCTGAACGGGAAAATAGCCGGTGTTATCATGCAGGCAGCCGCAAACAGCAATCTCGCCCATATGGTTCCAGCCCCTGTTATTCGACATTTTCTCAAAGACATTGATGATGGGCACTATGATGGTTTTCCTGATGTCGGGCTGGTTACACAGAAAATGGAAAGCCCGTCCATGAAGAAAAAATTTGGATTGTACGAGGACCAGACAGGTGTCCGGATTAACAAAATACTGCCGGGCTCTCCAGCGGAAGGAAAACTGAAAAGCGATGATATCCTGCTGGCTATTAACGGTCAGCTTATCGGTGATGACAGTACGGTTGAGTTCCGTCCGAAAGAGAGGACTGATCTCCGGTACTTCATGCAGATGCAGCATATCGGCAGTACCCTCAACATCGATATATTACGGGACGGGCAAATTAAAAACTTTAACTTGACACTGAACAAGACACGGAGCGACTTCCTGCTTGTGCCTCTTGAGGAATATGACCGGAAACCAAGGTACTTTATCTACGCGGGAATTGTTTTCAGCCCGCTGACAAAAAATTTTATAAACTCCTGGGACGGTGTCCCGGAGGAGCTTGTAGTGGAGATGTCACATATCCCGACACGGGAGAGAAAAGAGGTTGTTGTTGCACTGCAGGTGCTGCCGGCCGATGTTAATAAGGGATATCACAACCTGAACAGCATGATTGTAGAAACGGTAAATGGACAGCCGGTCAGAGACTTCGGTGACTTTTATAACCTTGTGACAACAAGCGCTGATCCCTTTATTACATTCGTGGGCAGGGACGGATATCAGATAGTCATAGATCGCGCACAGGCGGAAGAAAGCCACAAGTCAGTTCTCAGAACATATAGTGTGACACAGGACCGATCAGAGGATCTGCCTGACTTCCATGCAGGCAAAAAACCATTCTCTCTCTCATATCAATAGCAGGGAGTAAATTTTTTCTTAATCTCTCAGAGAGAGCTGTCTTGCTGAAATACCAGATGCCCGTCTAATAGTCAGTGTACTTTTTCGCGCTGCCCCGCACCTTGTCAGCAGGATATTTTTCTTTATTCGTCTCAAGCTTTCTGGTCATGACATCCTCCAGGTCTATGTTCAGGTCATGGGTGAGATAGGTGAGGTACATGGCAATGTCGGCGATCTCATCTTCTATTCGTTTCAGGGCTTTTCCTTTTATCATCTCTGAAACTTCCTGATCGCTTTTCCACTGAAAATTCTCGAGTAGTTCCGCTGCTTCAAGCACAAGAGAGACTGCCAGGTCTTTGGGTTTGTGAAATTTTTCCCAGTCCCGGTCTTTACGAAAATCCAGAATCTCTTTTTTCAATTTTTTACTTATCATATTCCATTGTATCCTGAAGGCGATTTTTACGGGGGTTCCCCTTCTGTTTAAAGATTATTATACTATGAGATATCATAAAGTAACGCATTTTGGGAGGTTGAAATGGCAGAAATAACAGTTGTCCATAACCCTGAAAAGGAGGACTTAAAGAAGCAGGGGGTATTTGACTGGCCTATCTGGGCTAAAGAAGCATCTGAATTCCCCTGGACATATGAAGAGACCGAGACATGTTATATACTGGAGGGCGATTTTACTGTAACACCTGATGGCGGGAAGCCGGTGAATATTGAAAAAGGGGATCTCGTCACCTTTCCCAGGGGAATGTCCTGCAGATGGAAAATCAGGAAGGACGTGAGGAAACACTACATCTTCGAATAGGAGGCAGATAATGGCAATTACAGACTATTTTAAATCGATTCGATCAATAACAGCTGAGGAGGTCAGGGAGTTTCTCAAGGGGAAAAATCCTGATGATTACAATCTCGTTGACGTGCGGCAGGTCTCGGAATACGAAGATGGCCATATCCCGGGTTCACGACTGATCCCTCTGGGAGAACTGAAAGACCGCACTGCCGAGCTGGACCCGGACAAGCCGACAATCGCCTATTGAGGCTCAGGTGTCCGCAGCCGTGCAGCTGCCTCGATCCTGACAGATTCAGGGTTTAAGAATGTAATCAACATGTCAGGCGGGATTAACGCCTGGGAGGGGTTGACAGCGGAAGGTGCCCCGGAATCGGGCATGGTCTATTTTCCCGATTCAGCCCGGCCTGAAGAGCTTATAGCCCTTGCCTGGAAGCTTGAAGAGGGATCCAGGAAATTTTATTCTGCCATACCTTCCATTATCAGTGATTCCGAGACGATCAGGCTCTTCGCTGACCTGGAAGTGGCAGAAGAACACCACAAGGCCTCCCTTGCCCACCTGTATAAGGAGCTATTCCCGGCAGGAGATGAAGACAGCATTGAGTCTGTTTTGTCTTCGGACTCAGCGGAAGATATTATGGAGGGCGGCATTAATGTAGCGGACGCGGTGAAATGGGCGGAAGGGAAACAGAGCAGGGAACTGCTGGAGTTCTCGATTTCCGCTGAAGCAAATGCCTATGATCTCTATATCAAACTGGAGCGGAAGCTTGAGGACAGCAGGTCAAAGAAAATATTTGCCCATCTCTCAGAAGAAGAGAAAAATCACCTGGAACGGATGGCTGCACTGCTGGAGAAAAAAATATAACCTTTTTTAAACAAACTAATGATTTCTGAATGACAAACATCAAAGCCTCAATTTCAAATCAAGCCCCAATGACGTAATAACAAAACATGATAAATACGATATTCCAGTACTCGTGTTTTGTGTATTGTTATAAAAAAATTTTGTTTACCTGCTCTGTTAAAGTTGCTGTTTCGAAATTTGATGTTTGAAATTCATTTGACATTTAAACTTTGATATTTGTCATTTCAAGGAGTGAGTTGTGACGTACAGCTGTTATTGGATACTATCGCATTTACGACCGGGGCATGCTACTTGTATTTGTCCTTTATATGTTTAATGAACTTTAGGTCTTTTCTGCTCCGCTCTGCCATTTTTCCCTCTATCGCCTTCTTGCTCAGTCCCATAAGAATCTTGTAGGCATTGTATTTCGTCTTGCAGAAATAGATGTCAAAGGGGTCCTGCCGGTCATCTGAACGGTAAATTCTGATACCCGGGACTTCGTCTTTCTGAATGTACTCAAACTCCATGTTGACCAGGAGCGGCTCTATATCATATTTGTTCTGCCAGGGGATGCAGGCGCCTTCCATTGTCAGGTCCGTGTCCATTATTGACCGTACTTTTTCTGTAACACCCCCGACAGCGAGAATAATATCACCGGTAAGAGAGCCGGTTATGCCGTATTTCTGGGCTACGGGCTGCTGGATAAAGTCTGATATTAGACCAACATCCATGGCAACGGACGCGCTGTCTCCTTCGACTCCCCCGTGGGCCTGAACATACTCGATATGCATTTCATATCCAACGTAGGGGGCCTCGATTTTTCGGAGAAGCCTTTTTATGGAGGCCCGTACGTTTTGTGCTGCACCCTTGGCAATATCACCGATTTTCCCCGGAGCGGTAATGATGTCTGACCCCCCGGTATTGATCTGGCAATGAATCGGCAGGGGCTGACCGAACATACGACCGCTTCCGCTGGAGCTTATTACTGCAAGCCCTACTACATATCCGATCGAGTCTGTCATTGAGGTTATATATTTTTTCAGGTCTTTCTTGTGTTCAATTATATCTTTGGATATTGCGCCCTCAAGGCTTAAGTGCTCACACAGTGCCTTTCGTATGTGCTGCGGTTCAACGAGGTGGGAGTTGTCCACAATTGCTTCCAGCTCCGCTGTTTTAATAATGCCGTTAATCGGCCTTAACATGCAGCTCAGTTTGCCGTCAGAACTTCGGCAGCGGAGTTCTTTAATGATTTCAGCGACAGCGCTCCGGGAAAATTCTCTCACAGTCAGTTTGTAGTCAGGCGGCAGTTTTTTGCCGTATATCTGTTCGCTCCGTCTCCGGACGCCGGCATGCCCCTCTTTTTTCAGGACTTCGCCCCAGGAATTACTGAAGTCTTCTTCAAGGTTATTGATTTCCTGTTTAATATATTGGGCGACCTGCCTTATATTGTCAGCTGTTTCCGGTACTGCTGCTTCCATCTGGATAATCTCTCCTTTGTCCTCGATCCGGCTGAGAAAAGCGCCTTCTCCTTCTTCCTGCAGGTGAATCAGGGTGTCATGGTTGCAGCAGGCAATGATTATATTGTCGGCCTTCAGATGGTTTTCCGATCTGTCGGCTGCACCGCTACCCGTATTTTTACCGCCTTCCAGAAGGTACTTTTTGTTTTGCATTATCTCAAGAAGGCTGGGCATGTACCTCGTCTTCATGAGTGTTTTCAATTCATCAATGTATATTATCGGGGCCTTGGCATGGGCGCCGAGATAGGCTCTCTGATGTATTGGCGTCTGGAGGCTTCCGGACTGGTAGGGATCGTGCCTGAACCCCCCTTTCATGTTTTTGGAATTGGGATCAGAAACATTTAACATGAGATCCTTATCTTTCCTCGGGTCATAGAGAAGTTCCGGCACCAGATCCAGAATCGGCTTTACTGATACGGTCTTGCTTGACTGCGACTCCCGCTGGATTTTTTCCTGGACCCGGTTGTTATTTTCCTGGATGAACATAAAGACAGCACCGATTGCTGTAAGGCCGGCAAGGGCAAAGACCGCCGGGATAAAGAATCCTGCCGGGACAATCAGTGCTGTGGCCCAAAGCAGGCCCCTCTTGGCTTTGCTTATCGATTGAATCTGTTCATTCAGGGAAAACTCTTCAACGCTGTTTTTCGCCGCTTCAATTTCAAGTTTTATATTCGCGATCCATTTGTCCAGCTTCCGCGGGTCAGCATAGGCAAAGCGGACATGATTGTCGTCTTTCCCGGGATAGGCAGTGATGGCTTTGTCAGGCCGGATATAGTCTCCCAGTGACTTGTCTATGACATGCTTAAACATAGTGGCAAGGAGAGACTTTCCTGTCCCTGGTTTGCCCACCATAAGCATATGCCCCCTGCTGTGGGCAATCTTTCGAATCGCCTTTTTGGCATTATCCTGAAATATTACCTTTTCGATCGGATCATCTGGTGTTCTTATCTGCGAGGTGTCCCTGAGGTAATTTAAATGCCGCTCGAGCGACATGGGATAGAGCAGTAACTCCTTAATCCATTTGTAGTCATTTTCATTGTAATCGTTATACACTCTGGTGTTCCCTGATAGAGTCCAGCAGGTACAGCCTCCCGGCATCTGACTCCACGACTTTTTTGTGAATCTCAGAATAGACATGGGGAAGCTGAGATTTGATCGGTTCAAGGGCCCTTAAATCATGCATCACTGAAATATTCGTAAAGAGTTTTTGCTCTCCCCTGTCAACCCATGGTATGTAATTAAAGAACACGATGTTCTGAAAGTCATTCAATGCTTTTGTTACGGTCTCCTTTTCATCCTCGGTGACATCGAGAGAACCGAATACTTCACGGTATGTCAAGGGAAGGTAGAGCCCTGAATACTGCTGGTCAAGTTTTTTTGAGAAAAAAAGCTTCAACGGTTTTGCGTTGTTCTTTATGCAGAGAAGAAGCGCCTCTCTCAGCTTTGGGTCTGTCGCGATCGTCTGCTCAAGGATCTGCATGTAATGAACAAGTGAGTTATCATCGAGCCAGAATTTAAAATTAAAGTTTGCGTCTACAACATAGTATCGTGGTTTGTTTCTTTGGGTGACCTTAATAAGGCGGTAATAGTTATCTGAGTTAAAGAGGTCGAACCTGAAGCCCCTCAGCTCAAAAAGGCCGTTGAGCAGGTAGGCCTTGTTAAAAACAACCTTTGCTTTCTGGGACAGTGAGTTGGATATAAAACTGATCTTGTCATCTATGCTTCCCTGGAGGTTCAGCGGGTAACGGCTCCCCCCTACTTCTTCGCATACGGCGGAGATGTCCGCTATTTGTTCCTTGTCCAGGGCCATGAGCTGTTTCTTTACAGGATCATAGGGCCTCAGCATGGCATTGATTTTTTTCATATGAGCGTTCAGGGCCTCATCGTTAAAATCAGGGTAACCGGTTTTAGACATTGTAATAATTTCTTCAACCTCTGTCCCGTCATCATCAGAAGAGGAGTTCTTCCCGGACACAAGTTTTTTCAGAAAATTTCCCACCCTGCCGGAAGGCTTTCGCTGGTACTTGACCTTGCATCCCATCACCTTCTCTTCAAGTGTAATGGGGTTCGGGTCCAGCATGTAGCGGCCAAGTTCTGATATCCTGTATTCTGTAACCGGCCCGGAAACAGGTTCTTCGCATATGCTGCTCGGATCGATATTTATTGTCTGCCCCTGGGAAATTATCCAGATCCTTGGTGCTTCCCTGTTCTCAGAGTTATGCTTATTATTTATGTTTTTCACGTATATGATCCCATTGTCAGAAGACACAGCCCTTACCCTTATTTGTATCGGCATTTTTTACCAAATATTTAATAAAGATATAAAAATAATTGACACAGAGGGGAAAAATGGGATAATTAAATCAGGCAGAATATGCTGTACTGCATGGCAGAAAGAGATAATGTATAATAATTGGCATCATACAAACTGAAGGAGGATCATCATGTTAGAGAAGAAGATGGAAAAGGCCATAAATGAGCAGATTAACTGGGAGTTATACTCATCGTATCTTTATTTTTCTATGGCATCGTATTTTGATTCAGTAAACCTGAAGGGGTTTTCCAGCTGGATGAGGATCCAGGCAATGGAGGAGCAGACGCATGTGAAGAGGTTTTATGATTTTGTAACTGCCCGTGGTGGCAGGGTAATTCTTTCAGCGATCAAGGCCCCGCCTTCAGAATGGAAGTCTGCGCTGGCTGTCTTTGAAGAAACACTGGAACATGAGCAGGTAGTAACCGGGCGGATCAATGACCTGATGGACCTCTCGCTGAAGCTGAAAGACCATGCAACAAGCAGCTTTCTCACGTGGTTCGTTGACGAACAGGTCGAAGAGGAAGAGTCCGCGGACGAAGTGCTGCAAAGCCTGAAACTCAATGAGAACAATCCTGGTGGGCTCTTCATGATAGATAAAGAGCTTGGAGCCAGGAGCTTCGTGCCCCCGGCAGATATTACCGTATAAGATACGTACACCCCCATATCGAGGTTGAATCTCGATATGGGGGTTAGTTTAGAGCTGCCGCCTTTATTTCATCTTCCTTAAGATCTTTACCGATAACGACAAGGCGGCTGTTTTTGATTTCTTTATCAAATGGCTCAGATGTTACCTGCCTGGAAGCCAGGTCGAAGCGGTAGGGCCCCTGATCGGTTTGGGCAAGTGCCTTGGCTCGTATCACCTGTCCGTATTCATTAGCAGCCAGTTTTTTCAGCAGCGTCATAAAAAGCTCCAGGGCAACGGGCCTCTTGATCAGTATGGTAATGCTTTCAAGCTGAAGCGCGTGATCATGGCCAGGCTCTATTTTCCGTTCGGATGTTTCATGAAACAGCAGGCTCCTGTCCAGCTCGGCATTTACCGTAGGAGCAATCACCGCATTTTTATTTAACCCTTCGATCAGGGCAAGGGTCTTCTCTTTTTTTCCCTTGTCTACAAGATCGATTTTATTGACCAGGACAATATCCGACCGGGTCACCTGGCTCTTAAAAAACCATCCGTACATGTCTGTCTCGTATATATCGATAAACTCGGTGGCATCGACGATACCGATCACGGTAACAGGCTGTATCTTCAATGAATCCAGTGCGTCGATAACACCCGAAGGAGAAGCCACGCCGCTGGGTTCGATATAGAGGTGCTCCGGGTTATGCTGATCAACGATCTTCTGGACTGTAGTGATAAGGTCAAAACGCAGGGAGCAGCAGACACATCCACTGGGCAGTTCAATCGTCTCGATCCCGCCCGCAGAGAGGATCTCTCCATCAATGCCTGCACTGCCGAAATCATTCACAAGGACAACGGTTTTCTCAGCACCCTGCTTCAGAATATTCCTGATAAATGTAGTTTTTCCAGCTCCGAGCACACCGCATACAATGGTAGTTTTCATTTTCAGGTGTAGTTTCAGTCATGCAGATGACAGATTTTATTTTTTCTCCCAGAGGGGACGGTCAACTTTTTCCTTATTTATCTTGTGCAATACTTCTTTTGTAACGGTATAGGTGCCTTTCTCTTTTGTAACGTAATAGTCGATATCATACACAGTAGTGCCTACTTTTACATCAGCGCAGGAAATATACATATCCCCGCTTTTTTTCACGCCCTCGTGCAGATAATCAAAGGTCCCGTTTATATCCTCTATCTTGTAAACATTGCCGTCCTGTAGAAGTTTTGCATCCACATATTCTTTCATGGCACCCTGTATTTTCGACGTTTCCTCAGCGCTCATCTTTCCGGCCGTACAGGAAAAAAGTAGTGCCACGCTTAATACGAATAACATGCCCTGCCGTATCATCCTTCCCTTTTGCATTTCCAACCTCCTTTATGATTTCTTTATAAAGTATATACTAAAAATAATTATCTGTTTTTATCTGATTTGTACGCCAGGATTTAAATCATACGGAGGGGAACTGACAGTCTATAACAGCCTTTTAATGGTCAACAGAGGATTTCCCTTATTTTCTTTTCCAGGTCGCCAGGAGAAACCGGTTTTGTCATAATAGGAAGCCCTGCGTCAACAATTGTATTTTCTGTGCTGTCATCGGCTATGTAACCGGTAACGAATAAAATCTTGACGTCCGGGTTTATCTTCCGTATTTCATCATAGGCGTCCATCCCGCTCATCTTCGGCATCACAACATCAAAAAAGAGCAGATTTATTTCATCTTTAAATTGCTTATATTTTTTTACCGCGTCCTCACCGTCAACAGCAGCAATGACCTGGTATCCGGCTTTCTCAAGAACCTGTGCAGTGACTTTCAGGACTGTTTTATCATCCTCTGCGAAGAGCACTGTTCCTGTGCCGACCGTTGGCAGGGAGTGAAGCTGCGCACATGCCTGCACACATTCAGAATGAATCGCAGGGAGGTATATTTTAAACGTTGTGCCCTTTCCCGGTTCACTCTCTACAGATATGTGGCCATCATGTTTTTTTACAATGCCGTATACAATCGACAGGCCAAGTCCTGTTCCCTTACCGATGGTTTTTGTCGTAAAAAAGGGTTCGAACATTCTCGCCTGCGTTTTTCTGCTGATACCTGTTCCCGTATCCGTAACCGAGATTACGACATATTCTCCGGCAGGAAGAGACTCCTGAAGAGCCATGCTGTTATTATCAATTTGTTTATGCTCCGATTGTATGATCAGGGCACCCATTTTTTCCATGGCATCAAGCGCGTTTGTTGCCAAATTCATGATTACCTGCTCGATCTGAGACCTGTCCGCACGTATTGCCAAAGGTCTGCCGGAGGTCAGAACAGTAAAATCCACATTCTTTCTGACTATGTTAGCAAGGTATCCTCCCATTGTTTCTATAAGGGAATTTACGTCAGTCGGGGCCTTCATGGTGGTCGGCATCCTGGTGTAAGAAAGCAGCCCCTGCGTTAACTGCGCGGCTTTCCAGGTGGCGTCCACTATCATATCTATGTTGTCTCTCAGGGGATGATCCAGAGCAATTTCCCTCTGAGATAACTGGGCGCTCGTGGATATGGTCATTAATATATTATTAAATTCGTGCGCAATACCGCCGGTAAGAGTTCCAAGAGCTTCCATTTTTTGAGACTGGTGCAGTTGTTCTTCAAGGTTCTTGATCCGCGTGATATCAATAATTACTCCTGATATGACATTGCCTTCAAGCGTCGCACTTAAGATCAGGTTAATTGTTTTCTGCGACCTGGTAAGTATTTCAGTCTCAAAATTGTCAACTTTTCCTTTTTCATAGAGCGTTTCGATTAATGATGATATCTTCTCAGGCTCTTTGAATCGCTTGATAATCCCTTTTGTCACAGCTTCCTCCAGTGACTCAAATTCAAGTATTCTTAAGAGGGCATCATTTGCAAAGAGCACATCGTCGCTGACAGTGGTCTGAAAAATTCCGGCAAGCGCAGTATCAACAACGTTCCGGTATTTCTTCTCTGAGTTCTGCAGTGCCTCATCAGCAAGCTTCCGGGCGGTAATGTCCCGGGACATTAATACATATCCTGCCAGCTGTCTATTGCGGTTCCGTATGCCTGAAACAACGGACTCGATAAAACGGACCTTTCCTTTCTTTGTCTGATTACTCAGATATCTGAAATCTTTTCCGTTCTTTACCGTCTCTATTGCTTCTTCCAGCTGTGTATGACCGGCTGATTCTTTTCTGAGAAGGTCCATGATTGTCATGCCAATCGCTTTTTCAGTCTTGAGCCCATATATTTTTTCTGCGAAGGGGTTGAAATATATGATTCGGCAATCAAGGTCTGAGGCTACAATCGCTATATCCATGGAGGAGCGCATGATGTTGTCAAGAACTATCTTATCACTTAACAGCTTCTTGGTTTCCTGTAATGCCACCTCCTTTTCCCGTATAATATCTTTCAGAATTTCTATGTATCGTCGCTCAAACCTCTTAATGATATCTGATTGCGTTATCAGCCCCGCAGACCTTCCATTCTTGTCTACGACCACCATTCTCCGGATCTTTTTTTGATTCATCACCTTTGATGCTTCATGTACGGGCGTGTCGAGTTGGACTGTTTCAACGGGAGAGCTCATCACATCTTCAATTTTTAAGGGAGTAATGTCTGTACCACTCTTGAAAAGTTTGACAATGTCCCTCTCAGTGAACATGCCGACAGGATACCCATCCTTTACTGCCACAATGCAGCTGATCGCATATTCGGCCATCCTGGATATGACATCAGGCAGGAACGTGCCGAGCTCTGTAGTCACCACGTTTTTTGTCATTATCTTCGATATCTGCTTGATTTCGACAAAGCACTCGAACCCGAGATTGTTCCTGATATCTGATTGTGTGATAATTCCCGAGAGAGTTCCCCTTGAATCAGTGATAACAAGATGCCGGATGTTGTTTGTCCCTAAAATATCCAGGGCCTCAAATATATCAATATTAATATTTGCTGTAATGACCTTGGGACTCATCAGGTCCTCTGTTTTCAGGCCATGAAGCGGGGTCCGCTGGTTTAATGCTAAAACAAGGTCCCGCTCAGTCAGGATGCCAACCGGTTTTCCCTTGTCAATAACTACGAGGCAGCTTATTTTATGTTTTGCCATAAGGGCTATGGCTTTTGTAAGAGTGGTCTTAGGGGGAACAGAAATAACCGGTGAAGTCAACATCCTTCTGATCGATATTTTCTTCGTGTTCATCTATCCTGCCTTTTCATGATTAGTCTCATAGGCATATATCCTGGTAAGAACAACAGCAGAAAAACTCAGAAAATGACGCTGCGGGGCTCGTTATACCTATTTAAATTTTAACAAAAAAACCCCGGTTTCTGCAATGCTTACCTGCACTCTCTCTACTTCCCTGTCTCCCTAATTATACGTACTGTTACGTCCATTATTGATTCCAGAATAGCTGTGCTATCTTATTCTGCTCTAATTCACCCAAATTAATAATAAGCCACGCTGCAGGCGCTACTGAAGGAGCAGTGGAAAACTCATGAGCAATAGGTATGGATGAATAAGCTATCCCTCCCTTTTTAGAACGGTATTTCAGGACTTCCCTGATAATGTCCTTCGCTCTTTTATTATTCCTGAAGCGCATATTGGCCAGAGAAACCCCGAGGGCCCCTTCGGTCCACATCATCTCAAGATCAGTCCAGTTTTTTTGAGGATTAGAGGGAAAATAAAATGTGTTTATCTTGCGATTTTCATATATGGGTTTATCAATATAGGGTTTATAGCCGAACCCCCTGTCTGTTATGCTTCTGTAATTTTCTGCAGCTGATAATGCAGCATATGCTTTTTCTTCTTCTTCTCTTGCCAAAAGCAGAAACACCCCCCATGAGGCGCAATCCAGGGCCCTGACAGTATCAGGGCCATCCAGCCTCTGTCCCCGGTTAAACTGCTCAAATCTCGTGTTCCAGCTTTTTTGAAGCAGACTTTCCCCCATGGCCTCCGCAGCCAATGAATAATCCTGATTGCCGGAAACATCTCCAAGATCTCTCAGGTAGAAATACATATCAATGTTATGCTCCATGCTGGTCCAGAGAACCTCTCCCGGCACAAACCTCTCTTCAATTACATCTGCTTCGTCATTTAAAAAGAGCCGATAAGATCCATTGCCACCGGTAATCAGCCCATATCTGGGGTCTCTTGTATCATTTACACTGCGCTGCAGCATATTATCAGCTATCAACTCAGCATACTTGAGGTAACCCTGCAGTTCAGAGCTCTTTTCAATAGCATCGGGATCACTCAACAGCAGTGCTCTTAAATAGAAGACGATCGAATAACCTGCCCAGGCTGATGCTCCTGACCTAATAATCGCGCCCTCGCGGTCTTTACTGTTTGGCCAGCTATTATGAGTGTTGAATGTAAAAAAGAGGTCCCCATCTTCCCCGCCCATGCGCATTATAGCATCAATAATCTTACTCGCGGTTTCAAATTGATGTTCAATAGTAAATGCTATCACAGCGAGTGCATTGTCATAGAGTGATGATTTGCTGAATATGTAGCGATAGGCATCGGCATCTTTTGGTAATTTATAACTTAAGATAAGATTCCTTCTGTCGTTTGCCGGAGATCTCACGATCTCGTTTGGTACAATCTGTTTTTGGAGCCACTGTAATGTCTCTTTCCGTGTATCAAAATATTCACTGTCCCTGTTTATGAATGGCTCTGATAACGGCGTCTCCTGTATCGTTTTCTTTCCCGGAGTATTTTTCTGGTCCGCGGAATAGCCGCTCAGGTTTATTATGAAATCCCGTAACTTGGCTTTGGCTTTCTCTTCAGAGATGTTGTCCATACTGACCGCTATGCGAAACATAACAGCGCCGTCACTCATAAGTCGCCGTGAATCACGCCACATAAACCAGTACGACAGGTAATGTTTCCATTCATCTTTCTCGGCAATAAAATAACGTGTTTCAAAATGCTTATCAGCTAATGCGATTTTATTATATCCTCTTTTGCTTATCTTCCAGTTATCGTTGAGGTAACAGACTTCAGGAGTGTGCAGCTTGCTCTCGGTAAGCGCATGTACTGCAATGAAATATATCTTCGCTCCATCGCGTTGATCAACATAGGCCCTGAAAAAAGAGAGATTCTCATCATCATGCTCCAGATCATAACCGTCCCAATTACCAAGCTCAAAGGGGATTTGAAGGATCTGATCATTATCAAGAAAATCCGAGGAGGCCTTAATCTTGCCCTCATGTGATGTTGCAAAATAATAGGCGATATCTGTCGTAAAAGTATTTATCCGGGAAGCAAGGGCATTACCGGTACAGGCGATAAATATCACTATAATTAATAAAGAGTATTGTTTGATTGTCATGCTATGATGAGCCTTCTCAACCTGATTTTGTCCTTGCTGATTCGTTTTATGGCAATCCAGCTGATGAATAAAATTCCCAGTGAAATAATGTAGAAGATATAGCCCGCAAAGTCATGCCAGAATTGTATGGCATATTGCATTCCCCATGTATTGGCAACCATAAATACGAAAACGATCCGTAATACATTTGTGAAAAATCCAACGGGCAAAGCAAGGACGATTAAAACAGAGGTAATTTTCGGATTGTCCTTAAATGATGCAAGCCACAATATGGCAATAGTGATCAAAGCAAGGATTGAGCCAGCTCCGCTGCAACTGGTATCTATATCAAATGCAACACCACCGGGGATAATCAGTGATATCCCATCTACTTCTACTGACGAAAATAGCGCCCCCATGATGACAGCTACGGTCTTTGAAGCGGCATAACTCATATAGCCCGCAACCTCATTCAGGAAGGGCAGGGGGATGGCAATCACCATCAACCAGAACGGAAGCTGCATAAACTCCTTATTTTCCTCTGCCACGAGCAGTCTGTTCAGACTGATTGCGCCAGTGATAAAGGAAAGCCCGATTAAGTAATGAAAACGCAGCAGTACACCGAAAGAGACCATAATTAAAAATGCGATGCCAGGGACCAGTGCTGAGCCTGGCTGAAAACTAGTTGTTTTCAGCTTCGCACTGTTTATCAGGAGCAGCCCAAGGCAGAGAAAGAAGATTATGAATCCATGGGTATAAAAAGAGTTGTGCCTCCACGAATGCGCTATCCAGGTGAGGGTATTATGAAATATACTCCAGTAAACAAGGCAATATATGCCCATAACTATAGCGTATTGTCTCTTCACTACTTATTCCTTCTGTTTTCTGAAAAAATACCTGCCCCAACCTACTGCCCCGAGTCCCAGTATGACAGACGATACCATTGGCAGGGCTGGCAGGGATGGGCCTTTGCCTTTATCTTTTTTTGGTTTCTTTGGCTTTTTCGGCTTCTTGTTTTTATCTTTTAAATGGCCCAATGCTTTACCCTGGGATTTATCGCTTGCAGCGTATACAGTACCTGCTGAAAGAACAGACACGATGCCAATTTGATCAGAGAGGCTGGTCCTGTTGAAACTGTCTTTTTCCGAGTTCAGCAAAAAAGATCCGCTAATATTTATTGCAAATACTATCAACCCACTAACGAACGTACAGAAAATTATTTTTTTCATCTTAGTCTTTCTCCTCAAATACAGCGGCAATAACCACTGGATAAACCCATTGCAGGACAGTATCAATAGAAAGGATTAAACCGTTTTTTGCTGCTCTATTCCGGTCAACATCTATGTTTTCAAACAGATCCACATCCCAGTAATCCCCTGAAGATCCATTCCAGTCTTCTGATTGACTTATACTTGTTCCATTGAGTAGATTTGCACTTCCATTGCCCTTTCGGCCATGACCGCCTACAAGAACCATCTTTGACAGGGATGCATCTGAGCCGTTATCCAGAATCGAAATATCATGCATTTCACCGGGCCCGAGCACATCTAATCCGGCATAGACCCTAACCGTACGATTCCCCTGCTCAGAGTTTTCGTAGAGTACCAATATGGCATATCCTGCTACAGAAAAAGGATCGCTTTGATCATTCCTGGTCAAGTGGTCACTTTGAAGCCCTTGTATAATGTAGTCTCCCTTCCCGTTGTAATGCGGAGTAATATCAGCAACACAGGAGTAGAGCAAACCAGTAGAATCAGCCCTGTAACAGCTATCCGCTTTTATTGAGACATTTTTTTTACGAGCAGGGATGAGCTCTATCTGCTGAAAACGCGGGTTATCATTTTTGACCTCTCCAGACCAGATCAGGATTACCTTTCGCGTATTCGGAAATTCTTCCAGAAATATCCTGCTTTGACTCTTCAGCCTTCCATTGGAAAGGATAAAACTGTCTCCTCCTGCCCAGATATCAGTCCCTCCTCCTGTGTCCTCATGATAAAGCTGCATGGACAATGTATTTTGCGCATACAGATAATCAGATGGTGAGAAAAATAACAGGATAAGAATGGTAATGACTAATTTAAAATCTGTATGATATATACGCATTTATTTCAAGGGCTTCGTCTTTGTCTGATTTTAGGTTTCGGCTATATGCCAGGCCTGCATTTGCACTGATATTATCTTTTAAATCGTAATAGAAAAATAAATTAATGGTCTGCGTAATTTCATTAAATAAGGAGCTGCTTTCAAGGTTATAGGAGGAAAAGTAATTGAGCTTCTCGAACGCATCCGTATATATGAGACTCGCTGAATGCAGGTTGTCCTGTGGATTCGTGAGATGTCTGAAGAAATATTCAAACTCGAGTTTCTTAAACCTTGGCAGGACATAATCGAAGCCTGCCCAATAATCATTTCTCTTATAGGAGGCGTAATCTTTTTTGTAATTAAAGGTAGTGAAAAAACTCAGGTCCTCTGAGTAATTATACCGGAGAGAACCCCCATAGCTGTTTGTATGTTTAATCCATAACTCATCACCCTCGTAGACCGGAAAAAGCGGTTCCCTTATAAAATTGGCATTTATATCCCATTTGTCCTTGCTGTAATCGAGAATCACAAACCCTGAAAGCAAGTCCCTGTTTTTCAGTGTATAGAAATCACTCTCGACTTTATATGTTCCCGCGATAAGTTTGCCCCGTACCTGCAGATATTTATTGAGCCTGGCACTTAAATATCCCGAATATTCATCGGCCTTCATCGAATAGAGCCTCTCTCCCGATTCATAGCTTTTTTCATGTATACGCCTGTATTGAATCTCGCCTGATAATGCTGAAGAGAAATTATGACTCAAGGTCTCAAATACTTCGTGGCGAAATGATTTACCTATTAATTCGTCTGAATCGCTTGAATAATTCCGGAATGAGAAATATCGATAACTGGTAATGAGTGAAGGCCTCATGAGAGATCTGATTCTCGCGATCTCTGTAAATGCTTCCTTATTGAGCGGATTGATTTCCAGTACTTTACGAAACTGTTCTTCTGCCAGGTCCCATTGGCCATTATAATAATAGGTCCTGCCCAGACCGATATGTGCATCCTGGTTGAGGGGGTCAAGAACAAGGGCCTTCTGGTATAATCCTATTGATTCATTTATTCTTTTCTCCCAGCTGTAGACCCGCCCGAGGTTTATCAGGTTATCTACATCATTTTCACGGATTTTTAAAGACCGCTGAAATGATGTAACCGCCTGATCAATTTTATTAGTTCGGCTGTAGAGCAGTCCCAGCTTCGCATTTACCTGAGGGTCATCTCTCTTTAATTCAGCGGCCTTTTCATACCAGACTATTGCCTGGTCATATTTTCCCATAGCTTCATAGAGAGCGGCGATATTATAGGTGGCCTGAAAATCGTCTTGGCTTTTTTCGATGATTCTTTTTTGAAACTCAATACCTTCCGAAAATCTTTTGCTCCACAGAAACCCCTGGGATAACAGTTCTACGGTCTCTTTTCGTCTTTCATCTAATATGAAAGATTTCTCTAATATTGAGATGCCCTCTCCGTATTCTCCCTGCCAGAGCAGAACCTTTCCCAGTGTGTTCATCAGGTCAATGTCTTCAGGGTACTGGGCGAGGAGGCTTCTATACTTTGAGACAGCCTCTCCATAGTTACCCTGAAAGGAAATAATATCTACTAACCCCTTGCGGGCATTTTTGCTGTCCGGTTTTATTTGGAGCATCTGTGAATATATCTCAATGGCCTCATCATAATTCATTTCCCACGTAAGGATGCGGGCCTTCAGTTCATATGCATCCAAATATCCGGGATTATGTTCAATGACCTCTTCAGTTAAGGACAAGGCTTCAGCGCGTTTGTCCTGCCAGCTCAGAACTCTGGCTTTGGCGAGTTTTGCGTCATCGTGGTTTGGCTCTATCGTAAGAATTTTGTCAAAATATTCTATTGCACTCAGATAGTTATCTGTCCATGACAGCAGAATGCCTATTTCAAAAAGTATGTCTGTATTGTCAGGCTGAATATCTGCGGCTTTCATGAACCACGCAGCTGCTTTATCATAGCGCGCGCTTTTCTTATAATGCTTAGCTACCGGTATGATGTAATCCACAACTGCAGGATTTTTTTCATGCAGGGAAATGAGATACTGCAGAGTGCCATCTTTGCCCGTGTTGTCCTGAGCATGGGTATTGAGCATTGTCAGAAAGACTAAAACAGCAATGTAGATTGAATTACGCACCAGTTGTTTAAGTCTCATTATCATCTCTTTTTTACTCATAAAACCGTTACCCTTTTCTTGCGAACCACATTTTTTATCATTACCCTTCCCGGCATTTTTTATTGTTCGTGTTCATATGAAGCATCTTTATGTAGATATCAATGGCTTCAACATATTTCTCTTCCCACGTAAGAATGCGTGCCTTTAATTCATAGGCATCCAAATACTCCGGATTATTCTTTAAGACCTCTTCACATAGCGATAAGGCTTCAGCTCGCTTGTCCTGCCAGCTGAGCACTCTGGCCTTGGCCAGTTTTGCATCATCGTGATTCGGCTCTATCCTGAGAATCTTGTCAAAATATTCGATCGCCGTTAAATAGTGATCTGTCCATGACTGGAGAAGGCCGATACTAAAGAGGATGTCTGTATTGTCAGGCTGAATCTTTGCAGCCTTCATATACCACACAGTTGCTCTGTCATACTTCTCTATCTCTTTATAGTGTTTGGCTATCGGAATGATGTAATCAACGACTTCAGGGTTTTTTTCATGCAGGGAAATGAGATACTGCAGCGTGTCATCTTTGCCTGTGTTGTCCAGAGCATGGGTATTGAGCATTGTTAAAAATAGTAAGATAATAATGGAGATTGATGTTCGTATCAGTTGATTCAATCGAGCTACCCTCTCTTTTTACTCATAAAATTATGTACATTCCATGTGTACCACATTTTTCATCTCTTCGGCTTTTTCCCCGGATATATTTACCGAAACCCAGAAAAAAAGATGAATTTAAGAGCAAAAAAAACTCCAACCTAGTAAATAAACTGCGCTTTCATAAACGATTCAAGACGCATTCAGCCTTGAAATATGATTATTTATCATGCAGTTACAGGGCTGTCGAAAAGAAAGGCAGAACGCATACTTTCAATTTTTAAAAGGTCCGGCTGCTCTGATATGCAGGAAACTGAAAGATAGCGACATTGATGCAGTTCTTGTGGGGGGAGAATGAAAGAATGCAGTTAGGTTTTCTCTAATTTGGAGGAAAAGAAAAGGGGCTACAGAGCGTAACCCCTTAAAAATTACATGGCGTCCCCAAGGGGATTTGAACCCCTGTTATCGGCGTGAAAGGCCGGTGTCCTAGGCCAGACTAGACGATGGGGACATCAATGGTGAGCCGCGTTGGATTCGAACCAACGACCCACGCCTTAAAAGGGCGTTGCTCTACCAACTGAGCTAGCGGCCCGAATTTCGGGTCATGTATAATACCAAATTTGTGTAATAAAAAAACAGTCCGGGAAAAGGCCCTCAGGTTGAGCACGGAGAGGATCTTTATTTGCTCAGATCCCCGGTCCCTTGAACCCTTTTGCTCAGGGCCTCTTTACAACTCATATTTGCGGCAAAGCTCCTCGATATATTCCTGGAGTTTGTCTGGTTCAAGAACTGTTTCCGGCATAGTCTCTCCAAGCAGGCTGGCATTGGAAATTTTTTTCATGATGTTTATGACACAATACTTGATCAGCTCTTCAGGGAAGGATTCGGGAGCCTTTTCTATGAGGAGCCGTTCTTTATACAGCCCCTCTCTCACCGGCACCAGACCTGCGCACTTATTGTCCCATAGTGACTTTGGCGTTGCCCCGCTTGAGAGCGCCAAAGCCCTGACCCCCAGGTTTACAAGCTGAAGCCCTCTCATCGCGGGGTTTGACATGGGGCGGTGCCGGCCTTTGGTAATGGGGAGGAAGCGATAGAGGTCTACCCCGGAGCAATAGAGCAAAGACCCGTCATCTCTCATTGGAGCAGGTCTTACAATAAAGAATAAAAAATCATTTTGATATTCATACAGTTCTTTCATGGTACCTATCTATCATGTATTATTTACTATACAAAATTTTGTTACTATTATTGCGCTATTGATTTAGAATCTTTTTATTACTATTATATCTTAGCAATACAAGCTCTCAGCTCAAGATCATAAATATTAATAAAGAAAATGAGCAGATGAGCCGAAAAGAAATAAACGTTTAATGCGAATAAGATGACAAGAAGAATAAAAATCATATTACTGGTGCTGGCAGCTCTCAGTATTGCCATCGGTGCCTCCACTCTTACTGCTTCAGCAGCCAATAGACCGAAGTTATATGTATTGCAGTTTGGAAGTTATCCTGATTTTCAAAAGGCGGACAAATCGTATAATAAAATCATTGAGCTGCTGCATGATGAGGACCTTGAACTTCTTCGTATTGAAAAGGTGGGTAAATATTATGCGCTCCGCCTTGGAAGGTTTGATCTGATTGAGGAAGCCAAGGCAGTGTCAGCCCAGATCAAAAGCAGGGTCTGGCCATTCATTATTGTGAAAACACGCTTTATTGAGAAGCGCATTGTAAAAATATATGGAAAGACGGCAGAGAGTGTCGCAGCGCTTAAGCCTGCCCCCGCACCTGAACCGATAGAGTCTGCTAAGGTTCCTGAACTGAAAAAGCCTGATGCGGTGCCCGAACCAATAAAGACCGCTCGGGTGCAAGAACCAATCATGCCAGCTCTGGCGCCTGAACCGAAAAAGCCTGCGCTGAAGACAATGCCAGATTCTGCTGATAAGGAAATAAAGCCCTCTCTGCTGCCTCCCGGGGGAAGAACAGATGAGGCTACTCTCCAAAATATATTTTCCCTTGTTGAAAATAAAGAGTATAAAACAGCATTGAATACCGTTAAAGGGGAGTTGAAAAAATCTCCTCTCAACCCTGAACTGAATGCCTGGAAGGGAATGATTTTATTAAAGATGGATCAACCCTCCAAAGCTCTGCCATACCTCAAGAAGGCCGTGAGATTTTCACCTGAAGAGCCGGACTATCGCAGCAGCCTTGGTTACTGCTTCTTTTTTATGGATCAGCATGATGAAGCTGAAAGTTCATTCCATGAGGCCATCAAACATGATCCCGAACATATTGACGCGCTCAGTGGAATCGGCATGATTTATGGAATCAAAGGTGAAAAAGAAAAAGCTCTCGATATTTACGAAAAGCTGAAAAGCCTTGACCAGGACTCTGCGGAAAAACTTCTTCAGGTTATTCAGGGATAATAAACAGCCAACCTTACCGTTTCAGTATCTTATCAAAGGCATCATCGCGGAACTGAGGCACGTTATCAGATTTCTCCGACATCTCAACAGAAGAGGTATGAACAGTCATCGGCCCGGGGTATAAATCAGTATCCTTTCGGGACTGACTGTGGAAAAAAGTTACCAATGAAATAATACTGATAAGAATCAGGGCGATAGCTGATATCAGTTTTTTGTTCGTTTTTTTCGGCCCGATGTATACTGTTTCTCCTGCCGATGCAAGTACTGCTTTTTCTTTTGTACTTGTTTTTATGTCATTAGACGGTGTTTGAGACTGATCGTGAGTAGCGGATGGGCTATCTTGTGTTTCTTCGGTTATTGGTTCCGGGACTGGTGATGCAAGGTCAGTAGCCACTGCGTCATGGTATCCCGAGATTCCAAGGCCTTCCGCATATGACTCTGTGTGCTCATTTTTCCCGCTGACCTGAATACCTGTTTTACCCGGTGGTGCACTGTCAAAATTGTCGTTGTGCGTAATAGGCTTCTTTTGCCAGGCATTCTCTGTTTCGGATGTGACAGGAGTCTTTTCTGCTGATGCTCCGTAAGTCTCTGTCCCTGAATCAGTAACAGCCACTTTACTCTCTTCCTTTTGCTCTGGCTCAGTGAGTATCTCATATGCCTCAGTCAAATAAGAAAAGATTCTGACTAACTTTCCTTTCAGATCATACTCCGGGTAAGAAAAATGTCTGTCAGGATGGTATTCTTTCGATAGCCTGAAGTAGGCTCTTTTGATCGCGTCAGGAGGCGCGCCCTTATCCACTCCGAGAATCTCATGATGTCCCAGTGTTTCGCACCGGGCGAACATCTGTTCTGTTTTATCCAGGAATTCCTGCGGAGTGCTTTCACTTATTTCACCAAGGATCTCATCAAGTGAAAGCTCCAGGGAATCACCCTCTTCTCTCAGTATGTTAATAAACCTGATACTGAGCAGTGCGCTGACTGTTTTCAGTGTTTCAAAGTCTTTGAGGGAGGAAATTGACAGTATTTTTTTCAACGTGGCTTTTCTGCTTACAGCATAGAGAATATCTTTGTCAGCAGGAGAAAGACTGAGAGACTGAAAAATATTGAGCGGGTTCTGGGAGAGCCCTAACATAGCGTTATCAGGCGGGCACATCTCCTTGATATAAATAAAGTTATCAATCCTCTTCATTCCCTGGTAAATAATGTTAGCAGTGCTGATTTTAAGGGTTACGAGTTCCTCTGCCGCAAGTTGTTCCTCTTTGAACTCAAAGGTCCCCTCATTAATATCAAAAAGACTCATGATTATTTCTTCTATCTGTTCATTCAGTGCCTGAAAGAGTTCTTTGGGTTTGAGCAGGTTGAGCTCTACAAGAACCTTTCCCATCTTCTGCCCGGACTTAACCATTAATGTGGAGGCGTTATAGTATTCTGTGAGGGTGATTCGCCCCTTCTTTACGAGGATTTCCCCAAGGCGCTCATCTTTTCTGTTAGACGTAGCAAATACGATATCCCCGTTCTTTATAAACACTTTCTTTACCGCAGATCCGTTTGTAATGCCAAGGACCCCGGTGCAGCCGCTCCTCTGGATGCCTATGAGGATATCAGCCAACTTGTGATGGCTCAGATTTCCAGCAAAATTACCAACATTTTTAAATCCGACCCTGATATATTTTCCGCTTTCCCGTGACCATGCTACTTCGCCTGTAAAGATCATCCCAAGAAAAGGTATTGTCAGGCCAGCTTTGGTTCCGCGGCTGAAATGGGGTACATTTTCAACAACAACACCCGCGCCATCGGAGTAGTCGAAGACCTTTCCTGCTATGGCCTCTCCGTTCACCATGATTTCGCAGTCAGTTCTGGTTCTGTAGCGCTTAAAGCTTCTTTTGTCCTCTATATTCATAGGTACGTATTATATCGGCTCTCTTTCAGGAAAAGTTAAATCTTTTTTTAGGGACTATACAAATCAAGGCTGTTATGTCCAAAACAGGGGATAATCTATGTTCTCAAAGTCTTACCTGTGAGGTAGGGCAGGACAGCGGTACAGCGGGAATATCAGGAATGTTTGCGGCCTCTGCTCAACTAGGTTTTCAAGCTTGCTATAAATTCCCTGTTAAGCTTTGCGATAAAGGAGACCTTGATCCCCTTGGGGCAGACAGCCTGACATTCGTAATGGTTTGAACAGTTTCCAAAGCCCTCTTTCTTCATTGAGCTGATCATGGAATTCACCCGTTTTTTTGCTTCAACTGCCCCCTGAGGAAGCACGGCAAACTGGGTGACCTTTGCTGCGGCAAATAACATTGCCGAGCCGTTGGGACAGGCTGCCACACAGGCACCGCAGCCGATACACTCGGCAGCATCCATTGCGGTATCTGCATCATGTTTTGCTATAAGTATGGCATTGGCGTCAGGAACGCCGCCGGTATGGGCAGAAATGTAGCCCCCGGACTGGATGATATGCTCAAATGCATTGCGGTCAACGATGAGGTCCTTAATTACAGGGAATGCCTTTGCCTTCCAGGGTTCAATGTAAATAGTGTCTCCGTCTTTGAAATTTCTCATATGGAGCTGGCACACGGTAGTCCGTTCTTCCGGACCATGTGGCACACCGTTTATGACCTGAGAGCAGGTACCGCAGATGCCTTCACGGCAGTCATGGTCAAAGACTATCGGGTCTCTCCCTTGTTTGATTAAATCTTCATTCACCAGATCGAGCATTTCAAGAAAGGACATATCAGGGCTGATGTCCCTGGCTTCCAGCTGCTTTAGTCTGCCGGGGTCTTCAGGGCCTTTCTGTCTCCAGACAAACAAAGTGAGGTTCATTATTTGTAACTCCTTACCGCCAGTTCTACATTTTCGAAGGTCAGCGGTTCTTTGTGCATTTCAGGTGTGCTGTCTTCTCCGGTGAACTCCCATGCGGCGACATATGAAAAATGTTCATCATCGCGCTTTGCCTCACCGTCAGGCATCTGATATTCCTCACGGAAATGACCGCCGCAGGACTCATTACGAAGCAGGGCATCCCGCGCCATAAGCTCTCCGAACTCAAGGAAATCAGCAACACGGCCGGCTTTCTCCAGTTCCTGGTTCAACGCTGCTCCGCTGCCGGGTACGGTGACATTTTCCCAGAACTCGGCACGGAGCCGGGGAATCTCCTGTAACGCGCTGTTCAGACTTTTTTCTGTCCTGGCCATGCCTACCTTGTTCCACATGATTCTTCCCAGTTCCCGGTGGAACTCGTTGACAGTTTTCTTGCCGTTAATGGACAGGAGCCGGTGCATTCGGTCATGGGCACCTTCCCGGGATTTTTGAAACTCGGGGTGGTCGATACCTGCCTTGCCCGGCCCTGTTTGAGCAAGATAATGGGCAATGGTGCCTGGGATGATAAAGTAGCCGTCAGCAAGTCCCTGCATCAGCGCGCTTGCACCGAGACGGTTGGCGCCATGGTCAGAGTAGTTCGCTTCCCCAAGCACAAAGAGCCCCGGAATTGTACTCTCCAGATTATAATCAACCCAGAGCCCGCCCATGGTGTAATGAGGGGCCGGGTATATGCGCATCGGCTGCTTGTAGGCATTTTCACCGGTAATTTTCTCATACATTTCAAAAAGGTTTCCGTATCGTTCTTTTATAACACCTGCTCCCAGACGATTGATAGCGTCAGCAAAATCAAGATACACACCGTAACCGCTCGTCCCGATTCCCCGTCCTTCATCACAGACTTCCTTTGCTGAACGGGATGCTATATCACGGGGGGCAAGATTACCGAAGCTCGGATATTTCCGTTCGAGATAGTAGTCACGCTCTTCTTCAGGGATCTCGTCCGGGATGCGTTGATCGCCCTTTTCCCTGGGAACCCAGCACCGGCCGTCATTTCTGAGAGATTCAGACATGAGTGTCAGCTTGGACTGGTGGTCACCTGAAACAGGGATGCAGGTCGGGTGAATCTGGGTGAAACAGGGATTTGCGAAAAATGCACCTTTTTTATATGCCCTGTATGCAGCGGTGACATTTGAACCCATCGCATTTGTCGAGAGGTAAAAGACATTTGCATAGCCGCCTGTGCAGAGGCAGACCGAATCAGCAGCATAAGACCGAATTTCACCGGTTACCATGTCACGCACAGTTATCCCCTTTGCTTCACCATTAATTACCACGAGGTCAAGCATCTCTGTCCGGGAGTGCAGCGTGACCGTGCCCGCCTTTATCTGTCGTGAAAGGGCGGAATAGGCGCCGAGAAGCAGCTGCTGGCCTGTCTGTCCCCGGGCAAAAAAAGTTCGTGATACCTGCGCGCCACCAAAGGATCGGTTGTCAAGATACCCCGCGTAGTCCCGCGCAAAGGGTACGCCCTGAGCCACTGCCTGATCAATAATGTTATTGCTGAGTGTTGCAAGGCGGTAGACATTTGCCTCCCGCGCCCTGAAATCTCCTCCTTTGATCGTGTCGTAGAAAAGGCGGAAGATACTGTCCCCGTCACTGGGGTAATTCTTGGCCGCATTAATGCCTCCCTGGGCTGCGATGCTATGTCCCCGACGCGGACTGTCCTGATAACAGAAGGCCTCCACATTGTAGCCCAGCTCCCCGAGGGTTGCAGCGGCTGATGCGCCTGCAAGGCCGGTTCCAACAATAATAATCTTATATTTTCTCTTGTTCGCAGGGTTTACGAGTTTCATCTCCTGGCGCCTCTTGTCCCATTTTTCAGAGAGTGGACCCGATGGACTTTTACCGTCAAGTATCATATCTGTCTTATCCTTTCACCATGCCAACGAGTATTGATAAGGGAATCAGCGCGTATCCCGCAAATAAAATAATCGAAACGATTAACCCTGCTTTTTGAATGATCCCCAGGGTTTTATTATTGTTCAAACCAAGAGACTGAAAAGAACTCTGTATACCATGAACAAGATGGAGGGCCACTACAGCCATTGACACAATATAAACGAGAGAGATAATTATATTCTGAAAACTTGACACTACCATGACCATGACATCAGGCCTTCCGAGGGAATCAAGGTTCGCTCTGGCGGAAATATCGGGATTTGTTACCTGGAACGTGAAGTGAAGCAGGTGGTACAGGAGAAACCCCCCTGTAAGAGCTCCTGTCCATATCATATTCCGGGAAGCCGTTGTTGCACGGAGGCTCTTTTTGACAGCATAGGTGTCAGGTTTTGACGCGCGGTTTTCCAGTGTCAGTTGAATTCCCAATAGCAGATGAATCAGCAGCGTTATGAGCATTACAGACCGGAAGGTCCAGACCAGAGGCGCAAGGTCATGAAGATGCTGTGCATAGGAATTGAGCCCTCCGAAATAAATCGTAGAGTTTCCTATTACATGGGCTATAACAAATATTATGAGCAGATGGCCTGTGAGGGCCATGATAAGTTTTTTTCCTACAGTGGTTTTAAATTCCTTGAACATAATTCGCTTACCAGGAACGATGGGTGTAATGGTTAACTACAGGCTATTTTATCATATCCTCGTTCATTCTTCTAAAACTTTTTAGTAATCTAAACATCACCCAGTTAATTTGATTCTATAGTGGGTGTAAATCAGCGCTCAGGTAAAATCTTCATCTGACCAGAGCCATAATAACAGGCATCGTCACCATGGACAGGGGTGTCTGCGCAGTAATGATACTCGCCATAAGAAGGCTGTCGCCCCCAAGCTGCTTGGAAAGGATATATGCAGCTGGTGAACCCGGAAGGGCCGCAAAGAGCACGGCGATCGATGTTACGGTCAGGTCAAGACCGAGGGCGTTACATATGCTCCACATTAAGAGCGGAAAGATAAACAGTTTCAGAAAGCACGATGCAGTAACGATAATTCCGGACTTGCGGGCAGCGGTAAAATTGAGGCCTGCCCCGACACAGAGCAGGCCTATCGGAAGTGCTGCTCTGCCGAATATCAGCAGTGTTTCGTTCACAACTCCATGCAGGGGAACACCGGTTGTGTTCAGCATGGTGCCTGTTAAGCAGGCAATTACCAGGGGGTTTTGGATAATTTGAAGAATAACCGTGCGCCAGCCGCGTTTGCCTGAATCACCAAACAGGACAAGCACGCTGACACAGATAATATTGAGCAAGGGGATCAAAACAGCCAGGGCGAGCGCGGATATGGTAAGGCCCTCATTTCCAAACAGGGCAAAGGCTGCAGCGAGACCGACATAGGTATTGAAGCGGATGCTCCCCTGAAAGAAGGAAGTAAAAGAGGGTTTTCCGGCAGTCCACCATGGCTGAACAAGCAGGAGCAGGGCCGTCATTACGAGCACGCTGATGGACAGCGCAGCTGCCATCTGGATAAACTGGTGGGATTCAATCGGCGCAGTTGCAGTCTTCTGGAAAAGGAGGCACGGGAAGAGCACAAAATAGGTGATCTTTTCAGCATAAGACCAGAATTCGTCACCAGGGAAGTGAAACCTGCGGAAGGCATACCCCGAGAGAATAACCAGGAAAATCGGAAGAAGGGCGCCAATTATAGAAGTGTCAAAGGTCATATATCAAATTATCGCTAACACCCGAGCCGGGCAAAAAAATCATTTCCCTTATCATCTACGAGAATAAAGGCAGGGAAGTCCTCTACCTCTATCTTCCAGACCGCTTCCATCCCGAGTTCCGGGAAGTCAATGCATTCAACATTCTTAATGTTCTCTTCTGCCAGCAGCGCCGCAGGCCCGCCAATAGAGCCGAGGTAGAAACCGCCATGCTTTTTACACGCTTCGGTTACCTGTTTTGATCGATTTCCTTTGGCGATCATTATCAGAGAACCCCCATGAGACTGAAACAGGTCAACATATGAATCCATCCGTCCCGCAGTCGTGGGGCCGAAAGAGCCCGATGGTTTTCCGGGCGGTGTCTTGGCTGGACCAGCGTAGTAGATCGGATGTTTTTTGAGATAATCAGGAATACCCTCACCCATTTCCAGGCGTTCCCTGAATCGTGCATGGGCAATGTCACGACCGACAATAATAGTTCCTGTGAGAGAAAGACGTGTTGCGACGGGATGTCGTGTAAGTTCAGCCAGGATGTCCTTCATCGGCCTGTTCAAATTTATTTTGACGGTCCCTTCCTCGTGCTTCCCGCGGTATTTGTCAGGAATCAGTCTCCCGGGGTTGCGGTCCATCTCTTCGAGCCATATTCCCTCTTTGTTTATTTTTGCTTTTATATTCCTGTCTGCAGAGCAGGAGACTCCCATGCCGATCGGGCAGGATGCGCCGTGCCTGGGGAGACGGATAACCCGGATATCGTGAACAAAGTATCTGCCCCCGAACTGTGCGCCGATGCCGCTTTCCCGGGCAGCAGAGAGCAGCCTCTCCTCCAGATCATGGTCACGGAAGGCCTGGCCGCCCTCATTTCCCCTTGAGGAAAGACTGTCGAGGTAGCCGGTGGTGGCCAGTTTTACTGTCTTCAGGCAGGATTCAGCGCTGGTGCCGCCTATCACAAAGGCAAGGTGATAGGGAGGGCAGGCAGCGGTGCCGAGAGTTTTCATCTTTTTAATAAGATATTCTTCCAGGACACCGGGACTGAGAAGGGCCTTTGTCTCCTGGAAAAGGATTGTCTTGTTTGCGCTGCCACCGCCCTTGGCGAGAAAGAGGAACCTGTATTCATCTCCTTCTACCGCGTAAATATCGATCTGTGCGGGAAGGTTTGTCCCGGTGTTTTTTTCATCATACATGGTCAGCGGAACATTCTGGGAGTAACGAAGGTGTTCTCCAGTGTAGGTCTTGAAGATTCCCTTTGAAAGATATTCTTCGTCCCTGACGCCGGTCCAGACTTGCTGACCTTTTTTAGCGAAGATTATTGCTGTTCCTGTGTCCTGACAGAGAGGAAGCTCAAATCGGGCAGCAACTTCAGCATTGCGAAGCATGGCAATAGCTACACCCCGGTCGTTTGAAGAAGCCTCCGGGTCGTCCAGGATTTGTGCGACCATTTTATTGTGGGAAGGACGCAGCAGGAAAGATACATCTCGCATAGCCTCATTGGTAAGGATTGTGAGTCCTTCCGGGTCTATCATGAGGATTTTCCTGCCTTCAAAATCAGCAACGCTTACATATTCTGCAGTCACGAGACGGTACCTCGTCTCATCTTTTCCAAGTGGAAACGGGTCCTGGTATTTAAATTCAGGCATAGTGAACTCTCCATCCATTTTTTGAGTTACATCGTTCTCTTTGTCAGAAGCACCTCTCCAGCCGGGAGCTGAACTATCCCGTCGGCTGTTTCCAGAATGAGGTAACCCTCATCGGATAATCCGCGGGCAGTGCCCTGAATTTCCCTGTTTTGCAGAAGAACTATAACTTCCTGGTCTCTCATGGCTGAATTCTCTTCAAGAAGCCTGATAAGGGGAGCAAGCCCCTTTTTGAGCCACTGCTCATACATATTTTCCAGTTCAGCAGCTATATCTGCAATTAACTCCTGTCTATTAGATATGCTGCCTGTTGCATCGAGCAGCGAAATCGCTGATTCCCGGAGCTCCTGCGGATAGCTCCCGATTGTGCTGTTTACATTAATACCTATGCCTATGATAACCCGGTGTATATCATTCATTTCGGTCTTCATTTCACAGAGAATGCCTGCAAGTTTTCTGCCCTGTACCAGAATGTCATTCGGCCACTTCACGCCGGGATACAGGCCAGGGAACCTCTTTTTCAAGACCCTGATCAATGCGGCCGCAGTAACAAGGGCCAACTGGGGCGCTTTTGCAGGGATGAGCTCAGGTAATAAAAGAACAGAAAAGTAGAGATTTTCTCCTGGCGGTGAATGCCATGTGCGATCCATTCGGCCCCGCCCGGCAGTCTGCTGGTCAGCTGCCACTATTGTACCGTGGACCGCATTTTCACGATCCATGTCCGCAAGGTATGTGCTGGTCGAATTAACCGATTTCAGGTACACATACTTCCTGCCCAGATATTTTGTTTTAAGCAAAGGACTGACTTTGAATTCAACAGGAGCGTCCGGCATGAGCTATATCCTCCTAAACATTGACGGCCTCATCCCACCTGACTACTCTTTGAGCAGCCTCCCCAAGAAGCTCAATGCCGTACTCAATACGATCTCCTTCCTTCAGGTATTCAGGTGGAGTCCTGCCATGCCCGACCCCTGCAGGCGTGCCAGTGCAGATAACATCTCCGGGCAAGAGAGTCATATACTGGCTGACACTGGAAATAATGGTCGGAATATCATGATGCATATTCGCTGTATTACTTTCCTGTTTTTTAACACCGTTTACCTTCAGCCACATTCTCAGGTCCCGGTAATCCCTGATTTCGTCAGGAGTTGCCAGAAAGGGCCCGAGAGGAGCAAAGGTGTCTGCGCTTTTTCCCTTTACCCACTGGCCGCCTCTGTTAAACTGGAACTCTCTTTCAGAGTAGTCATTCGCCAAAACAAAGCCGGCGATATGGTCAAGGGCATTATCCTGCTCTATGTACGAAGTTTTTTTACTGATTACGACTGCCAGCTCAACTTCCCAATCGGTTTTTTCGCTTGAACGCGGGATCCTCACATTGTCGTTCGGCCCTGAAAATGCAGAAGTTGATTTCAGGAAGAAAATCGGTTCTTGAGGCACTTGTTTGCCTGTTTCGCGGGCATGGTCCATATAGTTAAAACCGATACATACTATGTTCCCTGGACGACAGACCGGAGGTCCTAATCGAAATGAATCCACTTCCTGGAGTAAGGGCATGGCATGCCATGCCCCTGCTTGAGCATTCCTTTGCACCCATGTCTTGAGCCGTTCAGAACCATTTGTCTCAAAAAAACTTTCATCATAATCTTCACCGAAAGAAGAAACATCATACTTCTTTCCGTCTTCCATAATTATTCCCGGCTTTTCTTTATGGGGTTCGCCAAAACGGATGAGTTTCATAGTGGCTGAATCTCTATATGAACGGTTATGGTGGAGCAATGGCCAGTAGGGGCGTAGCATGCTGCGCCCCTACCATTGATTTTAATGATCACTCTCCGGGACCCTGACAACCAGAACAGGGACCTTCGATCGCTTCACAACCCGGAGGACGGTGTCTCCCATCATTGCTGCCATGAGTGGACCGTGACCGTGGAAGCCCATGACAATAAGGTCATAGTTGCCTGCCTCAGATTCTTCGATAATCAGACTGACCGGGTCTCCCATCTTTACCACAATGCTATAGGAAACATCAGGCTGATCTGTCATTTTTCCCTGCAGCTCTTCGCAGAATTGGCCGATGCACTCCTTGATGGCAGCATTGTCTCTCCTACGGCGGACCAGGACGTCTCGTGCTTCTTGTAAATTTTGGGTCTTAATCTCCTCCCAGAGCTTTTCATCCACGTAACTGAAAAGACGTTTGTCCAGTTCAGGGCCGCCTTCAACAACATGGATAACCGACAGGTCCGCTCCATAGCAGTTGGTAAGACTTGCCGCGTGTTGGAAGGCATGCCTTCCACTTTCAGAAAGATCTGTTGTATACAGTATTTTTTTGTATTCAATTTTTGGTACTGTTTCAGAAACTTTTTTTGTCATTTTAGTGTCCTTTATCCGTGTAGGGGCATGGCATGCCATGCCCTTACGTATTTATTACGCTGCTGATTTTTTAAAGTGTTTCATCCAGATGCCGCTCATAAGCCAGGTGTAGCCATAGGTGCCGATTATGATGAGAATAAATGACTTCACAATGTCCAAAGTACTGCCGTTCAAAGTAAAGCCCGGGACATATCCGAACAGGAACGCGCCCAGGTACAGGAATTTTGCAAATTTAAAGGCTGAGAACGCGGTCCTCCACATATTGGCCTTTGCGATGGTTGCGCCGGCAAAGGCAGCAATGCATACAGGCGGGGTAATATTAGAATCCTGTGATAGCCAGTAAACGATCATGTGAGCAGCAATTTCATTGACGCCAAGATGGGTTAGCGCCGGTACGGCGACGACAGCGGTAATGAGGTATGCGGCTGTAACAGGGACCCCCATCCCGAGGACGAGAGAAGCGAGAGCGATCAGTATAATAGTCAGGAACAGTCTCCCGGCTGCAAGCTCGATCATGATGTCCGCAATAGTAAGCATCAGTCCGCTGTAAGTGAGCACACCAATGATAATGCCGATAACCCCTACTACGGCTCCGATCTTGAGGCTGCTTTCTGTGCCGGCCCTGGACGCTTCCAGGAATTCTTTAGGACCAATGCGTGTCTCTTTCCTGAACCAGCTGATAACCAGGCAGGCAACAATGCCCAGAATTGCTGAATAAGCAGGAGAATATCCGGTCAGCATAAAAATGGTTATTACAATAAGCGGCAGTGCATAGAACCATTCTTTTTTTAATATCTCCATGGCGCTGTGTTCTGATTTTTCACCTACAATATTATTCTTTTTAGCGTAAAAATGAACCATCAGGTAGACGCTGTAGAAATACATGATAGCGGGGAATATGGCAACAAGCATTATTTTCGAATAAGGTAAGCCCGTCAGTTCCGCCATGATAAATCCGCCGGCTCCCATAATCGGCGGCATAAACATTCCGCCGATGGACGCAGCCGGTTCAATTGCTCCGGCTACGTGTGGTTTGAAACCTGCCTTCTTCATCATTGGAATGGTAAAGGCACCAGTGGAAACTGTGTTTGCGATCGCGCTCCCTGATATGGACCCGAAAAGGCCGCTTGCGATAACGGCCACCTTACCCGGGCCTCCGGTTTTATGACCGACTGCGGCCAGGGGCCAATCGATGAAAAATTTCTCGGCGCCGCACTTTTCAAGAAAAGCCCCGAATATAACAAAAAGAAGCACATAGGTTGCCAGGACATTGGCCATGATACCGAATATACCGTCGCTCTTATAGAATATGCTGACGCATAATTCCGGGAATGTGTCACCTGCATGAGAGATCAGTTCAGGCATATAATCACCATAGACACCATATAACAGCAGCACCGTTCCCATTATTACAAAAACGGTTCCAACCACTCTTCTGGCCAGTTCAATGCCTATAAGGACACCGATCATGGCCATTGCCATGTCAATCTGTGTTTCTGCACCGGTGCGATAGTTTATAGTTTCAAAATTTAATATCCAGTATCCGATACTCGCGATAGAAAGCAGCATCAGCACATAGTCTACGGCCCTCATGATACGGGACTTTGATTGATAGAGTAAAAAAACAAGCACATAGGTTATGACAACATAGATTCCCCTGTGATACTGAGTTGATGCCGGCTGCAGCACAGCGGAATAGGAGTAAAAAAGAACAAGGATTAGGGAACAGGCATCAAATATATATTTCTCGATTTTGTTTAATTTATCGTACATATTTCCCCTTCAGTCTATAAGGGCGGGTTTGAAACCCGCCCCTACGGTTATTGTTACATCACTCCTTTTTCTTTCCAGAACTTGATTGCGCCGGGATGAAGAGGGGTGACAATACCTTTGACGCCATCCTTGACACTCATTGCCTTAAAGGTCTTTTTCTGGCTTACCATGTGAGCCAGACCTTCATCGGTGTATATCAGCGATAGAATTTCGTACACAACATCAGCAGGTACTTTCTTATTCGCTACCCACAGAGTGGAGTCAAAGAATGACGGCGTATCAGTGTCAACACCTTTGTAGGTACCGGCAGGAACAGTGAGTTTTCCGAAATAGGGATATTTCTTGAAATATCCGCTCTCTTCAGCATCTTTCCCGATGTTGATAAGGGCAATGTCATTGGTCTGCGCCGCCATGATGACCGCACCGCTCGGGAATGCCGTGAAGAGCCAGAATGCGTCCAGCTGGTTGTTCCCAAATGCCTGGGCCGCATCATTATAGCCCATGGCATTTCTTTCAATTTTGTCCCAGACTCCGAGGTGGGTAAAGAACATTTCACAGTTTGCAAAAGCACCGGAACCGGCATTGCCGACGCCGACTTTCTTGCCGACAAGGTCTTTGGCGCTCTTGATCCCTGATCCTTTTTTAACGACGAGTTGCGCTGGTGCTCCGTAGAGGTAAGCGACTGCCATAACATCTTCGTACTTCTTTGAATCATTTTTCATCATTCCGTTTCTTCCCAGGTATACATGTCCTGAATAGACAACGGAGAAATCGTGTTTGCCTGAGTTTGCTTTTCTCAGGTTTTCCACAGATCCGGCAGATGACTGTGCCTTTACGGTGAATGTTTCTACATTTTTGACCGGCTTATAGGTCTGTACAGCGTTTGCAACTACCTGGAATGTCCCGCCTGCTGGTCCGCCGCCAAAGACGATCCTGTGTTTGGCCTGGGAGTCAACAGGAAAGGCAATCGCGACCATGAGAAAGGCACAGCATACGGCAATTACTGCAAATGCTTTGTTTTTCATGTTTTCATCTCCTTTTTAAATAGTATTGTGTTTTCAACAATACGTGTTGTGCAGGAACCCTTGTCGTATAAACCATTCATTCCTGCTCATCTGACCGTTTACCCCCCCTTTCTTTTTTTATAGTTGACGTATGAAACAGAACTGCATGTTTCACATTTTTAACGCCGTTTGTCTGGCAGTTACTTTTTTTCGCTGATTTTCCCCTTTGACGACGGCATAAACCGTGCGGTCGCTACTGACCCGGGCCATACAGACTCATATCTGTTATTTATGATCTGGAGCACCATCGTGGGAAAGCTGTTCTGGCGTGTGAATTTTCCATATGATCTGAATTGAACAGGCCCGAAGGGCGTTGTTATGTCAGTCTTATCCAGTGCGGCACGAATATGTTCAGGGCGTAATGTTGTGGCCCGATTTAAGGCATCTGCAGCAACAATAAGTACAGAGTATGCTTCTGCTCCATGGTAATCCGGTTCAATACCAAACTTTTTGAGATATCTGTCGTAATATTCTTTCGTTCCTGCGTAGGGAAGATTAGGTGTCCAGAGCGTTGCTGTCAGAAGGGTATCAGCGGCATCACCAGCCATTTCTCTGAATTTGGGAGATGTAAAGCCGCCTGCCCCGCCCACAAGGACTGAAGCAATGTTCAATTCCTTCAATGTTCTGACTATAGAGACAGCATCCTTCAGGTAAGAAACCATATAAATAGCGTCTGGAGGATCTTCTTTCAGTGGTGCCAGAAGTTTTTGGTAATATTTCACCCCTGTTCTTTCCTTGTGGTAGGGAATGATCTTTCGAATCTCGATATCGTGCTCCCGGGAAAACCACATCATCTGTAAGGCTCCCCCTGTTCCGTAGGGACTGTTTTCGTACACGATGGAGAGGGTCTTTGGTTTGATTTTTTTCAGCAGGAGCTCTTCCACGCCCTTTGCGTATTCCTTTGCAGGAGGATTCAATCTGTACACGTTCCTCCACGCTCTCTGTGTAATCCTGTCATCTGCTGCAGTGGATATGAGAAAGGGGATATCCAGGCTATTTGCAGTCCCTGCCGTATATATCGTGTTGCTGCTGGCATACCCTCCTACAAGCATCACAGCGCCGGAATTCTTTGCCAATGCTTTTATTGCTTTTTCCCCTGACTCCCGATTTCCCCCGTCATCTGCATAGACAAGCTTTAGAGGCCTACCTTTAATCCCTCCCTCTTTATTAATATCATCCAGGGCCATCTCCAGTGAGTTTCTCATCATCTCTGAATAGGTGAATTTTTCCCAATGCATAACACCGATGACAACAGGTTCAGTTCCTGAGCTGATTTGCGGTGTTAATAGAGTGAAGGCAAAGAGAAAGGTGAAAATGAGGACCCGTGCAAATTGAGATTTGGATCTGATGATCTTTCCCGAAGCTGGAATCTGAACAACAGGGCGGAACTTTTTGATCAGGGATGAGAAATAAGGTGAAACGATCTTAAGCATGGGCACGCTCCTTACGGGTTAGTGCTTCTCCAGCAGACTGGAAATATTGATACCTGGATCAGTTCCTGCGTTCCTTGACGGATCTCTTGATGCTTCCATTGTATGCAATGAAAGAGAAAAATTATATCAGCAGATGTAAGAATTATTGTGTAGGTTCTTTCCTACAGGGGAGGGATATAAAGCTTTCTCATTGACCGGCATAAATTGCGTATGTGGCGGTAAAGCAATAAATTCAACCGGTTACCTGGTGCGATTATTTTCAATTTCTCCGATAACCTGAAGCACAGAGGGGTAGATCGACTCCGTAATGATTTTGTATCCTTCGGCTGTTGGATGAATAGTGTCTGCCAGGTTGAGTGAAGGTACACCTGCTACGCCCTCGAGAAAGAAGGGAATAAGCAGAACATCCTGCTCCCGTGCCACTTCAGGGTATATCTCTGCAAAAGCACTGCGGTAACCAGGTCCGAGATTCGTCAACATGCGCATGCCCGCCAGTATGACGCTGACATTATGCTCTTTCAGTATCTGTACAGAGCGGGAGATATTCTCTTTGATCAAATCTGTTTGAATGCCGCGCATGCCGTCATTGGCCCCTGTTTCCAGAATCACAATGTCCGGCCTCTGTGCCAGGATCCATTTCATCCTTGCAAATGTGCCGCTGCTGGTCTCGCCGCTGATTCCCGCATTGATAATCCTGTAATTGTAACCATCACTGCGAAGCCTATTTTCGAGAAGAGCGGGGTATGCCTCGTCTTCTGCAAGACCGTAACCGGCTGTGAGGCTGTCCCCTACGGCGATGATGGTGCCCTGAAACACAATCTGCTCAGGCGTTGTTTCGGGCAGGGGTTCCCGCTTATTTTCACAGCCCGCCAGGAAAAAAAGCATGGTGAGGCATAAACAGATCACCCTTTCTTCCCATGTTGTTCTCCGGCATAATATTATATTCATAACGCTCCTCCCCACTGTTTATTCCCCTGTCTGCTGACGGAGGAAAACAGCGGGCTTCTGCTGTAAGATGGCCCGGGACGAAACCATGCCTGCAGAAATAATCAGAATAATAGTCAATGCCATCATGATTGCTGTACCCATTGGGAACGGGTTATAGGGTATTTCGAAAATCCTGATACAGACAACCCAGCTCCCGATCTGTGAAATCGCGACTGCAAGCACGGCACAGATAAATCCTGTTATCAGGTTTTCATAGGCAAAGACTTTTAAAATGAAGGACCTCCTGGCACCGAGGACTTTATAATACACCGCCTCCCGGATCCTGGCAAATTGAGTCGCAATCATGGAACTGATAATGATCAGCAGCCCGGCGATCATTGAAAAGGAGGTAAAAAACTGAATCACCGCTGATAATTTATGCATTATTCTGGCAAGCACATCCAGGGATTGGCTCACATCGATAATGCTTATATTGGGAAAGAGCGTGACCGTTCTTCTCTGCATCTCCGCCAGCTCTGTCCTGTTGAGGCGCGTTGCCGCAAAAATGGTTTGCGGCGCATCAGCAAGAACTTCCTCGGGAAAGACAAAGTAGAAAAATGGGCGTGCCTTTGATGCTGTTCTGGTCCTGATACTCATTACGCGTGCCATCAGAGGTATCCCCTGCACTTTGAAGAGTATAGTGTCACCTCTTTTTATATGAGCTAATTCGGCAAATGTATCAAGAACAGATACTGGAACTACCGTGCCTTTGGAGAGGTCCTCACTACCATCCTCAAAGAGACTTTTCCCATCCATGATCTGCTCATCTTCCAGGAGGGAATTCCGGTAGGTGAGGTTGAATTCACGGGCAAGGTTATCTCTTTTTTTCCGGAGCTCTTCAGCGCGCTTAATGGGTTTGCCGTTTACAGCGGTTATTCGGGCCCTTATAATGGGATAGTAGTGCGTTTCCTTACCGGCTAATGCGGTAAATCCCTCTTCCTGGTCCTGCTGAATGTCCAGAAAATATACGTTCGGCACATCCGGGGGATATGATGTTATATACGTTGCATCAAGGTTCTGTTCTATCAGGTAGACAGAAAATAGAAGGGCCAGAGATGCGGTGAGCGTAACAATGACAGGCATCGTGGCATTCCTGGGTCTGTGCAGTCCTTTGACTGCCTGCCGCAGTGCCAGAGAAGAGGGGCTGTATTTTTTTAACCTGCCCAGCAGCAGCCGCGACAGGACTGTAGTAATGCTGATCAATGCGGTCAGGCCAAGGACAAAGTACAGTCCTGTGGCCGCATCTTCAAGCTGCCATATGACGAGGGTACAAAAAAAGGTTAACATGATCAGGACAATCAGATACTGAGAACGTCCCCTGTGCGGTGGATTTTGCTCTTTCCTGAATATGAAGGCAGGAGGCACCTCTTTTATGCGCCATAATGGGAGGAAGGTAAAGAGAGCAACAACAACCGTGCCGAGGACAAGGCCTTCAAAAACTGTTGCCCATGATATGCTGAGTGTTACATATGCCGGGAGTATCCCTGAAAAGAGGGCAGGGAACAGGAGCTGGATGATAAAACTGATACAGAGCCCTGTCACGGTCCCTGCTGTACCGAGAACCATGACCATGATAAAAAAGTGAGTCGTGATAAATCTGCTCACAGCGCCCAGCGTCTTCATGATAGCAATAGTAATTTCGCTGTCCCTCAGGAGCGCTGTCAACGCGGTTTGAATTCCGATGCCTGCCAGCAAAAGCGTAAAAATCCCGATCAGGTTTAAAAAGAAGAGGAAATTTTCAAAGAACTTTTTTATCCCTGACTGAGCTGTCTGAAAGGTTTCAACATGTTCCTGGCCTTCAAGAGCGGCGGATGCGAGCTGAGCAGCAACTTTGTCAAGAGCCTCAGGATCAGAGAGCTTGAGCAGATACCTGTAGTGAATTCTACTTCCCTTTCCAATCAGCTCAAGTGATTGCAGGTCTTGTGCTGAAACAAAAACTCGCGGACCAAGTGAAAAGAATGATACCGGTCTGCCCGGTTCCCTGATAACAATATCAGCAATCGTGAGTGTTCCCTTCCCGATGTTTATTACAGATCCTGTGGTGAGCTGAAGACGGTCGAGAAGCCCCTGCTCAACGATTACATGGCTCTTTTTCATCACGTCACTGAACTTCCGTCCTGATGCAAGTTCTACAGTCCCATAGAAGGGATATCCCTTTTCCACCACCTTAAGGTTGGTCAGGAGCGATGCTCCGCCTGCGGGATCAAGGGCCATGCTGTAAAACTCATGAACGCGGACGCGTGTTACGAGGTTTTCATCTGCGTATTTTTTTATGGCGCCTTCAAGGGATGATGAGAAGGGGTAATGGGACGAAATAATGATATCAGCAGAATGCAGTTCCCGGGCATCCCGGAGCGCTGACTCACGCACGCTGCGGCTGAAGCTCCCCAGGGAAACGAGCGTAACAAGCGAGAGGGCAACACAGAGAATAAAAACTGATGCCTGCTTCTTTGAGCTGATAATCTGCCTGTATATAAACCGCCAGTGAATCATCAGCAGTTATCCTTTCTTATTGATATCGGTGATTCTTCCATCTCGCAGGATGAGCACACGGTCAGCGCTCTGAGCGATTTCCCTGCTGTGTGTTGCCAGCACAAGGGTAGATCCCTGTTCCCTGTGGAGTTGTTGCAAGAGGTTGAGAATGGCTTCACTGTTTACGGAATCAAGATTCCCTGTTGGCTCATCAGCGAAGAGTATTTTCGGGCTGTTGATTATCGCGCGGCAGAGGGCGACGCGCTGCATTTCTCCCCCTGATAACTGGTGGGGGAAGTTGTCCATTCGGTCTTTCAGATTGACCCGCGCAAGGAGGGCCTCTGCTTTCTCAGCAGCATCAGGGTCGTTATTTAATTCCGCCGGAAACATCACGTTTTCCTGCGCAGTAAGAGACGGGACCAGGTGAAATGCCTGAAAGACAAAGCCTGTTGTCCTGTTGCGAAAAGGGGCAAGTTCATCTTCCGTCAGGTCGGTTATGTCAACGCTGTCCAGGGTGATACGGCCGGAATCCGGTTTGTCCAGACCGCAGAGCAGGCTCAACAGGGTAGATTTGCCGCTTCCACTTGTCCCTTCTATGACGAGAAACTCGCCTGCCGGGAGGGAAAGAGATATGTTGTCGAGGACTACAATGCGTCTTTCATCCGCTCTGTAGGATTTTGAAACTTCAGTTGATTCAAGGGCATATGTGGTCATTGAGGTTTAATTTTCAAACACTTAATCTTTTGGACAGATATTATTTTTTAAAAAATAAATAGACAGCGAAACTTGAAAGAATCATGGCGAAAATTTTCTTATAATTGTCGGTTGATACATGCTCGAGGAGCCGTGCGCCGATCTGAGCGCCCACGATTCCGCCGAGGCCCAGCAGGATACCATATTTATAGTCAACGTTGGCAAGTTTATTGTGCGCTATAAGAGCGGAGACCGCTATGACAAGGATTCCCAGGAAAGAGGTGCCCACAGCTTTTTGCGCGGTAAATCCCAGATAGAGGAGGATGGGAACCATCAGGAGCCCCCCGCCCAGTCCGGTAAATGATGCAAAAATTCCCACAAAAATGCCGCTTGCCACGATCAGTACAGAAGTGATGTCCACGATAAATCTCCTTACCTGTTTTACAGCCCGAGCTCGTTCTCCACCGCATACTTCACCAGTTCAGCAGTGCTTTTCATTTCCATTTTGCCGAAAATACGGACTTTGTAGGTGCTGACGGTTTTAACGCTGAGGCTGAGTTCATCAGCGATCTCGCTGACTTTCCCCCCTTTTACTATGAGGGAGAATATCTGGTATTCCCTGTCTGAAAGGGTCTCATGACGGGGTTTCGTTCTATCAGGCGTTGTATCAAAAAGCAGTTTCTCCGCAACTGAGGCGTTAATATAATTGCCTCCTGAAGACACCTTCTGTATTGCTTCAATCAATTCGCGGGATGCCCTGCCTTTTGTAACATATCCGGCCGCACCGGCCTTAATGGCCCGTACTGCATACTCATCTTCAGGATACATGCTTAATACAAGGACCCGGAGCCCGGGTTTCCTGCTCTTGAGCTGCTTTAATGTATCAAGGCCGTTCAATCCGGGCATGGCGATATCGAGAAGCAGGACATCATAGTCGTCTTTCTCAACTTTATCCAGGACTTCATATCCGCTGCCTGCTTCACCCGCCACAATGATGTCAGGGTTATCGTCACATATTCGCTTTATGCCCTCCCGGAACATTTCATGATCATCAGCTATGAGAATCCTTGTCATGAGAACGGTCCTTTCAAATTATCCATAAATATTATCTCATAAAATTTCATTCAGTTACCTTTTGGCTGCACAATATCCACACTCGACGTCTTCACCGGAATATGGACTTTTACCCTGGTTCCCTCTGCTGAAGAGCCAGATATAACAGCGCTTCCACCTAATATGCGCGCCCGCTCACGTATACCGATAAGTCCCACAGACTCAGGGCTTGAGATCTGGTCTTCCGGGATTCCCTTTCCATTGTCCTGTATTTCAAGAGTCAGAAATTCATTGTCTTCCTTAAGTATAACCTTTACCTCTGTTGCTTCGGCATGGCGGATAATATTTGTGAGGGTTTCCTGAAAAATCCGGAAGACCGCGATAGCACTCCTCTGATCGAGCCTGCTTTTTTCATCATGAATAATTATATCGTACCTGATCTCGGTGCGCTCCCTGAATTTATCTATCTGCCATTTGATCGCCTCTGCGAGCCCGAGGTGATCAAGCACTCCGGGAATCAGTTCTGAAGATATCCTCTGCACCGTCTGTACGGTAGAATCAATGAGGTCTGCCATGGCATGGGTCCGTTCCATGAGGGAATGCGTATCAAGAGAATTGCTCACGCTTGACAGGCGGTTATTCAGCCATGAAAGATCGAGGCTCAATGTTGTGAGCGCATGACCGAGTTCATCATGTATCTGTCTGGCAATCCTCTTTTTTTCCTCTTCCCGTGCAGATTCCAAATATGCTGACAGGCTCTGCAGCTGGGCCCTGGATCGCTGAAGCTCTTCTAACCGCCTCCGCTCTGTTAAATCCCGCGCGATAGTTTTGGTTTTCAGCAGGTCGCCCTTATTATCAACTTCAGTTGTTATGTTTAAACTCGCGGTAAAGGTTGATCTGTCTTTTCTGATAAATTCCCGTTCCAGATCAAAATGGGCCCGTTTATTTTTTAAACGCGGAAACTCTTTCTCATGAATCTTCCGTGCCTCTTCAGTGAGAAAATCTGAGAGCGGTCTCCCGATTATCTCCTCTTTGCGGTATCCGAGCATCCGCGCTCCTGTTTCATTGCATTCGGTGATAATGCCCTCTTTATTGACTGAATGGTACATGTCCGGCGCGTTCTCGTATAAGTCGCGGTATCTCTCTTCAGAGTCACGAAGCACGCGCAGCATTTTTTTCCGGTACGACGTAAGTGTGAGGAGGACAACGATGGTTAGTATAAGTGCGATAATGGTAAACAGGGTTGTCTGTACCAGTGTTTTGTAGCGCGAATAGAGTGTATCAGGCTTGTTTATTATTATGCTTCCCCCGGGAAGGTCTGACTGGCTCACCCCGAACAGCTTCAACTGCTGATAGTCAAACATATAGCTGTTTGGACTGTCCCTGACAACGGGAATTGTCTGAACCGCTTCTCCCTCAAGAATCCGGATTGCTATCTGTGCGGCTGCCTTCCCCTGATCATATCCATTTGTCAGCATTCCGCCGACGATTCCCTTTCCGAGATAGGTATCCCAAAAACTGTATATGGGGACACTGGATTCGCTGTAGATATGAGCAATACTCTCTTCATAGGCAAAAAACTGACCGGACCTGTCCCTCGTTACTCCTGAAAAGAGGATTATGCTGTCCCGGGGCAGCTTCCATACCTTTTCTTTCAGCTCCGCAATATCGAAATTTTCAAAAAACTCAAAATCTACCCGCCCTTCAAAGAGCGGCACGATTTTGAGGACCTCATTTTTTACGGCAATGCCTGTTGTGGTAGTGTCATTGATCGATATGATCCTGGTGACATCAGGGTGCAGTTTGAGGGCAATCTCAAGAGTGCTCCTGATATCGATCTCTTCAACAACACCGGTAAATAACGGGTGTCCTTCCAGGATGGAGGTGCTGAAATTATTTATTCCGCAGAACACAAGGGGGGTATCCGGAAATAGCTTTCTATGGTAACGGCGCATAAAATCCAGGGCATTATTGTCGCTGACAATGACGGCATCAAAGGGGATCTTACTGAACTTATACTGGTAAATTTCGAAGAGTTTCTGGAAATACTCTTCATCAAAGTATCTCTTGGTATCCATATACTCTGAATATAATTCAATGTCCTTGCCGCCCGCGCTCAGTTCAGAATTGATCCCGTTGACAACACTGTCTGTCCAGCTGGTACCCCTGTGGTATGAATTGACGAGGAGGATACGTTTTTTCACTGCTGTTTCTGCATGCAGCGCGGGAACAACGAATAAGCAGAGCAGCATGTTCAGGATAATCAGCAGACTAACTGCCATTATCCTTTGCGACAGCGGATCAGGCATGATAGAATTGCTTTGGTTGTTATGTGCCATTGCTCTGGAATCGTGTCTCCTCATATAAAATAGGCGGCCCTCCATCAATTAAAGAAAGCTGAGGACCAGGATTATGGCTTCTATTATAATAACTACCCATTTTTTAATAAAATCTTCAATTTCTGATCTGGCAGCAAGGTCCTCAGGACCTCTTCATCCTTTGTTGTCTGATACTGCAGCTGACTTCTCTCATTCTTCAGTGCTTTCAATCTTTCAACGGAATAGATACAATATGAAGCGTGATAAATAAATAAAGAGAGGTTTCAGATGAAAGAGTATGTAATCATTCCTTTTAAAGTAGAAGAAGGCAAACTTGATGAGGCAAAAAAAGCAATAAAAGAGCTGGTTTCCAACGTAAAGGAAAACGAGCCGGGAACCCTGCTCTATAAATCGCTTCAGCTGAAGAAGGACCCGTTAAGCTTCGTCCATTTTATTATTTTTGCGGACAATGATGCCCATATGAAGCATCGCGGTGCGACCTATGTGCTCGATTTTGTGAAGAAGCTTTATGCTCTCTGCCCGACCGAGCCTCACCCTGTTTTTCTTGATAATTTTGATTCCTGCGGGATCGCTGTCGAAGCACTCGAGAAGGAGTAAAAGATAGTCTTCTGGTATACTGAAAACAGCACAGCAGCGTACGCGGAAAGGTAGCTTCATGAAAAAAAGGCGGGCCAAGAGAATTTCAATCGGGTTTAAAGTTGATTTAACTTCCGAAAATGGTACCTATTGCGGTGAAATCAGCAACCTCTCCGAGGACGGGGCATGTATAGTCATTTTCCCGACAGACCCTGATGCCTTTGAGGAGGGGAAAGAGTATGAATTAATCTTTCACCTTTTTGCTGAAGAGACAATTACCTCCCGCGCCAGGGTAAAATGGTCGAAAAAAACACCTTCCCATGAATTAACCAGCCAGGTCGGCCTTGAGATACTTGATCCATCCTGGGACAAGAGCAGCTTCTTTATATAAATCCAGCACCTCTTAATAAAAGAAGTTACGGCATGGTTACACTGATTTCATAACTCCCTATGGCTGCCTTGTCAGCAAGACCGCTTTTCCAGAGAAGGTCAATGATTTTCGCCTTTGAACTTTTTGGCACCATAAGGATCAGTTTTGCCCCGAGTTGTGACAGGGATTTCCACTCTTCAGTTTTTTCGCGGGTTATACTTCCAGCAGTCTCGACCTCCATGAGTGCCATTACCAGGCCGTGATTACTCAGAATAAGGTCCGGGTATGCTCCCTTGTATTCGTTTTTTTTGTCGCCTGCGGGATTGGACTTGACATCGTCATAGGACCTGGAGAGCTTTTCCTGCAAGTGGGAAATCATCCATTCATGAATAAGGTTTTCGTTTTTCATAACTTAAATATAATGTTTATACGTCAGATTCATGATAAAATCAGGAGCTCCTGATGTATTTATATCTTCCGTCAGGGACATCTCAAGGCTCCCTGAGTCTAGTTTATATCTTCCGCCTACTGCCAGAAGCCAGGCTTCCCGGTCAACAGCAAGGAGATCTGTTTCAGGATATATGGAAGACTGGCCCTGTATCTGGACAATGACACGGAACCGTTCCCAAAAACGAGCCTCTATGGCAATACCGCCGTACATGAAATTATCGAGATCCAATGTGCGCTCACCTCTGACGTCTCCCGGGAATACAGCGCCGATATTCAGGTACGCCATCATATTTTCGGTAATTTCTTTGTCAAGAAGCAGAGCTACCCCTGCGTCTACATTGCCGTTGCTGTACCCTTTTTTTGCACTGCTCATCGGGAGCTCAAGATCACCCCGTATGCTCAGGTGTAAACTCTCAGTCGTGATCAACGGTTTTTTTAAAGCAATGCGAAGGTCCCCCAGCTGAACACTGTTTTTTCCATTGATGACAGTAGCGCCATCCTGCTTTACCTCATAGAGGAAATCATCATGGGGCCGTTCACTCCTTCCGTAATCCGGAAAACCAAAGGAATCATGGTAGTCTTCAAGAAAACCGTCCATAATGCCGCTGCCGGGGATCAGAACCGGTATGTCAAGGTTGAATTCCACCGTGTCACGGATAATTCTCCTGTACCGGAAATTTAATTCAGTGATTTCCATGTCAAGGTTAATTGTCCAGCGGCCTGATTCCTGAACAGTGTATGTGCTTGAATGAGAGAGGCTGTAGGACATCGAATTTTCCATTTCAGCGCGCTCCAGGTACTGCTGGTCAGCATGGAGAAAAATGGGGTACTGGTTTTTTACCTGAAGTGGACCGTCAAATCCGGGTGAAGCTGAAACAGAGAATATAAGGAGGAAAATGGTGAGCAGAGAGAGTTTCCATGGTGTCTTCACTATGTCCTGTTCCCCTGTTGTTCCTTGTTTTCCATCAGGGCCTGTACTGATTTAAGCCCATAGGGGCTGCCCTGTTCTATAGCGGTAAGGACCGTACCTCCTCCCGTAAAAAAGTAGTAGTTGGGATCATCGAGAACTGACAGGTAGAGTCCGGGGCAGAGATTTTTAAATTCCTGGAGTGTGTCTCCTCCTCCGTACAGCTTGTAGGCGCTTTTATTCGTATCCAAAGTTTCATCAAGGGCCTTGGAGCCCTCGAAAAAATGGGGCGTATATCCCATGACGGCATTTACAAAAATCGTTTTAGCTTCCTCTATCACTTTTAAAACTTTGTTATCTTCAAATGACTTCGGGTCTATGTCGAGAATGTACCCGTACTCATCGCCTTCCCTGAAATCATTCAGGCAGCGGGTCCTGAACTTTCCTTCTATTTTCCCCTCCATGGTGTCCGACTCAACTACATAGGGCATTTCAAGTATCTTCTGCTGTTCTTTGTCCCGCTGAACGAGATCTTTGGCAGCGGCAATATCTTCTTCCGCAATCCCTTTGATTGATATGCCGTATTTAGCGCAGAGGTAGGCATTGTATAAAACACCGCCAAGAACAAGGTGGTCGGTCTTTTCGTATATCGCGTAAAGAGGGCCGATCTTTGTATCGTATTTGGAGCCTGCTATGACCGCAAGAATCGGCCGCGCCGGATCAACGACGCCGCCCAGGTTCATGATCTCCTGCTGCATGAGAAAGCCGGCATATGACGGGATTACTTTTGTTATATCATAGGTTGATACATGAGGCTGCCATGAGCCAAAGGCATCATTCACGTATACGTCTGCCAGATCGGACAACATGACAGCGAAGTTGTCTCTGAAAAACCCCGGCTTTTCTTCTTCTCCCCGGAACCACCTGGTGTTGGGCAGATATATGCCGCCGATTTTCCTGTCTTTCAGTTCCCCAATCGCCCGGTAGACTGATTTTCCGAGTGCGGTTATCCCCGCGTCAGGGTCGATTTCAAACTCAGGTATGCGGAACTCTACATTCAGCTTACGGTTCAAATACTCAACGATCGGCTCAACAGAAGTATCAGGGCTGCAGGTGATCTTGCCGGTGGTCTTGTCCCTTGGCCTTCCGACATGACTCATGAGAATCGGGCGGCCGCCCTTATCCACTATATTGTAAAGGGTCCCAAGGGTTTTATCGATTCTGAAGGGGTCTTTTATGGCGCCTTTCTTGACAACGTTGTGGTCAACACGGACAAGCACAACCTTGCCGTCGAGGTCGGCCTCCTGAATGAGCGGGAGTCGTTTACTGAGGGTATTTGTTTGCATAGCACATTGTAACAAAAGAAAATAATTTTGAAAAGAATTGATGCTCCTTTTCCTCTCTGGCCCGCTGCCATGCCCTCGGGTATAATAGAAGAATGTCATGGGCCATCTGGATTACAGGACTGCCGGGGAGCGGTAAAAGCACAATTGCTCTTCATCTGAAGGAGAAAATGCCTGACACGGTAATTCTTCGCGTTGATAAACTCAGGGAAATTGTCACCCCGACCCCCAGTTATTCGGGCAGGGAGAGAGAGTATGTGTACAAGGCCCTGGTCTATACCGCTAAGACTGTCTGCGAACTCGGGCATAATGTGGTTATCGATGCAACGGGGAACAGGATATTCTGGAGAAATCTCGCGCGAAAGATCATCCCTCACTTCTATGAGGTATACATTAAATGTCCTCTGGAGCTCTGCATGGAGAGAGAAAAAACGCGAACTCTCAGACATGACGCGCCTGAGAAGATATATGAGAAAGGGAAAAAAGGAAGCCCGGTGCCGGGAGTCACTGTACCCTATGAAGTGTCGGAAACGCCTGAATTGATAATTGACAGTGAACAGGAATCCCCTGAAGCGGCAGTTGAGAAGATTATCTTGATGGTTCAAAAACAGAAATAGGAAACCACGGAGGCACTGAGACACAGAGAACAGAATAAAAAAATATTAAGGCAAGAAGGCTGTTGATCTTGACTTCAAAAAAAGAAAACGTTTCTTTTGCCTCCCTCTGTGTCTCAGTGCCTCCGTGGTCAATTTATTATTTGGAGGTTTTATGAAATCATACAGAAAAGAGCTGTGGTTTAACGTGCCGACGCGGCGTGCCTTTATTAATATTACTCCACAGGTTGAAGACTGTCTGAAAGAAAGCGGGGTCAGGGAAGGGCTGGTTCTTGTAAACGCGATGCATATAACAGCTTCGGTATTTATCAATGATAATGAGTCCGGGCTCCATCATGACTATGAAACATGGCTGGAAAAACTTGCGCCCCATGAGCCTGTTTCCCAATATCACCATAACCGCACAGGAGAAGACAATGGAGATGCTCATCTGAAACGGCAGGTTATGGGCAGGGAAGTGGTCGTAGCAATAACGGATGGCCAGCTGGACTTCGGTACATGGGAACGGATATTTTACGGGGAGTTTGACGGGAGACGGAAAAAGAGAGTGCTGGTTAAGATTGTCGGGGAGTAAAATGATTTCCTGGCAGACTCACTCAATCGCACCAGTCAATTTTATGTGATCAGGAGTACACTTAATTATCCGCAGTTTCTGTTATCACTGAGTATAATCACGCACATTCAATTGAGTAAAATAACGTAACAAATAAATAGTGAGCTTTTTTAGGGACTTACATTGCTGGTTCTGCCAGGCATTGTTATTGCAATTTAATCTGCATAAGGAGGTCTGAGAGATGAAGAAAAACTGCTGGGAAATAAAAAAATGCGGAAGAGAGCCTGGCGGGGAACAGACTGAAGAGTTCGGTATATGCCCTGCGGCAACAGATGAATCAAGCGACGGAGTAAACTCCGGCAAGGATGGCGGGCGTATCTGCTGGGCTGTTGCCGGGACATTCTGCGGAGGAAAAGTTCAGGGTAGTTTCGCCCAGAAGCAGGTATCCTGCATGGCCTGTGAAGTTTTCAAAAGGGTTAAAAATGAGGAAGATACAGAGTTTGTTCTCCTGAAATCAGCCAAATGCTACAGGGCCTGTAATAAATGAATGAAACCTGTAATAAGGTTAGAAAGACTGGCCAGGAGATTTTCGAGAGGTTAATTGTCGTTAAATTTAACAATATGTAATATAATATTACGTTTAAAATGGTGTTAATCATTATAAAAACTTATAAATCAAGTAATTATGCGTGGAAGATAATTTGCTTTATTAACTGATTATGGTCGCTCTGAAAAGACAGGAAATATTAGACAGGTTAAAAAAGCTGGGAATCAACTCAGAATCTGAGCTTGAGTCGTATATAGAGGAGTATAATGCCTATTTCGGGCTGCAGAAAGAACCGAAAAACGATAAAAGGGCCTACAGCAGGATTTCCATCGGTGTCGGGGTAAAGATATTCTATAACAATGATATTTTCCAGGGAACTGTGCTGAATGTGTCTGAACGAGGCATGTTTATCGGAACAAATCAGTATTTCTCATCTGACTCAATGATCTGTATTGAGAGTGATTCATTGAAGGTACTGGCAATAGTAAAACGGCTAAAAAAGATGAATGGAAATTACGGTGGAGTCGGCGTTGAACTTATCAACCCGGCCCATGACTATTTTGACTATTTAAAGGCCATAAAGCCCCCGCAATAAATCCTCCTTTTCTTGACTAATCATTCACCCATTAAGGTATAATTCTAGACTGAGACATAAACTGTTCAGGTGCCCTCTATGGGCTTAAAGGGGAATCCAGTGAAATGCTGGAGCGGACCCGCCGCTGTAATCCCGATTTCCACTTGTTCGGAATTGATAGTCTCTACTCACTGAAGCCACTTGTAAAGTTACAGGGAAGGCTGGTAGAGATCGGGAAAGCCAGAAGACCTGCCTGAACGTGACCTCACGCAAAACCTTCGAGGGAAGAGGATGTGAGGGTAAAGGTTAATACTTTTATCCCCGGTTTTCTTAATTGAAGGCCGGGGGTTTTTATTTTTTAACGTGGTTGAATCAATGAATAACTCAGAAGTATTAATTTTGGTATCAGATAATCTGAATAATCTTTAATATCTGCGGATCGAGAATTTGAAAATCACTTTTATCATAGGCGGGGCACGGAGTGGTAAGAGCCTTTTTGCCCTGACCAGGGCCTCAGAAATTGAGGGGCAGAAGGCATACATCGCCACAGCAGAAGCCCTTGATGATGAAATGAGGGAACGGATTGGAAAGCATAAAGCGGAAAGAAGCGATGAATGGGACACCCTTGAAGAGCCTCTGAAGCTCTCTCCTCTTATCAATACACTGCAGGGCAGGTACCGTGTTGTTCTTCTGGACTGCCTGACCATCTGGCTCTCCAATATATTGCTGAAGTTTGAGGCAGCAGGCACGGATAATGAGCTGCCTGAAGACAGCATCAGCGAATTTACTTCGTTTCTGGGCGGGTTGAAACATGCAGATGACTTTGATCTCTTTATGGTGTCCAATGAAGTTGGTACTGGCATTGTGCCGGAAAATAAACTGGCAAGAACGTTCAGGGATTTATCAGGTGCCTTAAATCAAAAAATAGCAGAGCTGTCTGATGAAGTATACCTGGTCACGGCGGGCATACCGCTGAAGATTAAAGGGTAACCATATAATAATGAAATCGCGGAGGTACATATGTCATTACAGTCTACGTGTTCACGCATAACAAATACGAACGGAACATTCGCCGGACAGGCTCAGGAGCGCCTCGATAATCTCACCAAGCCGCAGGGAAGCCTGGGAAGGCTTGAGGAGTTTGCAAAGCAGCTTGTTGCTATTTCAGAACAGACCATGCCTGACCTTGATAAAAAAGTTGTCTTCACCTTTGCCGGTGACCACGGTGTCGCAGACGAGGGTGTGTCCGCTTTCCCAAAAGAGGTGACCTCCCAGATGGTATTGAATTTTATTCACGGCGGAGCAGGGATTAATGTTCTCTCCCGGCACGCGGGTGCAGACGTGGTCGTTGTAGACATCGGTGTTGATTATGATTTTACCGAGGCAGCGGCCCGGAGCAGCGTGCCCTTGCTCATAAAGAAAGTAGTTTCCGGCACAAGGAATATGCGGAAAGGCCCGGCCATGACCCGTGAAGAAACCGAACAGTGTATTCAGGTTGGTATTGATCTGGCACATGAGTATGCTGCGAAAGGATATCGGATTTTCGGGACAGGTGAAATGGGAATTGCCAACACATCACCCTCAAGTGCGATTACATCAGTTATTACAGGCAGGCCTGTTGAGGATATTACAGGCAGAGGCACCGGAATCAATGATAAAGTCTGGACGAGCAAGGTCACGGTAATTAAGGATGCGTTAGCGCTCAACAACCCTGATCCTTCTGATCCTGTTGATGTTCTTTCCAAAGTGGGCGGTGCCGAGATTGCCGGCATAGCCGGGCTAGTCTTGGGCGCAGCAGCGGAGAAAATACCTGTGGTAATAGACGGCTTCATATCGACTGCAGGCGCATTGATGGCATGGCTGATAGAGCCGAAGACAAAGGATTACATGTTTGCTGCTCACATGTCCCGGGAAGCTGGACATAAGTTTATTTTGGAAAAAATAGGGCTCAGGCCGATTCTTGATCTTGATATGAGACTCGGTGAGGGAACCGGTGCTGCACTGGCTATGATGATCATTGAGGGTGGTCTGAAGATTTATAAAGAGATGGCGACATTTGCGGAAGCAGAGGTCGCGGAAAAGAATGCCTGAGTATTTTCAGGCATAAGCGTTGAACGTTTTGATTATGAACCGTATTTTTCTGGCATTTCAGTTTTTAACGATTATTCCGGTGAAAGACCTGGGAGAGCTGCCTGACAGCGAAGTGGGAAAGGCTACAGCTGTTTTCCCCTGGGTGGGACTTGCTGAGGGTATTCTCCTTGCATTTTCAGCTACGATCTTTCTGGGCCTTTTTCAGTCAGAGCTTGCCAATGCCTTGTTGGTACTTATCATTACGGTGATGAACGGCGGTCTGCATCTGGATGGTCTCTCCGACACCATTGATGCAGTTGCGTCGCGGAGTGGAGTAGAAAAAAAGCTCTTGATCATGAAGGACAGCACAGTTGGCCCCATGGGAGTTATCGCTATAGTGATGACGCTCCTGCTGAAATATGTGCTGCTCAATGCTCTTTACTTTCATTCAAACGGACCTGTTTACTTTGTGATCCTTATAACCGTTCCCCTGCTGTCTCGCTGGGCAATGGTCCCGGCAGCCTGTTACAGCAGGCCGGCGAGGCAGGATGGACTGGGAAGAATCTTTAGTGAGCAGACCGGGAAAAAGGAGCTCCTGACAGCTACTGCGGCAACAGTCCTCTTTGTTCTCATGCTCTGCATAGCAACGGGGCAGTTTTCACTTATCATGTTTTACCTCATGTTTGCGATGCCCCTTCTTTTTGGCTTCAGTTTTGGGGCTGTATGGTTTTTCAAGAAACAATTTGGCGGGATGACAGGTGATTCATTCGGGGCGGTAAACGAAATTGCGGTACTGCTATTTCTGTTGATCGCGGTAATCAATAAAGTCAGTCTGGACTGACCGGTATGGAGCTGCGCGATGAAGCGCAGTGTTGTTGAGCAGACGATGATGACAAAAATTTATCTTATACGACACGGCGAAACAGAGGATGCTGATTCCCGCAGGTACAAGGGCCACATTGATGTTCCTCTTTCAGAAAATGGCATTGAGCAGGTAAAGAGACTTGCCCGCCACCTGGGCCGCAAATCAGGTTCTGGCCCGGTCAGCGGGGAGTTGCAAGCGGTCTATTGTTCGGACCTGAGCCGTGCCCGTAAAAGTGCAGAGATCATTGCCGCCCCTTTTGGACTCAAGCCGGTGATTACGGATGGATTGAAAGAGCGTAATTTCGGTGTCTGGGAAGGGATGAGTTTTGACGAGATAAAAGAGAAGTGGCCCGATGCCTTCAAGGCCTGGGCTGAAAATCCTCTGCAGTACAGTCCTCTCGAAGGTGAAAGCACCCTGGCTGTGAGAGACCGCGCAATAAAGGCGTTTCATGAAATAGTTTCAAGGCATGATGGTGAACAGATAGCGCTCGTTGCCCATGGCGGAATAAACAGGGTGATCCTGTGTGAGCTTCTCGGTATTCCCCTGGAAAATATATTCAGGATTGAACAGGATTTTTCAGCATTAAATGTGATTGAACTGTGGGACTATCCCGTAATCAGGCATATGAATTTTGTGGCATAGGTTATGGCAAAAGCGATAATGATACAGGGAACCGGATCTGGAGCAGGAAAGAGCGCTATCGTTGCGGGCCTCTGCAGGGTATTCAAAGACATGGGGATCAAGGTTGCTCCTTTTAAGTCGCAGAACATGGCCCTGAACTCTTTTATAACAGGGGAAAGCGGAGAGATAGGCCGTGCCCAGGCTTTTCAGGCTGAGGCTTCCGGGCTGGAACCCTCCAATGACATGAATCCGGTGCTCCTGAAGGCAACGGGCGAGGCCGGGTGCCAGGTTATTGTAAATGGCAAAGTCCACGGGACAATGAAGGCCCATGAATACTATGAAATAAAGGACAGGGTCTGGGAAGAAATTACCGCTGCCTATGACAGGCTCTCGAAGCTCTATGATCTGATCATTATCGAGGGGGCGGGAAGCCCGGCAGAGATAAACCTGAGCAAGGAAGAAGTAGTCAATATGCGCGTCGCCCGCTATGCTGATGCCCCGGTGATCCTTGTCGGCGATATTGACAGGGGCGGTGTGTTTGCCCAGTTTTACGGTACCGTTGAGCTATTAAAGGATTGTAGGGGCATGGCATGCCATGCCCTTACAGGAACGCAGGAACTATCTGACGCTGATTATATCAAGGCGTTCATCGTAAATAAATTCCGCGGAGACATGAATATCCTGCGCCCCGGCCTGAGAATGATCGAGGAAAAAACAGGCAGACCCGTGATCGGCACCCTCTATCATCAGGGCAATCTTGGCCTTGAAGAGGAAGACGGCCTTTCCATCGAACATGTCGCCCGATTTGATCATTCAGGCCATAAAGAGCTTAAGGTTGTGGTGCTGCGGCTGAAATACATCTCGAATTTTACGGACTTTGCCCCCTTTCTGAATGAACCTGATGTTGAGCTGAAATACTCCTTATGGGAGGAAGATATCAGTACCGCGGATTTGCTCATCATTCCGGGATCGAAAAACACGGTCAGTGATCTGCTCCTGCTGAGAGAGCGGGGAATAGAGGAGTGCGTGAAAGCTGCCGTGAAAAAGGGAACTCCTCTTATCGGTCTCTGCGGCGGCTATCAGATGATCGGGAAGAAAGTGCTTGACCCTGACAATGTTGAGAGCGACCTGCAGGAAATTGACGGCATGGGTTTTCTTGATACTGTTACGACCATGGACAGGACAAAGACGACCTGTCAGGTAACAGCGAACCTGGTAAGCCTGAAATGGTTTGATGCTGTTCAGAGCGCTACAAGCTGCAGGTGGAATAACCTGAAGGGCTATGAAATACATATGGGCTCTACGACCGGAGATGTTGGGCTCTTTGAAATTCGCAGGGGCCTATCGCGCGAGACCATTTCAGACGGATCTACAAAGGGAAATGTATGGGGAACATATATACACGGCATCTTTGACAACGACGGCCTGCGCACAGCGGTAATCAACGCATTAAGAATGAAAAAAGGACTCTCGCCCCGGGAAACCGCCTTCAGTTACAGGACAGCAAAAGAGAATGCCATAAACAGCTGGGCTGATACGGTGAGGAATAACATAGATATCTGTTTTATTTTACGACAGGTGGGAATGGAATACTGCATGAATAAACAGCCCGGGGGCCTCTCATGACCGAGACCCTTGCCCTTACACTTGCATATCTGGTGGACCTCATAATCGGAGATCCCAGGTGGATGCCCCACCCGGTCTCTTTTATCGGAGGGGCAATACAGAAGCTGGAGAATTATCTGAGAAAAGAGGCAGAGGACTATGACCATGCAGTTAAAAACAGCACGAAGAACAATCAGGGGAATGGTGATGAGAATGAAGACCCGGAGAAGGGTATGAATATTTTTGAACTGGTTGCGCCCTTTCATCGAAAGGGGAAGGAACCGACGCTAAAAATCCTGGAACAATGGGCCGGGGTAATCCTGCCCGCTGTTGTTGTGGGCGCAACGTATCTGCTCTTTTTTATTCTCAGCAATCTTCTCCTGAACATCCCTGTTCAGCCGGTAGTGTCATACGTACTCTTTGGCATATATGTTTATCTTGTCTCCACGACAATAGCGACGCGCGATCTCCTCCTTTCAGCCCATGCAGTCATTGACGCGCTAAAACAGGGTGACATCCAGCAGAGCAGGCAGTCATTGTCAATGATAGTGGGAAGAGATACGGATTCACTGAAAGAAGAGGGTGTATTGCGGGCAGCGATTGAAACAGTTGCTGAAAATGCCTCTGACGGGATCATTGCCCCGCTCTTTTACTTTGTCATCGGTGGCTTGCCCCTCGCCATGGCGTACAAGGCGATAAACACCCTTGATTCAATGGTGGGATATAAAAATGAAAAATACGGGAGTTTAGGGTGGGCCTCAGCAAAGCTTGATGACATTGCCAATTACATTCCTGCCCGGATAACAGGGGTGCTGATAGCCACAGCTGTATATGTAATAACCATTGTAATGCAGATTGTTGCAAAAGGGTCGCTACGATTCAAAGACAAGGAAGGCAGGCTGGCGCGTTTTTTGATGAAAATCCTGGCTCCCTGTGACAGGAAACTTCAGGCGCTGCAGCTGGAAAACGGAAGCAGCGCTTTTACAATAATGACCAGAGACGGAAAGAGGCATGCGAGCCCGAACAGCGGCTTTCCTGAGGCTGCTATGGCAGGCGCCCTGGGGGTAAGGCTGGGGGGACCGTCAGTCTATGAAGGCACTGTAATAAACAAACCCTATATCGGGGATGACACAATACAGAATTCCGATAAAACCAGGAGCAGACATGAGACGTACGTCGAGGCGGCCCGTTCCGCCCTGACTGTTACAAAAGTGACCTCATTTCTTGGATTTATTGCAGCGGTTCTGATTGTTTAGGAGAGTACCGGATAATGAAGCTGACAGATAAAAAGGGTACAAATGAACACAGCGAAAACAGCCTGCCTGCGGGAAGGTATGATCTTTTCTCAGGAGCGAAAGAATTATCTGCTGAACATGAGCATGGCGGTAATGTTTATAAAATGTCTGAAGAACTTGGCATTTCAGAGGACAAACTCATAGATTTCAGCGCCTCCATTAATCCCCTTGGAATTTCAGAGAGAGTGAAGGATGTAATTGCCGGGAGCCTTGACAGCCTGGTTCACTATCCTGATTCTGACACAAAAAAATTAAGGGAAAAACTGGCAGCACATCACGGAATAGACCCTGAATCAATTCTCTGCGGCAACGGCAGCACAGAGCTGATATATCTTCTTCCCAGAGCCTTGAAGCCACGGACGGTTATTATTCCAGTCCCTACATTTTCAGAGTATGAGCGGGCATGTATGATGGTCAAAGGTGCAAAGGTGGAGCACTATCTCACTGCCGAGGAAAACGGGTATAACGTAAATACCGATGAATTCTCACGTGATTTGCAGGGGTGCGACATGGCTTTTCTCTGTAACCCGAACAACCCGACTGGGAATATTATGAAAAGGGATGACATATTGGAACTGGCAAAGGCAGCGGCAAAGGCACAGTGCATGCTCGTTATAGATGAGGCGTTTATTGACTTTGATCCCCGGGAGTCTGTTATCCATGATCTGGAGAGTTATCCCCGGCTGATAGTATTGCGATCCATGACAAAGTTTTACGCCCTTACCGGGTTGAGAGCCGGGTATGCTGTAGCCCATAGGGATACTGTGGCGAGACTAAAGCAATATAAAGAGCCCTGGACAGTTAACAGCCTGGCGCAGAAGGCGGCCGTAGCTGCCCTGGAGGACAGGGACTATATGAAGAGGACCATGGACGTGATCGTGAAAGAGAAAGCCTATCTGGAGAAAAGCTTCAGGGAGCTGGGACTGCAGCACTATCCGTCTGCGGCCAACTATTATCTGTTAAGAAAGGACGGTGCAAGGGGGCATGTTGAGGCATTGAGAAAAAGAGGCCTCCTTTTGAGAGACTGTTCGAATTTTAAGGGACTTGATGAAACATATATGAGAATAGCGGTTAAATCTCATAAGGAAAATAAAATGCTGATTAAACACCTGAAGGACATATGCAGGGCATAGTTATCGCCGGAACGCACAGCGGCTGCGGAAAAACGACCATTACCCTTGGCATACTTGCCGCACTGAGAAAGAAAGGGTATCGTGTGCAGCCCTTCAAGGCGGGGCCTGATTTTATCGATACGGGACTGCACAGGCTGGTAACGGGAATACCCTCGCGAAATCTTGATCTCTGGATGTGCGGAACAGAGTATGTAAGGCGCAGCTTTCAGAAGCATTCGTCATCGGCTGACATCGCTGTAGTAGAGGGTGTTATGGGCATGTATGATGGAAATATCAGCACAGCTGACCTTGCCGCAGAACTGGGCCTTCCCGTTCTCCTTGTTGTTGACGCGTATGGAATGGCAGAGAGTGCGGGGGCTGTTGTACACGGATTCCGTGAATTCAGCAAGACAGAAAATGGCAGTAAAGGCAGGGCGCACCCTACCCCTGCATTTGCCGGGGTGATATTTAACCGCGTTGCATCGGAAAGACATTATAAGAGATTAAAAGAGAGCATTCAGGATATCCCTGTGCTGGGGTATTTGCCGAGAGACCTTGAATTCAAGATCCCCCACAGACATCTCGGACTTGTTGTTGCTGAAGAGATACCGATGAGCATAAAGGACATAGAGATGCTGGCAGAGGCTCTATTGATGCATGTAGATCTGGATCGCATAGCCGGTAAAAAACAGGGAGAGAACATTCCTGAAGTAAAACAGATGAATCCGGAGAGTCGCGTTAACCCGGGAAAGGTAAAAATCGGAATTGCATACGACAAAGCGTTCTGTTTTTACTATCAGGACAACCTGGACCTGTTAAGAGATGCGGGAGCAGAGATAGTGCCTTTCAGCCCCCTTGCAGATAAAATAGTTCCGGAAGGTGTTGACGGTATTTACCTGGGAGGAGGATATCCTGAGCTTCACGCCGCGGGTCTTTCCGCCAACAAGTCCCTTATGGAATCGGTCAGGGAGTTCGCAGACCGGGGATTGCCGGTATATGGAGAGTGCGGCGGGTTCATGTACCTCACTGAGGGCATATATGATTTTGAGGGGGTATTTCATCCGATGGCCGGGGTATTTCCTTTTCAAACAAGGATGATGAAAAAGAGAATGAGACTGGGCTATCGGGAAACAGTCTTACAGGCAGATTCTCTATTCGGGAAAAAGGGGACTGTTCTGAGGGGCCATGAGTTTCATTATTCGGAAATTAACGGAAGCGGTCAGGGGTCAGGGGTCAGTGATCAGCAACAGAGAGGACGAGGAACGGCTGAATTGATTTATACTGTACATGATGGATCAGGTAATTACTTATATGATGAAGGATACAAGGTAAAGAACACGATTGGCAGCTATATTCATCTTCATTTTGGAAGTAACGAAGGGGCTGCACAGAGCTTTGTTAATCAAATAACCCCTGCAAGGAAAAATACTGTAGCGGGGTAAGGGAGCACTATGGAAAAAATTCTGATTGTAGGACATGGGAGTCCTAAAAAAACAGCAAACAACATTCAACACGTAGCCGGGCTGCTGCACAACCTGATTCATCCGGAGTGCGATGACAACTGCGTAAGTGTAGCATATCTGCAGTTTGCCCAGCCGGACATTCTGCAGGGCATAGCCGAGTGTGTTCAGAAGGGGGCCAAAAAGGTAATTGTCCACCCGTACTTTTTAAGCAACGGGATGCATGTCTCATCAGATATCCCGGAGATTATTAAGGATGCAGAAAAAAAATATCCTGATGTTGAATTTGTCTATACTGAGCCGCTCGGTGTTCACGATAAAATGGCGCAGGTTGTACTGGAAAGAATTCATGCAGCTTCGGGATTAAGGCCTGAGGAGATCGAAACGCGGAGTTTCGAGATCATATCTGATGAGACCGACCTCAGCAATATTTCAGATGAGAAGCTTCCTGTTGTCCAGCGTGTTATTCACGCGACAGCTGATTTTGAATTTAAAAACAGCATCGCTTTTCATCCTGACGCTGTGAAAGCTGCTATCGCCGCAATAAAGGCAGGCAAGGACATTCTCACAGACGTTGAGATGGTCAGGACCGGAATTAACAAGAGGCTGCTCGGCAAATGGGGCGGGAAGGTTCTCTGCAGTCTTCAGGCTGCAGGAGAAAAAACAGAGAACCCGGGCAATAAAACCCGGTCGGAGATCGGAATAGAAGCGGCGCTGCAGAGTAAAAATAATATCGGCATCATTGCGATAGGAAATGCGCCGACAGCACTTCTGAAGACAATTGAAATCCTGACCTCAGACAGCTACAGTGCAGATGGGTTTCCTGTAGTAATAGGGGTTCCGGTGGGGTTTGTAAAGGCCCTTGAGTCAAAGGTGCTTCTTAGTGAGCAGCGCTTTCCCTTTATTACGAATATCAGCAGAAAGGGCGGTACCCCCGTGGCAGTCGCGATGGTAAACGCGCTCTTGAAAATGGCGGATGAAAGAGGATAGTAATGTATAGTATTGTGCTGGTCTTTATAGTTCTGCTGGTCCTGCCCGGCAGTGTCTTCGCGATGCATATATCTGAAGGGATTCTGCCGCTGAACTGGGCAGTGCTCTGGTTTGTCCTGGCGCTCCCCTTTGTTGCAGCCGGAATAAAGAGAATGAAAGATCTTTCAAAGAATGACCTTTCATTCAAGCCGCTCATCGGCTTAATGGCAGCGGTTGTCTTTGTCATTTCCCTTATGCCCATTCCCGTACCAACGGCCGGTACTTGCTCACACCCCGGAGGCACGGCGATCCCGGCGATACTGGTCGGGCCTTTTATCAGCGTCCTGATCACAGCAGTGGCGCTTCTTATCCAGGCGCTCTTTTTTGCCCATGGCGGTCTGAGCACATGGGGCGCGGATATTGTCTCAATGGGGGTTGTGGGAGCCTTTACCGGGTATGGTATTTTTAAATTTCTCAGGCGATGCAACGCGGGCCTTGGAGTGTCGGCCTTCTGTGCCGGACTGCTCTCAGACTGGGCGATTTATCTCACAACGTCTGTTGAACTTGCCTCAGGCATACGGGGCTCAGAACCCTTCTTGCCTCTCCTGGGCAAAATCGTGATCGCATTTGTACCAACTCAGTTGCCCCTCGGGATTGTTGAGGGCGCTATGACCGCCGGTATGGTGACACTACTTTACCGGAGAAGAGCTGACCTGCTGGTGAAGCTCGGCGTGATAAAACAGGAACAGGCAGGAGGCACTCTGTGAACTATCAACTATCAAATATCAGATATCAGATTCTCCTGAAAGGCCTTCTCATGCTGATAGTGGTTATTTTTTCAGGTATCCTGGTGACCATCTCTGTGTCTGATGCTAAATGGTCCGGAGTCGATCAAACAGTTATTGAAAAGTATGCTGAAGAGCATGGAAGGCCAGGCAAAGATCCTGTCATTAATACTGATCAGGGAGACCTTCTGTTGTTTATGTTTCTCATCGGCGGCCTGGTTGGAGGATTTGCTGCGGGGTACTACTGGAGAATGTTGACAGAGAACAGCCCGCAGAACAGAAAGCAGAGAGCAGAAAAATCAGGGAAAAAACAGGAGAAAAAGATTGTCAGCGTATAACTGTTTTTCAGATAATTTTAACAAAGAGACCTTTCTCTCAGCAATTGATGCCAGAATCAAGCTGGTCGTCGTGCTTGTGCTGATTATCATGGTGCTCAGTTATAAGGGGGTAATGTTTCCACTCTCAGTGGCTGCGTTTTCTTTGCTCCTTTGCCTGTCCATGAGGGTGCCTGTGAGAGTTGTGGCTCTCAGAGCTGCTCAGCCTTTATTTATTGCCGCTGTAATTCTGGTGTTAAAGACATTTTTTTCCGGTCAGGAAATACTTTTTTCATTGAACCTGTTCGGCATCGGTCTTTCCGCCCATGCTGATGGCTTTATGGAGGGAATCCAGATCACATCCAGAATCATCGGCGGCGTATCGCTCGTTGTTGCCCTGGGCTTTGCAACGCCCTTTATAGAATTTGTTGCTGCCCTCTCATGGCTGAAGGTGCCGAAGGCTTTTATTGAAATAATGATGTTTGCCTACAGATATTTGTTCCTGTTTCTTGATGACGCACACACGATATATAATGCTCAGAAGAATCGCCTGGGATACGTGGGGTTGAGAAAAGGGCTTCATTCCTTCGGCGTACTCACCGGATCGCTCGTGCTCCGCGGGTTTGAGCAGAGCCAGAAGACAGCAGATGCCATGGTGCAGCGGGGTTACACAGGCGACATGCCAATCCTTAAAGGCGAGCCCTTCAGGACTGCTGAACTTGCCGGCGCAGCGCTGATCATGATAGCCGGAGGGATTACATGGATGATCTGATGTATTCGGTGAGAAACCTGTCCTACAGGTACCCTGACGGAACCAGCGCACTTCATGACATAAGTCTTGATGTCAGAAAGGGCGAGTTTATTGGGCTGCTCGGTGCAAATGGGTCTGGCAAAACAACCCTCTTAAAGGCGATGGACAAACTGCTGAAAGGGATTGAGGGTGAAATATATTTAGCAGGCATTGATATAACGAAACTTTCTCCCAGGGAAATATACAGAAAAGTTGGTCTTGTTTTTCAAAATCCTGATGACCAGTTGTTTGCGCCAACGCTGTTTGAAGATGTGGCATTCGGCCCGACAAATATGGGACTTGGCGCTCAGGATGTTGAAGGCCGTGTTTTACATGCACTGAAACAGGTTGACCTGGAGGGCCTTGAGAAAAAGTCCGTTCACAACCTGAGTTTCGGTCAACGGAAGCGCGCATGTATCGCCGGCCTGCTCGCCATGGGCCATGAAACGCTCCTTCTGGATGAGCCTACAGCAGGTCTCGACCCTATGGGTGAATACAGGATGATGGAGCTGTTGCAGAAGCTTAATAAGGAAAATGGCGTTACAGTAATAATGGCCACACACAGCGTTGACCTTGTCCCGGTCTTTCTTGACCGTTTGTATATATTGAGCAAGGGTCATTTCAGCAGGGGAGGGACACCGGAGGATGTATTCAACGCACCGGAGGATATGGCGAATATTAAACTGCGCCTCCCTCATATTGCGGAACTTATTTACCGGCTGAAACATGAGGATAAATTATCCTTTGATCGCATTCCCCTCACCATTGGTGAGGCAAGACGGGAGATTCTCAAATCTCTCGAAACTTCATTGAAAGGGAGGTGACGTCTTGAAAAAGACAAGAAAAGCCCCGAAGAAGGCGAACACGAAGGCTGCTGTTTCCTATCACATGAAATGTGCAAAGACCGCTAACGGCCTTACTCATTTTGTGATGTATGGTGACGTGCCGAAGAAGAAAATGCCTCTTTGATCAATGAAGTGTCGGGTTGGCAGATCAGCCTGCTGAAGGCTGGTCTGCCTGCCCACTCTTTAATTTGTCGTGTCTATTCTTCCCGGGATGATAAGCATGAAAAGCTGTCATGTCGACTGAAGGGAGAAATCGTAAGATTCCTCTCTCCGCTCGGTATGACAATCTGCCTGGATTAAAGGAATTAAAAAAAACTATAAGGAGAAAAAGCACCATGAGCAAAAAGAACAGTTGCACAACGCCGGTAAAAGAGGAACGGGGACTGTCCTTTTCCAACATCGATGAAAACTGGAAGCTGGCCATTGATCCGGAAAATATATTCTGGAGCGCGCTGCCGAGGAACAACGGTGATTTCATGCTTCCCCAGAAGATGATCGAGCTGTATAAGAAGGAGATAAAACATCTTGATAAAGAGATGCATAACTTCAGATTCAATGAACCGTTGAACTGTGTCTATATTGACCCCACTGACAGATGCAATGCCAACTGTCCCTACTGCTATATTCCTTCAAAGATAAGGACGCAGGGAACCCAGATGACATGGGAGCAGCTTGATCTGGCGCTCAGCAAAATCGCAGCGCATTTCAAGGGCAAGAAGAAAAAACCTGTTATTGTCTACCATGCCGCAGAGCCGCTCCTGGCAAAGGACATACTCTTTAAATCTATTAAAAAGTATCACAGGAAAATGCTCTTCGGAATCCAGACCAACTCTCTTCTTCTTGAAAAAGAGGACGTTGAATTTATCAAGAAGTACCGCGTTGGAATAGGCATCTCCCTTGACGCTGCTACTGCCGCGGACAACAACCGCTCCCGCGTATCCAGAGATGGCGGCGGAAACTACAAAAAAGCCGTACAGGCCCTGGATTGGTTTAAAGGATATGAGGGACTGAATGTTATCTGCACGGTCACAAAGCTGAATGTTGAGAAGCTTTCCCAGCTTGTGAAATTTCTCCATAAAAAAGGGGTGCCCCTGGTACTTCTGAATCCTGTGCGTCTTACGCAGAAACGCGCTGACAAGATAAAGGCGGATGATGCAGAGTATGCCAAGCATCTGATAAAGGCGGTGAACACCGCGATGGACCTGACAAAAAAGACCGGCCGCCAGATCGTTGTCGGCAACTTTGCCAATGTGTTGCTTGCGATCATTTCACCGACGGCAAGGAGAATGATGTGCGACATATCTCCCTGCGGAGGAGGTCGTACCTTCCTTACGGTAACAGCTGATGGAGCTATGGTTCCCTGCGGCGAGTTCATTGGATTCAAGGAATTCTCCGGAGGTAATATCTTCAAGACATCAATTGAGAAGGCAATGAATTCAAAACCATTCAAAGAGATTAGGTCTCGTGTTGTAGAAAAAATTGATGAATGCGATATTTGTGATTTCAGGCATATATGCGGATCGCCATGCCCGGCTGAAATGCATGCCCGCGGGGACATGTATAAAAAAGCGGTGTTCTGTGACTTTTACAAAGAAGTCATCCAGTATGCCTTCAAAATGATCGCAGAGGACAATCTGAAATACCTCCTCCGTGATGATGCACTTGAGCAGATGGAGTATGAGTATCAGTATTAAGAAAGGCACAAAGTGGCAGAGGCACTAAGGCACAATGAAATGAAGAAAAAGAAGCTCAGGTCAGGGTATACGACAGGGGCTTGTGCTGCTGCTGCTGCGAAAGCAGCGGTTCTTCTGCTCTTATCAATGAATAAAAGAAACACTGTCAGGGCGAGCGGTGGCTCGCCCCTGCATAACGTTGAAATACCATTTCCTGATGGCAGCAGAGTGAGGTTTCAAATTCAGAAACAGAAAATTGAAACCAGAGGCCAGATAGTATCAGCCCTGGCCTCGGTAATTAAAGATGCCGGGGATGACCCTGATGTGACAAATGGAGCGGAGATAGTAGCGGAAGCCCGGTCAATTAGCGCTGACAGCGTAGGGGCACGGCATGCCGTGCCCCTACAGATTAAAGGCGGAAAAGGAGTTGGCAAGGTTACCAAACCAGGACTATCAGTCCCTGTGGGTGAGCCCGCGATCAACCCAGTGCCAAGAACGATGATCAAAGAAGCAGTAAGAGAGGCATTACACAGCTGTAGGGGCATGGCGTGCCGTGCCCATGCAATGGAAATCACTATATCTGTACCAAAGGGCGAGGAGTTAGCAAAAAAGACATTAAACCACCGGCTGGGTATAGTCGGCGGCATATCGATCCTTGGAACAACCGGAATAGTTAAGCCCATATCAACAGAGGCATGGACCATGACAATAACATCATCCATGGACGTTGCGCGGGCAATGGGACGGAAGGAAGTAGTCCTCTGCGCCGGGCGTGCATCTGAGAAGTCCCATATGAAAGAATATCAGCTCCCTGAAGAGTCTTACACGCTCATGGGCGACCACCTGGAGTACTCCCTCAGGGAAGCCAGGAAAAAGGGGTTTGAAAAAATACACCTTGCTGCCCAGTGGGCTAAGATGGTAAAAATTGCGATGGCAACACCACAGACTCATGTGAAGTTCGGAGCCCTTGATACGAAAAAAGCCGTAGCATTTTTGAATTCTCTTGGCCTAAAGGTGCCGCAGGAACAGAGCTTCAATACTGCCCGGGAAATATTTGATTATATCTGTGCAGAAGACAACACAGGGGCGAACAGTCTTTCTGCCTTGCATGCAGTATGTAAGGCTGCGAAGAACTATGCCCAGGAGATAACAGCGGGACAGCCTGTTATCACGTATCTCATATCCTATGAGGGAAAGGTGTTATCAAGAAGTGAATAAGATAAGCGTGGTCGGAATAGGTTTTAAGCCCCTTGAAAAAAAGGCTTCAGATGCTGTTAATCAGTCTGATGATGTCCTTGTAAACAGCCGCCTTCTGGAGGTATTTAAAGGTTACTCTGAATACGAAGGCGTAAAAGACAGAATTATTGTTCATGCTAATGTCTATGAGACCATGGACTATATCGCAGGCAATTATGAGAAGAGAAAGATAGCTCTTATTGCTGCCGGGGACCCGATGTTTTTCGGCATAGGACGGTTGGCAGTAGAACGTTTCGGCAGGGATTCGGTTGAAGTCTTTCCGGATCTATCGAGTGTTCAGGTGGCCTTTGCCCGGGTGGGCGAGACCTCAAATAATGCCTTACTCATCAGCTTTCATGGCGGGCCTGATCTGTCAAAGAGGCGAAAACTGGAATATGATATTTCTGAATTGCCGGGACTTGTCAGCAGGCATAATAAAATTGCCATCCTTACCGACAGGGTAAACAGTCCTGAAAAAATTGCGGGGGCAATTATAGAGCCTTCAGCTTTCAGCTTTCAGCGGTCAGCTATACAAATATTTGTATGTGAAAAGATAGGGTATGAAGATGAGAGAATTGTTGTGGGGACGCCCGAAGAGATTTCAGCAATGACCTTCCAGCATCCGAATGTAGTTATTATTAAACGAACCGATGTAGAGGCAAAGGACTCTTCAGCTTCGAGTGCGGGTTCGTATTCTTCGGACGTTTTTTTTGGGTTGAGAGAAGCGGAGATTGCACATTCACGGGGACTCATTACAAAAGATGAGGTGAGGGCAGTGGCGCTCCACAAGCTCCGACTCCTCAACAAAGGGGTTTTATGGGATATCGGCGCAGGATCCGGCTCTGTATCGCTTGAGGCCTCCAGACTTTCTCCGGAACTGAAGGTCTATGCAATAGAGAAAGACGAGTCACAGGTTAAAAACATTCATGAGAATAAAAGCAGGTATAGCAGTATGAATATTGAAATCATACAGGGTGAAGCGCCTGGCGTGTTAAAAGACCTGCCCGCACCGGACAGGGTATTTATCGGAGGTAGCGGCGGGAATATGACCGGAATTGTAAAGATGGCGGTCAAGGTCATGGCCTCTGGAATTATTGTAATAAATGCGGTGACACTTGAAACCCTGAATGAAGCTGTTGCGAGCATTGAAGCCGCTGGATGTACAGTAGATATAAGCGAGATTTCAGTGTCGCGATCAAAGACTGTTGGCACTAAAAGGCATATGAGCGCACTCAATCCGATATTTATTGTGACCGGGAGAAAAGACTAATGTCAGGTTCACTCTACGCGATCGGGATCGGACCGGGTGACCCGGAGCTGTTGACCCTGAAGGCTGTGAAGCGGATAAAGGAGTCAGCTGTGCTCTGTGTTCCCAAGGGCCGGGAAGAGGGAACGAGCCTTGCCCTTTCAATCGTTGAAAAGGCGGTCAGCCTGAAGGGAAAAGAGATTATAGAAGCTCATTTTCCGATGAAGAAAACGAGAGCGTCATCAGCTAATGATGTGGGGGCAAGGCATGCCTTGCCCCTGCTGGATGCAAAATGGAACGAAACAGCTGAACGCATTACAAAAAGGATACAAGAGGGACAGAATGTAGCTTTTCTGACGCTCGGTGATCCTACGATATACAGCACATTTTTTTATTTGTATGAGAAGCTCCTTAAACAGCAGCCTGCCATGAATATCGAGATAATTCCGGGGGTATCATCAATTAATGCATCTGCTTCCCGGGCCCGGATATCCCTTGTTCTGGGCGATGAAAAAATAGCTGTCTTGCCTGCTAACTATCTGGGCAACCTGAAAGCAGCACTGGAGACCTTTGATACGATTGTATTAATGAAAGTAAACAAGGTCCTTAATGACATTGTCCGCCTCCTCACAGAAATGGGTCTTGTTGAGCGGGCGGTCTGTATATCCAGGGCTGGTATGGATGATGAAAAAATTATTCATGATATAAGGGAGATTAAAGAGGAAGAGCTGAACTATTTTTCGTTGATTATTGTGAGGAAATGACAAAAGAGGATTTAGAAGAATTAAACAGCTGGTTTGACAGGTATACAAAGTCCTTTCGCTCTGCTGATGTGCAGGACCAGAAACATATCATGTTAAAAATAGGACACAGCCGAAATGTTCATGAGAACATCGTGCGAATAGGGGAAGGGGCGTCACTCGGACAGGATCAGCTGCTGACAGCTCAGGCGGTCGCGCTGTTTCATGATATTGGCCGCTTTCCGCAGTATGCCAAATATAAGACCTTTAGAGACGCTGATTCTGTGAATCACGGACTTCTCGGTTCCAGCACGTTACAGGAAGAGAATGTACTTAAGCGGCTTTCTGTTCATGAACAAAAGATCATTACTGAGTCGGTCAGATTTCACAGCGCGTTTGTTATCCCCTCCGGGCTGGACAAAGAGACTCTTATGTATCTGAAACTGGTACGGGATGCTGATAAAGTGGATATTTTCCGGGTTTTCATAGAATATTACGAAAGCCCTGAAGACCAGAGGGCATCGATGATAGCCTTCGGGGTCCCTGACATTCCGGAATATTCAAAGGATATGCTGGCCTGTCTTGCACACAGAAAGATAGCGTCCTATTCTCTTATAAAGAGTGAAAATGATTTCAGGCTGATGAAGCTCTCCTGGGTCTATGATCTTCACTATAGCGAGTCTCTTCGGATTCTTCATGAGAGAAATTATATTGAGCAGATCATTGATCTGCTGCCCCGGACAGAGGAGGTTCTCTCTGCTGTCACGACATTAAGGAATCATGTATCTGAAAGGCTCGGAAATGGATAAAAAATCAAAAGTATATTTCATAGGTGCCGGAGCGGGTGACCCGGAGCTGATAACGGTTAAGGGGAGGAAGCTTCTTGACCGTGCAGGTGTTGTCATTTATGCCGGCAGCCTCGTGAATCCTGCGCTGCTGAAGGGGCTTGAGGCGGACATTCATGATTCAGCCGGAATGGCCCTTGATGAAATTATTGAAATAATCAGGGCATCATTTGAAGAAGGAAAGCGTGTCGTCAGGCTTCACACTGGTGATCCATCATTTTACGGCGCGATATCTGAGCAGATCGAGAGGCTTCGCGATCTGGGGATCCCGTATGAAGTTGTTCCGGGCGTGTCCTCTGCCCTTGCAGGCGCCGCCGCACTGGGGCAGGAGCTTACCATCCCGGAGATCAGTCAGACCGTTATTTTTACGCGCATTGAAGGCAGGACCCCTGTCCCTGAAAAGGAAAAACTTTCAGCCCTTGCGCAACATCAGGCCTCAATGGTGATTTTTCTGAGTGTAGGAATGATAGATAAAGTACAGGATGAACTTCTTCAGGGATATGAAAAAGATACCCCAGTTGTAGTTATTGAAAAAGCCTCCTGGCCAGAGGAGAGAATTATACGGGGCACTCTGAATAATATTGCGGAGCTTGTCAGGGAAGCCGGTATAAAAAAGACAGCCCTTATATATGTGGGAGAGGCACTTCGTGCGTCAGCAGAGCAGCTGAAAAAAGAGTCAAAACTATATGACAAAGATTTTAAACATGAGTTCAGAAAATAAGTCAGTTAATCGTTGGCAGATGTCAGTTGACAGAGAACAGAGTGTGGATAAGAGGATTGCTATATTTTTTATTACAGAGGGCGGGCAGAAGCTTGCGCGGAAAATTGCTGAGTTTTATTCTGATTCGCATATCATGAAATTTAATTCATCAGGAGCAGCTCATGAAATTCCTCTGCTCTGGCAAAGCGCTCAGAGCCTGGTATTTGTTATGGCCTTGGGTATTGTTGTCCGTGCAATAGCCCCTTACCTGAAAGATAAGAAGACAGATCCTGCGGTAGTTGTTCTGGATGAGAAAGGACAGTTTGTGATCAGTCTGCTGAGCGGACATCTCGGCGGCGCTAATGCCCTTGCTCAGGAGATAGCTGCACATCTGGGCGCGCAGGCCGTGATAACAACAGCATCGGATGTCCTGGGAAAGGTTGCGCTTGATGTCTGGGCTGCAGAGAATAATCTGTACGTTGAAGATTATGAAAAGCTGAAGCGCCTCAGTGCCAGAATTGTGAACGGGGAAAGAATAAAGGTGCACACAGAATGCCTGTTTCATCCAGGCCGGATGCCGGATGAATTTGTACTGGCCGGGCCGGAGGAGACTCCGGATCTAATCATTACTTCCAACGTGACTGATGGTGATATTCTTACATTAAGACCAAAAAACCTTTTCATGGGTATTGGCTGTAACAGGGGCACCTCAAAGGAGGAAATCAAGGAAATGGCTGCACAGGTGCTGGAGGATGAGAAATTGTCCACGAACTCTCTTCATTGTGCCGCTTCCATAGATCTGAAAAAAGATGAAACAGGGCTCATTGACTTTGCAGATGATGAAGGCCTGCAACTAGAGTTTTTCACTCGGGATGAATTAAACAGTGCTGTTTCTGACTATGGTATCAATCCCTCTGAGGCAGTAATGGCGGCTACCGGTGCTGCTGCTGTTGCAGAGCCCGCGGCAATTCTTGCCGCGAAAAAAAGATTTCAGAGCAGTACCAAAAAAGAAAAGGGGGAACGTAACATTAGCGATCGCAAAGGCAGAATTTATGTTGTAGGAATTGGGCCGGGAGGCTCAGACCATATTACCCCGGCTGCGCAAAAGGCAATTCGAGACGCAGACGTTATTGTCGGGTACAAAACATATCTCGATCTGATCCAGTCCCTTATAAAGGATAAGGAAATCATGTCCTCGGGAATGAGGCAGGAAGTGGACCGCTGTTCCAGGGCAGTGGACATCGCCGCAGAGGGGAAAGCGGTTGCTGTTATCTGCAGCGGAGACCCGGGCATTTATGCCATGGCCGGACTGGTATTTGAGGTGTTAAGCGGTCAGGAGTCAGCGGTCAGCGGTCAGGAAATCTATGTTGAAGTCATTCCCGGTATTCCGGCGTTGTCTGCCTGCGCGATGCATGACTTTGCGTCCATAAGTCTGAGCGATCTCCTCACTCCGTGGGAGGTTATTATAAAAAGGCTCGAGGCTGCAGCATCCGCAGACTTTGTTATTGTTATTTATAATCCAAAGAGCAAGGGCAGACCTGACAATATTGATAAGGCCCGGGATATTATTATGAAATACAGACCTGAAACAACCCCGGTGGGTATTGTGAAAGCTGCTACACGGAGTAATGAGACCATCGTGATAACTGATTTGAAGAATATGCTTGATCAGGAAATAGACATGCAGAGCACAGTGATTATAGGGAACTCGCAGACCTTTCTGTGGAACAAGAGGATGGTTACACCCAGGGGCTATGGGAATAAGTATAAAATATAGGCACAAAGAGAGTCTGAGTATATGAACCACAACAGGGTAGCTTTTCTCTGGGATGAATCGTACCTGTGGGGCCTGATGGCCTTTAAGGCTTTGACCGGCCTTGGGCTTCCCTTTGACCTCATTACTGCAGAAGACATTCGCAGCGGATCTCTTCCTGAGTACCAGATGCTTTTTGTTCCGGGAGGGTGGGCCTCGAATAAAAGCAGGGCTCTCGAAGAAGCAGGATTGAAAGCTATCCGGGATTTTGTTGCTGAAGGCGGGAGTTATCTTGGTTTTTGCGGAGGAGCCGGACTGGCAACAAAGGCGAAGGGGGGCATCGGTTTAATTAATGTTATTCGCCGCCCCACAAAAGAGCGTGTCCCGAGTTTCAGCGGACCAATTGAGCTGAATGTCAGGGACCACCCCATCTGGAAAATGACTGGAAAGACAGACAATACTGTGCCGAATGAGAAAGAGATATTCTGCGCTTGGTGGCCATCGCAATTTGTTGTAGAAGATCAAAAAGTTAATGTTCTTGCAACCTATGGAAATGCCCTGCCTGACGCATTCAGCTCTGACCTGAATGTGGGAGATGTACATGATCAGAGCGGCTGGAGAGAGCTTGAAGATGCCTATAAGATAAACTTGGATCCAGGGAGGCTGCTGAGAGGCTGCTGAATGAACCTGCAATTGTTGAAGGGAGATGTGGCAAAGGAAAGGTGATGCTCTCCCTGATTCACTTTGATTCCCCTGATGATGCAAATGGAAAAAATGTTCTAATAAATTTGTGGGAATATCTGGCAGGATGTAATCCTGAGGATAAACCCAGCACTTTAAATATCAAAAAATATCATCCGGATCCTGTAGGGGCAAGGCATGCCTTGCCCTTACAACAGCTGTGTAATGATTTAATCACCCTCGGTGAACGTAACTTCCTCTGGTTCTGGCGGAATTCAATGCTCCTTCAATGGCGGCGTGGTGTCAGGGGGCTTGAGTATAACACGCTCTTTATCATGATGAAAGAAATAGCGGAGAGAATGAGCACTGATGATGAGGAAAAATACCTGAATAAATTCAGCGATCTTCTGAATGCATTTATTCAAAAGGCGCGTATACTATTATTTCTGGAAAGACAGGAACTGCAAAAAGGGAATCTCATAACCTATGACAGATCTGATAATCCTGATATCCAGAAACTGCGTGCAGAACTTTTCTCTGACTCAAAGAGCCACGGCGGGATGTTTAAGGAACTTATAAATGCTATGGATGAAGTCTTGATTGATTTGCTGATAAAGGAAAAATAGCGGATTAAAAACCGTGAGTTTCCCCATGGACAGAATTAAGATGGCTCAAAACCTGGTGCGGTAGTCACTAAAAGCGTATACAACCGGTTTTCTTATCAACTACTCGTTTGCGTTCTGTCCTCTTTTATTCTTTAGTCTTTTCAATCTCATAGCTTTCGATCCTGCCCTTCTCACCGTCCGCAAAAGAGCCAATGATTCTATCGCCAATTGATTTTGGTGAACAGCCGGAACCGGTTTCACACTTAAATGTTCTTACTGATTCACTCCCGTTGTAGTACTTTTCTTTCAGAATAACTGTAACTTTTCTGAGATCCTTGCCTAAATGGTTCACGCGTTTCCTTTTGAAACCTTGTTATATTTTAGAGATCAGATATACTCAAAATGTATATCTTGGTTTATATTTTAACTTTGTCTTCTTTGCGGGCAAATCCTTGACATGATTCTTTATAAGACGAATAATTTCTCGTGGAATAACTTTTGCGTTGGCATCAGAGTGTTTAAAACTCAGGTGCCTCAGAAGAGATTCCGAATCGCCAAATAAATCGGTACAAAGAGAACAATGGAATAGTTTAAGCCTGATTTTGCCTTTAATGTACGCCTGAATCAGCTCTTTGTTACTGGAAATATGAAAAGAAATTCTTGCTGCAGGGTCTATTGAGCTGGTGTGTTTGTCAATATGGCTGATTATGCTGGTTGTTGGCGATGAATGGTTGTTATCAACCGCAAAATTGCAATGTGGGCAAATATAAATAGTTCTTGCAGTTTCACCAACATTATGGGTATCAACTTTTACCGTCTTGCCTGATATCTTGTCAGAGTGCGATTGCTTTATATGATTCAGGAGCGTATCAGTTTCTGTAAAATATTCAGCACAGAAAGGACAAAATTGCAACTTACTCAGCACCGCTGATATTGCATCGTCAACATTTTTGATACAGTGTAAGCCATCGAATAGTTTAGTAAATATATCTATATTATCCCGCTTTCTCGTTAATAGTATAACAGTAATTCATGAATAAGACCTGTATTAAATATGCAATTAGCAAAAATTGCCAGGATCAATCTCCTATTATATTAATTTTAAAGCATTAATAGCCTGAATGTAATCAACACAACATTCCATTAAAGTTTTTTACACTATATTCCGATATGTAAATAAATTATACAATAATTAGGAGGTGCCGTAGTTATGCGCGTATTATTACTTTTTGTTATATCATGGTTAGTCCTGTTAATCCCACAGTCAGCATTTTCACTGGAAATGGTGACGCCAACGCAGTTAACAGGCGTCAATATTATCGGGGACGATGACATGATGAAATTTGTTGAGAAAAAGGATGTGTATATCTATGACCTTCGGTATCCCTCAAAATATAAAACCGGGTATATCAAGAACACCAGCTCATTGCCATTTTACTGGGACAACATCGGGAATTCTCCGTCTGAGAACAGGGGTGAATTTGATATAAAGAAGCTGCCGCAGAACAAGGATGCGAAAATAATTTTTCTCAGCAATGGGCCTGAGGGATGGAAATCATACCACGCGTCCAAACAGGCAAAAGAGTCTGGCTACACCCGCGTCATGTGGTACAGAAACGGCGTTAAAGGCTGGGTTAAAAAAGGAAATAACCTCTTGTTTACCCCTCTCGATTCAGGCGCGCGGAGCAATAAATAAAAAAACAGCTACAATATAGCCACTATTTATGGTTACTATGGCTGCCCTGATTTTTAAACAGTTCCCGCGCTTTTTCGAATACCTCTAAATACTCGTCTGTTTTATAGTCCGGGAAAGTATACGGCAGATTCTGATATCCATCTCCTGAATAGAAAAGGGTTACCTCTCCGTAGATCCCCTTCCCGAGATAAATCCTGTGGGAAAAATCTTTTGTTGAAGCGAGAACAAGCTTTGCAGCATCAAGGTAGCCCGGGTCAAGGTTGATCCTTCTTCCCCCTGAGTCATCCACAAAGCGTTCTTCCAGCGTGTTCGTAGCTACTTTAACAGCTGCAATTTCATCTGGCTCAATTAATTTCTCAAAAAAAAGAAAGATTCTCTGCAGCCCTGTCCCCATCTCTTTTTCATAGTAGTCTGTATGTTCCCATTTCCAGACAGGGCTTTCAAGGTCAACCGGCCCGAACATGGTCTGAAGCAGGTTTTTGAGTTCGTCAAAAAGGTGAATATCAGGAGCGAGCATCCCGATCAATAACTTAACAGGGTGGGGAGGAGATATTTTTCCCATGGAATTAGTTAACAGGGCTTACATTCTTTAACGCACAATCCGCATATATATTGCCCTACATTGTGTGCCCTGGCAAAGTATTTGAGCTTTTCAAGGCAGGCAGCCTTGTTCCAGTCCTTTCAGATTGCTATACATGCTTATAAGTATTTTTCAATGGTGGCGAGGATATCGGGGTTTGTCCACTCCCTCGGGCCAATAAATTTTTCCCGTACGATCCCCTCTTTATCGATAAGGAATGATTCAGGAACTCCGGTTATACCGAAGAGTTTGGCTGACTCATTGTCCTCGCTGATAAGGGTGGGCGGGCTTACCTTCTGTGTTTTATAGTATTCCGGGAGATTGGCCGGGTCATCTCTGAAAAGCATTCCGAGCATCTGAAAGGGCCTGTCCTGCATCATTTCGAAGAGAGCTTCTTTGCTGGACATTTCAGCCTTGCAGGTAACGCACCATGTTGCCCAGAAGTTGATGAAAACCGCCTTGCCCCGAAGGTCAGCGAGTTTCCATACTGTGCCCTTGGCGTCAGGGTAAGAAAAGTCAGGGGCAGGTTTGCCCAGCTCCACAATAACTTCATACTCTTTTTTTTCAGGGAGCATAAAAAATGTTGCAGCAGCAATAGCTATGATAATAATAAGAATAGGTCCTTTACTTTTCATTGAAAGCCTCCGTTAAATTTATCTTTCTATCCTAATAATGAAATATGAATCAAATATGAAAAATGCTGTTTATTATAACCGATCGCCTGAGATATCTCACTTCTCCCTCAGGAGGCAGGCTGCCTGGGCAGCTATCCCCTCGCCCCTGCCGATAAAGCCCATACCCTCGTTTGTCTTTGCCTTTATGTTGATTAAACCGGCCGGAATTCCTGCGCGGGACATCTGGTCTTTCATGCTTTCTATATGGGGGGAGATTTTAGGGTTTTCCGTTATTATCGTTGAGTCAACCCAGACAATTGTATAACCCTGTTCTTTCATTTTCGCAATTATATTTGAAAGCAGTTCAATGCTTGAGGCATTTTTCCACTGGCTGTCTGTATCAGGATAATGCTTGCCGATGTCTCCCATGCCCAGGGCTCCTATGATAGCGTCTGTTATGGCATGACACAGCACGTCCGCGTCAGAATGGCCCTGCAGCCCCTTAACAAACGGGATTTCAACGCCGCCGATGATAAGTCTTCTGCCCTCTACCAGTTTGTGGGAATCATAGCCTATACCTATTCTCATGATACGACCATCTCCTTTGCGAGTATCTGTTCCACCATATGAAAGTCCTCGGGAGTCGTAATTTTTATATTGTAGGGGCTGCCCTCGATTATTCTTACCCTTCCCCCGATCTTCTCAACAAGGGCAGCATCATCTGTTGCATAGTACCCCTGTTCATATGCCGCATCATAGGCCTTTTTGATTGTGGGGTATGCAAACCCCTGAGGTGTCTGAATGGCCCGGATAACATCACGGTCTATTGTTGACGTAATGACTTCATCGGCGGATACCTCTTTTAACGTATCTCGTGGCCTGATGCCCGGCGCTGCTCCGTCCAGTTCATTCAACTCTGTGATGATTCTCTCTATTGTTCCTTCCGGTACTATCGGTCTGGCACCGTCGTGAATCATGACCTGGTAGTTCATGCACGAGTCAGCACCATCGTTCTCTATGAGCTTTAATGCATTGTAAATGGAGTCCTGCCGCTCAACACCTCCTGCGGCGATCCGTTTGATTTTATCGAGATTGTGGTCCCGTGCGAGGTCATAGCCGTAGCTGATATCTTCCTCTCTGAAAACCGGGATTATCTCGCCTATGGATGGTTCCCGCTGGAGCCTCTTCAATGTGTGCACAACAAGGGGGATCCCCCTGAGGTCAGTAAATGTCTTTTTCCCTGATGCGTCAAACCGTTTCCCCAGACCGGCTGAGGGAACAATGGCTATTACAGTGTTCTTCATCAATGCCGGGCCATCTTCAGTTCTTCTTTGTCAGCATCCTCTTTGAGTTTGGCAAATATCATTCTCCCCGCTGTGGTCTGAAGTACACTCGTTACAACAACGTCTACCTGATAAAGATGTTCATTTTTTCGCCCGGCAGCACAACAGGTTTAACAGCGTTTGCAAGCTCATTGAGGTTCAGTACCGTGACACCCTGAAGCTCGGCGACTTTGTTGAGGTTGAAGTCATTTGTGATGATCTTGGCTCCAAGAACCCGCGCAAGGGCGACGAGTTTAGCGTCAACTTCCTTGATTTTCGGGAAGTCCTCGTCAACAATCTTAACCGTAATAGTTGATATCTTCTGGATTTTATGAAGAATATCAAGCCCGCGCCTGCCCCTCGTACGCCGCAATGAATCAGGGGAGTCTGCGATATGCTGAAGCTCCTGGAGGATGAACTGTGGGATAATAAATGTGCCCTCAAGAAACCCTGCCTCACACACCTCGACTATTCTGCCGTCAATTATGACGCTTGTATCAATAAGCTTGGTGTGCCCTTCTTCAACCCTGCTTTTAAATGCATGGACTATGTTGGACAGGGTAAAATCCTTCCCCGCCCGCAGTCCTATAAGCAGTCCGCTGTACCCGAACAACGTATTAAAAATAACGCCGATATACGTTCCGTCCATGCTGGTGAATACTGTTTTAAGGGGCAGGTAGACAAGCTTTGCAAATAACAGCCCGATAGATAGGCCGAGCAGACCGCCGACAATGGTGCCGAAGCCAACCATGGTCAGGACATATTCAATGATAAGGGCGATGATACCGACTCCGGCGCCCCAGAGAATGCCCTGGCTCGCAACACCTTCTCTGAATCCGATGATGTATCCACCGGCCACAAAAATGAGAAAGAAAATAACCCTGTGTAACATTTTATGGTCCTTTTATTATGAGTATGGTTTTATCGTTATATAAAACTTATTCCCGCTTCTGTTTATAAAGAGTAATGCTGTATCGCCCTTTCTGATATTATGAACTATTTTATTGAAATCTTCTAAACTTTTTACCCTCTTTTTGTTGATTTCCTGGATGACGTCTCCTTTTTTCAGGCCTGATTCTTCAGCGGTGCTGTAGGGTTCCACCTTTACAATGACTACCCCTTTTTCGTTTCTTGAGAGCCCGAGCTGTTTGGCGATTTCCCTGGACAGATTCATGGCACTAAAGCCTGCAAAGGAATTCTCCTCGTCTGATGTTTCATCTTCAGGAGCATCAGGCGAGATTTTAGCGATGTCCTGGGGAAATTCCGCGACGGGCAATGTCAGAACAAGGGTTTTCTTGTCCCGCAGGACCTTGACCGTGACCTCGCTGCCGACCTTGCTTTGAGCAACGGTATTGCGCAACCCTTCAACATTCATAATCTTCTTCCCATTTACCTCAAGAATAATATCCCCCCGCTGTACATTACCCTTTTCAGCCGGACTTCCTTCAAATATATCGGTAACAAGCGCGCCGGAGGATTTCTTGAGGCCGAACTGGCGGGCAAGATCAGGAGTAAGGTTTTGTATGGTTACCCCGAGCCATCCTCTTGTGACTTTTCCTTCATTAATGAGCTGGGTCATGACCGATTTTGTCATATTACTCGGAACTGCGAATCCGATTCCCTGATAACCTCCTGTCCGTGAAAAGATTGCCGTATTAATACCGACCAGCTCACCCTTAATATTTACGAGAGGCCCTCCTGAATTTCCGGGATTAATCGCTGCGTCTGTCTGAATAAAATCCTCATAGTCTGCAATACCCACATCTGCCCTGCCGATGGCGCTCACAATTCCCATGGTAACAGTATGACCAAGGCTATAGGGGTTTCCGAAAGCCAGGACAAACTCTCCTACCTGAAGGTTGTCTGAATCCCCCCACTTTATGGCCGGGAGATTTTTGGCGGATATCTTGATTATCGCGATATCTGTCTTTGGGTCAGTCCCAATAATTTTTCCGGTATAGTTCTGCTGATCATACAACTTGACCTTGATCTCATCAGCTTTCTCCACAACATGATAATTAGTGACAATGTATCCATCAGAGGAGACAACAACCCCTGAGCCGAGGCTTTCCTCTTTCCATTTGCGGGGCCTGCTGAATGGTTCAAAGAAATCCTTAAAGCTGTCGTCGAAGAGGTCAGGCAGAGGTGAAGAGTTTTTGCTGCGCATTGTTTTTGTCGTAGATATGTTGGCAACAACCGGGCTGATAACTTTGACAATATCTGAAAATGCAGGCCCCTCCCCGCTCACCGACCGAGGCATCTGTATATTATATGTATACGGAGTGTCGGAAGATTTGCTGGAAAATATATCTGTACGGGTTCCGATCAGATAGCCGGCAACAAGAGAAATAATGATAAAAAAAAGGAAAGTCGCTTTTTTCATTAAT